>NZ_CP038255.1:635833-937500 GCF_004564135.1 Terasakiella sp. SH-1 | reverse complement strand
GCAGCAAAACTATAGTGACATTTCATTAGCTTTTATTTTTACCGTAGATACTGTTCACCATCTCTTCATTGATAACTGGAGCGGTCCAGTCCTCTGTAGTCTGACCTTGTTTTCACCATTATCATAGAGATAAACCGCCTTGGCTGTCCGTCCATGAAAACTCTCCTTGGTGAAACGGAACTCAAACCAGCTATCACCTGAAGTCACTTTGCACCTGCCATCAGCCCAGATGGTAATATCGCTGATAAGGGCCAGCACCCGTTTTCTGATTACCTGTCTTGCCTCATCCCCAAAGAGTGCATCAGTTGCCTGTATGTAAGTTGCCACAAGCTCTTGTGCGTTCACCATTTGCCCTTCTTCTCGCACAATTACCTGCTCCTCAGTCGAGGATACACTAGCCAATAAAGCTTTAAGGCGCGTCTCTTCCTTTCTGGCATCTTCAATCTCGTTGGATATGTCCTCAAGCTGGTCATACAATGCGTCAATATTTGGGGCTCTTTGAATAGCTCCAGCAAGTTTCTCAGAAGTCACCTGAAGGTCTATAAGCTGTCCCTGCACTTTATCCAGCTTTGAGCGCGTTTCCGTGTCATCTTTTGAGACTTCAGTGCCTCAACCCCTTCAGGATAAAGGGCTCTAAGAAGTCATATTTATGGGCCTTATTCTTACACCGCTTTTCTTTTTCCAGTCCGGTTACAGCATCAGCGCAACCGAGATAGCGATACATTACCCGTTTCTTATTGTAGACATGATCAAACCTCATTGGGCTACCGCACTCACCACAGAAGGCAATTCCTGTAAACAGGTTCGGGACGAGACCAAGCCTACCGTTCTTATGGGTGCCACGATTTACCCGGTTTCTTTTCTTCGCGGCTTGCACCTTAAGCCATGTATCCGTGTCAATCACTTGGGGATAGTACCCCTCGATTTCCCGACCATCTTCGGTGATATGTGTCCCAATTGGTGTTTTCTGGCTTGCTAAAATATTGACGTAAGACTGAGACCAACCTTTTCCTGTTGGACCTTTGCAGCCTTCCTTATTCATCTGCTGTGCAATGCGCCTTGAGCCGATGCCGGAAAGATACAAATCAAATATCTTTCTTAGTTCTGCAACCCTGTCCTCGAGAATAATCAAATCATCCTCACCCTTTTCGAACCAGAAAGGAACATGGGGTGTCTTATGAGCTGCTTTATCTTTCTGCCTCTTGAGAGAAGCTTTCTTGATACGCTCTCCTTTGATTGCACTTTCTTCATGGGCACGAGCCATAACAGCCATGGCAACAATCAGTTTGGTCCAGTCATCCCCCTTCTTATAAACCTGCCTGTCAGATAGTGTGTGGATTTCGACACCCGCACTTCTGAGCATCATGAATAAAGGCATGGCATCATCAACAGGAAGTCGACTGATCCTGTCCAAGCTTTCCACAATCAAAGCCGATGGGGTGGATATGCGCCCAACCTCTACATCTGCAAGGAACTTCCCAAGTTCATGCTTCTGGTTGTTTCCCTTAAAGCCGGACACACCCAAGTCTTTATAGTCACTGACAAGCTCCAGTCCTTGCTCTTCGCAGTATGCCTTTGCAGCCGCCTGCTGGCGCTATAAGGAGGAGCCTTTACCTTGTATGGCAGTGGAGTATCGAATATAACTATACGCTTTCATAACCTATCCATTTCTTTAGGAGATTAAGACAATGACCGATGTTCCGCTAAGCGTAAATGAATATTTCGACGGTAAAGTAAAATCCATCGCCTTTCAGGGTGAAAAACTGCCTGCAACCGTTGGCGTAATGGCTCCTGGTGAATATGAATTTGGCACCAGCCAACACGAAACTATGTCTGTCATCAGCGGTGCGCTGACAGTTAAGTTACCGGGTGCGGACGAGTTTGTAACTTTCAATTCCGGCCAAAGCTTCGAAGTGGAAGCCAATACAAAATTCCAGCTGAAAGTAAAACAGGATACAGCGTATCTTTGTACCTATGCTTAATTGGGTTGATCGCCGCTAAAAGATTCTCAATCCAGTTGAGAATGACGACCTAACACAAAAAGCCCGCATCAATTGACCTGATGCGGGCTTTTTGTTAAGGGCTGAGTCTGCTTATTTCGCAGCCTCGTGGATGGCTTTGATGTTTTCAGCATAATCCCCACCAAAAACAGCAGAACCGGCAACCACCACATTGGCCCCGGCATCCACAACCGATTTAATCGTGGCCGGGTTTACCCCGCCATCAACCTGAATATCAATGTCGCGATCCCCGATCATATCTTTCAGGCGTTTGATCTTTTCTAACTGTGACGGAATAAATTTCTGCCCGCCAAAGCCGGGATTGACCGACATGACCAAAATCATGTCAATTTCATCCAGCACATATTTCACAGCATTGACAGGTGTCGCTGGATTTAAAGAGACCCCGGCCGTTTTGCCCAAATCCTTGATCATCTGAACAGAACGATGCAGGTGCTTATCTGCTTCGGCATGGACCGTGATGATATCGGCCCCAGCATCGGCATATTCCTTTAAATATTCTTGGGCTGGATCAATCATCAGATGCACATCAAAGGGCTTGTCCGTGTAAGACCGAATGGCCTTGATAACACAAGGGCCAAAGGTCAGGTTCGGAACAAAGTGACCATCCATTACATCAATATGAATCCAGTCCGCTCCTGCTTTATCAACGGCGACAACCTCTTCACCCAATTTGGCAAAGTCAGCAGAAAGAATGGAAGGGGCGATTTTAAGCATATGTCTATTCCTAAAAAAAATGTCGCCCTCATAACAAATAAGGGCGACATGCTTTTTTCAATTAACCCAGAACCGGATCAAGCGAACCGCTTTCATAACGGCTTGCCATATCGTTCAGGTTAATGGCCTTGATCTTGGAACCTTGACCAGCGCAGTTAAACATTTCATAGCGCTGAACACATTCTTTTTCCATGGCTGCAATCGCAGGCTTAAGATAGTGACGCGGATCAAACGCACTTGGATCTTCCTGCATGGCTTTGCGGATTGCACCCGTGATCGCCATACGGTTATCTGTGTCGATGTTGACCTTGCGTACACCATTTTTGATGCCCACAACGATTTCTTCCAGCGGCACACCATACGTCTGCTTCATTTCCCCACCATATTCATTGATGATGTCTTGCAGTTCTTGTGGTACAGAAGAAGAGCCATGCATCACCAAATGCGTGTTCGGCAGCTTCTTGTGGATTTCTTTCACCACATCCATCGCCAGAATTTCACCATCGGGTTTACGAGTAAATTTATAGGCACCGTGGCTTGTCCCCATCGCAATTGCCAGCGCATCCACCTTGGTTTTAGAGACAAAATCAACCGCCTGATCCGGATCAGTCAGCAGCTTGTCTTTATCAAGCTTACCTTCAAAACCGTGGCCGTCTTCTTTTTCGCCTTCACCTGTTTCCAGTGAGCCCAGAACACCCAGCTCCCCTTCAACAGACACACCGATCAGGTGCGCAGCCTTGACCACTTCGGCAGTTGTATCCACGTTATAGTCATAAGAAGCTGGTGTCTTGCCATCGGCTTCCAGGGAACCGTCCATCATCACAGAAGAAAAACCGTTTGCCATAGCAGACATACAGGTGCGCAGCTCGTTACCGTGATCAAGGTGCATACAAACCGGAACGTCCGGATACATTTCAACAGCCGCCTGAATCAAGTGCTTCAGCACCACATCATTGGCATATTTACGCGCACCGCGTGATGCCTGCATAATGACCGGAGAGTCGGTTTTGGACGCTGCGGCCATAATCGCCAGCATCTGCTCCATATTATTGATGTTGAACGCCGGAAGGCCGTAGTCGTTTTCTGCAGCATGATCAAGAAGCTGACGCATGGAAACGAGTGCCATAGGATTTCCTCCAATTCGAATCTTAAATCTTATAAAAAGTTTGAGGCGGCCCACATTGGGACCGCCTCTTTATTCAAGTCTTAAACTCTGTCTTTAACCGCTTTGACGGCAGCTTCGGCAGTGATACCGAAATGCTCATACAGTTCACCTGCCGGGGCAGAGGCACCAAAGCCTGTCATACCGATAAAGGCACCGTTGGCCCCGATATAACGATCCCAGCCCATTTGCAGGCCGGCTTCGATTGCCACGCGCACACCGTCACCCAATGTGTCACGCTTGTAGTTATCGTCCTGTTGTTCAAACAGTTCCCAACACGGCATAGACACAACAGCTGTCGGCACGCCATCAGCTTGCAAAGCTTCGCGTGCATTCATCGCGATTTCAACTTCTGAACCTGTGGCAATCAAGGTTGCTTTGCGCGGACCATCGGCTTGGGCCAACACATATGCACCACGGGCAGATTTATTTTCTTCAGAATATTCAGTGCGAACCGCTGGCAGACCTTGACGTGACAGGGCCAGAACAGACGGCGTTTTTTCCGCTTGCAGGGCCAGCATCCAGCATTCCAGAGTTTCCACCGCATCAGCGGGGCGGAACACATTGGTGTTCGGCATCGCGCGCAAGGACGCAACCGTTTCAACAGGCTGATGCGTCGGGCCATCTTCACCCAGACCGATGGAGTCGTGGGTCAAAACATAAACAACACGCTGTTCCATCAGCGCAGACAAACGCATGGCCGCACGCATGTAATCAGCAAAAACAAGGAACGTACCGCCATAAGGAACAAACCCGCCATGAAGGGCAATCCCGTTCATGAAAGCCGCCATCCCGAATTCACGGATACCATAGTGCAGATAGTTCCCGGAGAAATCGTCCGGTGTAATTGAGGTCTGACTTGTTGCCTTGGTCAGGTTGGAGCCTGTCAGGTCAGCAGAACCACCGACCATTTCCGGGATCACTTCACACAATGCATTCAAGGCCATTTGTGAAGACTGACGTGTGGCTTTTTTAGGCGCGTCTTCGCACAGTTGCTTTTTATAATCGTTAGCCGCAACCATCCAGTTTTCCGGCAGACCGCCATCATTGGTGCGCACAAATGTTTCCTGTGCATCCAAATCCAGTTCGTTAAAGCGCTCTTGCCAAGCTTCGCGTGCAGTTGCACCACGACCACCCGCCGTGCGCCATGCCTCCAGAATATCAGCTGGAATTTCAAACGGGGCAGCATCCCACCCCAGTTGCTCACGCATGTTGGCGATTTCTTCATCACCCAGTGGGGCACCGTGGGTTTTATGTGAGCCTTCAAGGCTCGGGGCGCCTTTACCGATTTTAGTTTTACAAGCAATCAAAGACGGTTTGTTGCTTTCCTTGGCATGATCAATCGCCAATGCAATGGCATCCGGGTCATGACCGTCAATGGCTTGTGTGTGCCAGCCAGAAGCTTCAAAACGTTTGAGCTGATCATCAGAGGCTGCAACATCAAGTTTACCGTCAATGGTGATCTCGTTATCATCCCAGAAAACGATCAGCTTGTTCAGCCCCATGTGACCTGCTGTGGAGATCGCTTCATGGGAGATGCCTTCCATTAGGCAACCATCACCGGCAATGACATATGTATAGTGATTAACCACATCGTCACCGAAACGGGCATTTTGCATTTTTTCAGCAATTGCCATACCGACAGCAGTTGTAATGCCTTGGCCCAGTGGGCCCGTTGTGGTTTCAATCCCTGTGGCGTGACCATATTCAGGATGACCTGCCGTAATCGCACCCATTTGGCGGAAGTTACGCACCTGTTCAATGGTCATGTCTTCATAACCTGTCAGATACAGGTAGGAATACATCAACATGGAGCCATGACCAGCCGACAGCACAAAGCGGTCACGATCCGCCCATTTTGGCTGTTTGGGATCAAAATTCATATATTTGGAGAACAAAACAGTGGCAACATCTGCCATGCCCATGGGCATACCGGGGTGGCCGGATTTGGCTTTTTGAACGGCATCAGCGGAGAGAAAACGAATGGCGTTCGCCATATCCTTGTGCGAGGTCATCGTACTTGCGATCCTTTTATTAAAAAAGTCCCTAAAATGGTGGGCGCACCCTACCTGAGAGTCCTTTTTTAAGCAAGAGGATTACGTGGATAAGATCGTTTTTAGGATTCAGCCGGATCGCAAACACCAGCCAGTGTTGCGTAACTGTCTAATCTTTCATAGATGCTGCTGAGCTTCGTACATAAGTCCTCATACTCCAGCGCAATTTCATCATCTGTTTTATTGTTGGCTGTCAGGACTTCGTTGCGCAAAATCATGAAATGTTTTCTACGCAACTTTTCCAATTCTTTCAAATGGGGCTTGGGGATCATGACCCCAGATTCCATTGTCCGACGTACCAGTTTTTGTATCAGGTCGACCCACCAATATGTCTTATGCTTCAACGCATCACGGCGGGCGCGTTCCAGATGGCCTGCGGCACGGACCTGTTCTTTTTTCACCTCGTCAGGGGTCTTCAAATCCATGATACGCGCAATATGGGTCAAGGCGCTGCGACATTCATTATCGACACCTTGAATATCAGCCTCTTCGACAGAATAGACCTCACAAAGTTCCTGGTCTAATTTTGCGTAATGACCGACGAGGATTTCCTCAATGGCATCAAAATGATAAGGTTCCATGGTTTTTCGCCGATATTCAGGCAGACTTGGCGCGCTGCCCGGAAAGGCCGAGGACAGCCAGAGCAGTGGTCGCCGCATTCAGCGTGCGATCCGTCTTCTTTTTACTGCACACCTCGCCCCCCGGAATTTTAATATTTCCGCGAACGATGGATTTATCAACTGGAATATAGCCTTCTTTTTTCGCGGCTTTGGCCAGTTTTCTTGTTTGTGCTTCGAATTCTGTTTTTTTTGTCATTCTTCTGGATGTCTCAACATCATTACGGTCTGGCATTTACGCCCCCTCACCCGAGAAATACCATGTACCCGCTTCCAGAAATTCCTGTCTCTAACCAACTGAGCTAAGGGGTCGCCCCCTACAATGGAATCGCCTTAAAAACGGTGAACATGGAGAGCTATTATAAAATGCTAATGGCGTTTGTCCACAACTAAAACCATTCTTTTAATCTTATTCTACGATGCTTCGTTTTCTTCTTGCTTGTCATATTCCACAAAAACATCCCATAATCCGATGCCATATTTTTCCATATAATGGCTTTCAATCTGGCTGCATCTTTTAACAATTTCCCGATAGGCATCGCATAATTTTTCTGCATCAAAAGGTGTAGCATCATCTTCCCATGCATTATAAATTGCATTCGCCCTTTTGTTAAAATCACCAATCAGAGTTGCCATTTCCATCGCAGTCGTATCTTCCAACAAATCACCCTTCACCCAAGGAGAGCAGAGGCTCAGACGGTCAAGAAATGATGCGAGGAAATCACGCAAACACTGCAATCGGGCAAGGTTCAAATGAAAGACAGCCTTGTCATATTTAGGGGCAACATCAGCCACATCATTGGCAACCTGAATTTCATACAAAGAACGCAGACAAACCAACAGGTCATCTTGCACGGTAATAGAAGGAAACATGCCAACATAAGTGGAAATCAGCGCATAATCTTTCGCAAATTCCTTATGCTTTACAAGCACCTCTTCAATATGTTGCTCTTTTGCTTCTTTCAAGCCCATCTGACAGCCCTTTTTAGTTGCGCACAGGGATGTACAACACTTTGACAGAAATGTGAATACGGAATATGTCATGAGCCGGAGTAAATACGGATTAATTTACTAAAATTTATTCTTTAGCGGATTACAACAGATGAAGTCTTCCTTGCTTCGACCTCTAAACATAAGAAATTAAAAAAATGGCCTTTGAACTCCTAAAATTAGAAGCGAGTGATCGCACCCCAAAAAAAGCCCCTCTCCTCTTCATTCATGGCTCTTTTTGTTCCGCCCCCATTTGGCGTCATCGTTTCATGCCGTTTTTTGCAGATCACGGCCATGACTGTTACGCCGTCTCCCTAAGCGGGCACGGACCACAAGCCAATGAATGGACATTACACCTGCTAGGTCTGAGCGATTACGTCAATGATGTGATCAAGGCTGTTGATGAAATTGGCGAACCACCGATCCTGATCGGTCATTCCCTTGGCGGCATGGTTGTCCAGAAATACATTGAAAAACATGACTGTCGCGGAGCTGTGTTGCTCAGCTCTCTCCCCCCAAGTGGGGCGATGAGTTCCATCATGCATATGGTAACGGGTTCACCAGACCTTTATTGGTCTCTTAATCAGGTGATGATGTTTGGCCCGGATGCCATGAGTTTTCATATGCTTAAGCGCCTGCTGGTGTCTGATGATACACACCCGGCCTCACTGGCGGAAGCCCACGGCTTGTTCCAACCAGAATCCCTGCGCGCTATCAATGAAGTTGCCCTGTTTGATGTACCGCGCAAACGGGCCAAAGATGACATTCCCATTGCCGTCATCGGTGGGGATGCCGATGTTATGATCCCGGTTTCCGCCTTTAAGGAAACTGCTAAATTCCATGAGGCTGATCTGGAGATCATCCCCGGTGTCCCCCACGCGGTCATGTTGGACAAACGCTGGAAAATGGTGGCTGAACGCATCCGCGCGTGGTTGTTGCGAAGCCTATGAGCGTACAAAAACGCTGGTTTGTCTATGTTCTGCTCAATCAGAAAAATGAGGCTTATACAGGGGTGACTTACGACACCACCCCTGAGCGCCGCCTTGAAGAACATAACGGTCAACGTCCCGGCGGGGCCAAATACACCCGTGCACGCAGGCCGTGGAAACTGGTCTATGCAGAAAGTGGCTTCCTAAATCGTAGCGAAGCACAAAGCCGGGAAGCCGCCATTAAAAAAGATCGAAAATTTAAAGCAGCCTTAAAAAACTAAGAACGCCCCAACAAACGGCCATATTCAATTTTCGGGCAACGGTCCATCACGACCTTAAGCCCAGCCCCCCTTGCTCGTTCCGCCGCTTCTTCATGGCAAATTCCAAGCTGCATCCAGATGACTGCAATCGACTTGTCATCTTTTAACGCAACGGCTTCCTCGCTGATTTTTGCAGCCGCCTCAGCATTTCGGAAAATATCGACCATCTGATAGTCAAACGGAATATCAGCCAGCGAGCCATAAACCGTTTCACCCAGAATGTCCTGTCCGGCCAACCCCGGGTTGACAGGCACCACGCGATAGCCCTGTGCCTGTAAATAGCGCATCACAGAATAACTCGGACGTTCTTCTTTGGCAGAAGCCCCGACCATGGCGATGACTTGCACATCTTTAAGAATTGTTGTGAGATATTCATCACCATAGGCCAGTTCCATCATAATCTTAGCGCCCTTTCCATTCCGGCATGGGCTGTTTGGCAATAAAGGCATCCACGCCTGCCTGTGCATCTTCTGTCAACATATTGCATGTCATGGTATCGGCTGCCATGTCATAAGCCGCTTCTTTCGCCGCTTCCAATTGCTTGTAGAATAACTGCTTGCCAAAGGCGATGGAAATTGCCGGCTTGGATGCAATCTTGTTTGCCATTTCCGCCACAGCCTTGTCCAATTGATCTGCGGGCACCACCTTGTTGATCAAACCATATTGAAGGGCGGTTTGCGCATCAATGAAATCGCCCGTCACCAGCATTTCAAAGGCTTGCTTGGTCGGCATATTACGGGTCAAGGCCACCATCGGGGTGGAACAGAACAGGCCGACATTAATACCCGATGTGGCAAAACGTGCCTCTTCCACTGCGATTGCCAAATCACACGTTGCGACCAGCTGGCACCCGGCGGCTGTGGCAATTCCATGAATACGGGCAATAACCGGCTGCGGAATGGAGGTAATCTTCATCATGACTTCTGAACATTTGCCAAATAAAGCCTGCATCGCAATACGTGTGGTTTCTTCGCGCATTTCTTTCAAATCATGACCTGCACAAAAGGCTTTCCCCTCACCTGCCAAGACCACACACCGCACGGATTTATCTTCGCCCACACGGGTGAGCTCCTCCAGCAATGCCTCCAGAACGGCCATGGAAAGAGCGTTGAATTTTTTCGGACGATTTAATGTAAGGGTTGCAACCCCATTTTCATCACAACGTGTTACCAGCTGTTCTGTTTGAGCTTCTGTCATCGCAGTCATTATATTGTAAACTCCCTGTTTGATTGGCTTGCAACACCATATATAAAATTGACGTTTACGTAAACGTCATATACGATCTTTATCAAAGTATACAAAATTAAAAGAGAGACAGGTATGGCAAAAATCACAAAAACGGATTTCGATCATATTATCGCAACAGAACTCCCCTGGGCGAAAGACATTGCCATGACGACCGATGTCATTGGGGACGGGGAAGCAACCTTGCGCCTGCCTTTTAACGACAATATGTTGCGCCCCGGTGGAACCGTTTCCGGCCCCACCATGATGGCCTTGGCCGATGCCTGTATGTATGCCGTCGTACTTTCCGCCATTGGCAAGGTCAAGCTGGCTGTCACCACCAATTTTAATATCAATTTCATGCATCGCCCAGCCCCCGGTGATCTCATGGCTGAAGGACGCATTCTGAAACTGGGCAAACGCCTGTGTGTCATGGAAGTTACCTTGCATTCTGATGGTCATGACGAACCCGTTGCCCATGCCACAGGCACCTATTCCATCCCGCCACGTGAAATATGAATCACCTTGTAACCATAGCGCGAAATTTGCTACATTTAAACTTGTAACAAGGATGATGCGGAGAGTGTAAATGAATTATATCCTGAGGGTATTCCTCTTATTATTCATTGCCCTCACCCTCAATCTATCCGTTAGCCATGCCGAAAAACCGACAAAAATCATCATCGGCTATGAACCGATAGAAAATCCCCCCTATTACCTAGGTACTGGTCATCAGGTCCCACAGGAAAACCCCGGCCTGACCGTCGAGCTTTTAAAACAAGTCGCAAATCAACAAAATGTAACGTTGGAATTTCTCAGGCTCCCGTGGAAACGGGCAATTGCCTCTTTAACAGACAATTCCATCAATGGTTTATTTGATGCCAGCTTTCAAAAAAAACGTACAAAATTTGCCCGCTACCCATCCCTGCCAGACCATTCAGTCGATACATCAAAAGCATTGATGGTCCAAAGGTATGTTTTATATGTCAAAAAAGGCACCAACCATTTCACATGGACAGGAAAAAGCTTTGACTTTCATTCCGGTCAAAAAAACATTGGGATTAAGCTAGGCTATTCCATCGCCAGTGACTTAAAAGCCCATCAGGCGACTATTGAAGAAACCCATAACTCTGAAAAAAACATCAAGAAATTACTCTCAGACCGCATCATTGCCTACGCCGAACTGGAAGGCATGGGTGATCGTTATCTCGCCACCCATCCCCAATATGCACAGCTTATTGAAAAGCTTGAGCCCCCCGTTCGCACAAAGCCATATTACCTTGTGTTCAGCCATGAGTTTTACAAACAGTACCCTCAATTCTGCGAAGCCTATTGGGAAAACATCCGAAGTTTCAAACAAACGAAAGCTTACACAGGCTTACTAAAGAAGTATGCCCTACACCCGAATTAAGGGGTAAACCTTGTCGAAGGGCCAAAAACTTGCTATACTCTTTTCCTGTTGAGTAACCAAAAGAGGACGCTATGGATATTACAGGATTAGCCGCATATAGCGTTGGCATGACCCAAGCCTCGCAAAAACAAGACAGCTCTGTCGCCATGGTGAAGCAAGCTGTAAAAAGCAATACCCAAGCCGCACAACAACTGAGCCAGCAAGCTGCCGATCAGGCAAAAGCGGCCTCTGCACAAGCCGTTTCGGCCCATAAGATTGATATTGTTGTTTAAGCACATTTTAAAAAGCTAACGGGACCTGTACAGCCACCATGTATCAGGTCCTGAATGTTATTCTTCCCGTTTTTGCCCTCATTGGCCTTGGCTATTTCATGGTCAAGCGTGGCTTATTCAGCCAAAGCGGCGTTGATGACCTGACGCGCTTTATCTTCTATCTTGCTGTTCCCTCCCTGTTATTTCGCACCTCTGCCAGCGGGGTCATGACCCAACGTCTGGAACTCTCTATTCTCCTGTCTTATTACGGCATGGGGGTTACGATTTTACTGGGAACCTATGTCCTTATGCGCAAAATACAGCTCTTTTCTCTAAATCTGACTTGCTTTCACGTTTATCTCAAACAATGTGGGTAGAAACCTTGCATGCAGCGGTGTTATTCACCGCAAATGGAAGGTGCCGCCCTCCACATTGTTTGAGATAAACGCCTCCGGTGGGCCTTATCTGTGCTTGTGTCGCGTCAATTTGCTTAACCGATGCCCCGCATCGCTTTGCACAATTTTCCTAACTCAAGCACAGATTAAGGCTCCATGAAACGGGTCAGATTTAGAGAAAAGAGCTGTAGGTTATGAGCGCAGTATCGTTACTGGAATTTCAGCAAGTTTTGGCAACTTGGCCCTCATCGCTCTGCCCATCGTACAAACGGCCTACCCGCCTCAGGCCCTTGCTCCACTGATGACCCTGATCACCTTTAACGCCATGATCCTGTTTACCCTGCCCTGCGTAATGATCGAAACCGGACGCAACCCCAATGCCAATATTGGTGTCATCATCGCTGGTGCTGTAAAAAGTGTCATAACCAACCCGCTGGTCATCGCCTTAATCTCTGGCTGGTTGTTTTCATTAAGCGAAGCAGAACTTCCTTCCTTGATTGATCGGGTAACTGAACTGCTTAGCAAAGCCGCTCCGCCCTGCGCTCTTTTTGTCGTGGGTGGCGGCATGGCCCGATACGCTTTAAGACTGGAAGAAACCAGAACACCCGTCCTGCTGGTCACTCTTGCCAAACTTGTGATCATGCCTCTTGGGGTTTGGCTGACCTGCACTTACATTCTTCAAACATCCCCGCTATGGACCATGATTGCGACATTAGGTGCCGCCATGCCCAGCGGTGCCAATGCCTTCATCTTTGCCACAAAATATGGCGTAGGAGATCGCATCGCGGGGAACTCGATTCTATTAACCACAATGATCTCGCTGTTTACCCTCAGCGCCTTTTTACTTTTCTTTCCGGCTCCCTAGCCCTTCCCAAGATAACAAACCAAACGACATAACTCTTTGTTTTTTCTATATTTACAAGAGGGGCCAAACCCCATT
The DNA here is from genome assembly GCF_004564135.1 of Terasakiella sp. SH-1. Classification (NCBI taxonomy): domain Bacteria; kingdom Pseudomonadati; phylum Pseudomonadota; class Alphaproteobacteria; order Rhodospirillales; family Terasakiellaceae; genus Terasakiella; species Terasakiella sp. SH-1. The sequence continues at coordinate 924,469 of NZ_CP038255.1, read as the reverse complement.
ATTTCCTGCGGCACACAGAAAAGGTATCATAGTACCGTATTTTTAATACACTGTTTTTAAACGATTTTTTCCTATTGACTTCGCTGTAAAATTCAACATAATGCGCGCTCCTTCTCAGCAGGTGTTTTTTGCACCGTTTGAGAAACCGTTATTAATCCGTATGCAAGTGGAATGACATGAAAACTTACACTGCAAAGCCGAGCGAAATTGAACGCAAGTGGTTCGTAATCGACGCCGAAGGCGTTGTTTTGGGCCGTCTTGCTGCTATCGTCTCGCAATACCTGCGCGGCAAACACAAGCCGACTTACACACCGAACATCGACACTGGTGATAACATCGTCATCATCAATGCTGAGAAAGTTCAACTGACTGGCCGCAAACGTTCTGACAAAGTGTACTACTGGCACACGGGTCACCCGGGCGGGATCAAGCAGCGTACAGCAGAACAAATTCTGGATGGTGAACACCCGGAACGCGTAATCGAAAAAGCTGTTCAGCGCATGATCACACGCAGCCCGCTGGGCCGTCAGCAAATGAAAAAGCTGCACGTCTATGCTGGTTCTGAGCACCCGCATGAAGCTCAAAAGCCGGAAGTACTTGACGTTGCTTCCATGAATGACAAAAACAAACGGAGCGCATAATCATGGCTGAAGAAAAGAAGACTTTGGAAGACCTCGCTGACGTAGCGACTGGTTCTGAAGCTCCGGCTGCTGAAGCTGCTGCTCCTGCTGAGCCGAAAATCGACGCGCAAGGCCGTGCATATGGCACAGGTCGTCGTAAAAACGCTGTTGCTCGTGTATGGGTAAAGCCGGGTTCCGGTAAGATCACTGTAAACGGCCGTGACGTTGCTGAATATTTTGCACGCCCGGTTCTGCAAATGATCCTGAACCAAGTATTTGAAGTAACTGAGCGTGAAGGTCAGTTTGACGTTGTTGCAACAGTAACTGGTGGTGGCCTGTCCGGTCAAGCCGGTGCAGTTCGCCACGGTCTTTCCCGTGCCCTGAACAACTTCGAACCGGCTCTGCGCCCGGCTCTGAAAAGCGCTGGCTTCCTTACTCGTGACTCTCGCGTTGTTGAACGTAAGAAATACGGTAAAGCAAAAGCCCGCCGTTCCTTCCAGTTCTCCAAGCGCTGATTTTCACACCACTTCCGAGACATACGGATACAAAAAAAACCGCAGCCTTTTGGTTGCGGTTTTTTTGTCATTTCTTTTCAGTGAACGAAATAACCATCTATCTTTTCAATGCGTAGACATAGGTTGCTATTCTTTCCCCATTTTCACAATAGGCTAAAACTTCAATACGTTCATATCCGTCACCCTCAAAATCATCCAAAAAGCTCCAATACTTTTCTAAACGTTCTGAAATAAAAATATGCCCCTCTATGTCATCACCTTCTTCCTCGAGAAGAAGTCCAGGGTATCCCATCTCAGCTCCCCAGCCTTCAGAATACAAACAGCCCTTTACGATCGCCTTTATCCATTTCCCGCCTATCTTCTTCATTACATCCTCATTTGGCCCCCCAGGACCTAACGTTCCATAGACAAAAAGCTTATCCATCCAGTTTCCCTCCAATGAATTTGAGGTTTGAGTATAAAAATGGATTAAATTTAGGGAACTAAGATATTTTGAAATAGAATGAATATCCGTAGCAGGATATTTCACCTAAAATGACAAGACATTTTGTAATATGGGATATTCCTCTTTAAAAACTCATTCCCTTCTATTTCAAAGCCAGCCTTGCGGTAAAAATCAACCGCATTTGCGCGGGCATCACACCAGACAGATTTATTCCCAGATATCCCGAGTTCTTCCAAAACTGTTTTTAACATCAGAAGCCCAATGCCTTGCCCCTGAAACCTTGGACTAATTGCAAACTTCCGCAGTCTGATTGACTGGTCATTATCAGGAAATAGGGACAACACACCGATAAGGTGATCTTCAACAAATGCACCAAAATGCAGGGCGACATCATCGCCTTTCAGCATGCACTCTTCCAAAGGAAGGTCAGGCCACAAAACCTTATGACGCATGAGGTAAGTATCTTGAGCTTCAATCTGTTGTATCAGCGGGGACATATCATAAATCCAATGTATCTTTCCTATAAACCAACCTTTATACAATAGCGTTATTGCCATGCAGCGACAGGCATAATGTTTGGGAAATTGCCTTGAGGGCTTTTTCGGTTTTCTTGGATGTTTCAGGCACCCCCAGACAAACCCTAACCGCTTTGGGGGCTTTGCCGCTCACAACAAAAGCATCTCCGCCAATCAGACGAATACCTTGTTGCCCCATGGCTGCTATAAATTCATTTAAGCCCCAATGATCATTTAACTGTAACCAGACCTGAAAACCATTAGGGTCAGCCTTAAAAGACCCATAGGGCAGAATGTCTTTTGCCAGTTTCTGCCTGACCTTTACTTCCTTCAAAATATCTTGCACAACCAAATCAGCACAGCCGCTTGTCAATAAGTGCAGGGCCATTGCTTTGGTTATGGGGGAAGCCATCATGGAGGTTGCGCGGTTGGACAGGGCCAATGCCTGAAACTTGCTATAATCAGGAACACATAGAAAAGAAATTCGAAGCGCACTTGAGAGGCATTTTGCCAAACCAATGACATAATAGGAACGTTCCGGGGCAAAAGTGGACAAAGGCGGTGGAGCAGATACAGCCAGTCCCCCATACGCATCATCTTCAATAATTTTTACATCATATTCACGCGCAATATTGGCAATGGCAGCGCGACGTGATGTCGACCATGTTGTTGTTGTTGGGTTATGAAGCGTCGGATTACAGTAAAGAACGGAAACCTTCTTCTCAACGCAGGCTTTGCGAAAGGTGGCAGGAATAATCCCCTCTTCATCCATTTCAAGACCGATATGCCTGACCCCGAGTTGACGCATTAAAATACTGAACCCCGGATAGGTAACCGCTTCAGATGCAGCCGTATCACCCGGTTGCAACAAAAACAAAGCCAAAGAAAGCAACGCACTTTGTGTCCCCGAACAAATTAACAAATGTTCGGCCCTTGCCTCAGGCAAAAAACGGCTGACCCAAGCTGCTGCCTGCTCTCGTTCAATAGGGGATCCAATAAAATGTTGATAGCCAAAGAGAGAGCGTGTCGTCAAACGATGGGTCACTTCATTCATTTCATGATGCATCCGCGTTATCACAGCAGGATCTGTCGGAACCGGTGGCATATTCATGCCCATATCAATTTCACTTAAAGGCGCTTGTTCCTGCTCACTCTGTTCACTTAAGCGGCCTTGTACGAATGTGCCTTGCCCAACATGTGCGACAATCAAGCCTCTTTTTCGTGCTTCCCCATAAGCACGGGTGATGGTCGTAAAATCCACACCTATATCAGCAGCCAATTGTCGTTGCGTTGGCAGTTTATCCCCATAGTGCAAACGACCGCTGGCAATATCGGCCTCAATTGCATCAGCTATGGTAAGATAGACAGGCTTTACCCCATTGATTTCTATAGGCATCCAGTTTGTACGCATTCAAAAGTCCCCGACGGCACGAATTGTATGCCTGAATTTACATACAATTTATCTTTTTCACTAGGATTATTTGTTATCCGAGGTCTTTGTATGTATCCCAGACCATACAAAATCAATTGTATTGATCTGGAGAACTTCCATGCCTGACACAATAAATACAGCAACATCTCTATCTCAAAACAAGGGGCCGCTTTATGCCAGCCCGCCCAAAATCCAGGCCAAATCGGTCAAAGGGTTTTATCGCCGTTTAAAAAATAGCTTCCTGTGGGGTGGACTGGCTCTTTATCACCTGACACCACTCCTCAGATGGGATCGCGGTGAAGGCAAGACCGATCAGGCCGTCCAGTTTGATATTTCTGCACAGCGGATTTACCTATTTGCAATCGAGGTTTGGCCGCAAGATATTTACATCCTCACAGGTATTATGATTTTTGCAGCCATCGGCCTGTTTTTCTCTGCAGCACTCTGGGGGCGGGCATGGTGTGGCTTCACCTGCTTTCAGACCTTATGGACAGATTTATTCGTGAAAGTCGAAGCTTTAATCGAAGGTGATCGAAATGCAAGACTTCGCCTTGGCAAAGCCCCCTTATCCTTTGAGAAAGTGTTCAAATGCACCTTAAAGCATAGTATCTGGCTTGTGATTTCCGCCTTTTTCTCCTTGTCCTTTCTTTGGTATTTTGGAGATGCCTTTCAAACGACCCAAGATATCTTGAATGGAAATATCTCCGGCTGGTCACTGGTCACATTTCTCACCCTGTTGATTATGACCTACCTTATGGCAGGATTTGCCCGTGAGCAGGTTTGTCTCTACATGTGCCCCTATGGTCGCTTTCAGGGGGTCATGCTGGATGAGCATAGCAAAGTCATTACCTATGAGGACTGGCGGGGTGAAACACGACAAAAACCGGGGAAAAATCGTGATTTCAGCAATCGGGGCCATTGCGTGGATTGTACCATGTGCGTTCAGGTCTGCCCGACAGGCATTGATATCAGGGAAGGCAACCAGATGGGCTGTATCGGTTGTGGTCTCTGTATTGATGCCTGTGACACGGTGATGGAAAAGTTTGGCCTGCCGAAAAAACTGATCTCATATGATTCTCAGCACAATATTAATCAACGCGCAGGCAAAATACCTGTTTCCCTTACCAAGTCAAAAACAAGCCTGTTGCGCCCAAGAAATCTCGTTTACCTGACAATCTTGCTGACAACTGTTTCTCTAACCATTTTTGGCTTCTCGTCTCGTGAAATGACGAAAATCACTGTGTTAAAAGATCGTGTTCCTTTTTTTGTGACTTTGAGCAATGGTCAAATCCAGAATGCCTATACAATTCGCGTTCTCAATAAATCAGATCAGGATAAACAGTTCGGACTTTCTGCATCAGGTGAGTACGTGCCCGAACTCAAAATCCTTGGACAAACTGACAACACCATCAAAGTTGCTGCAGGACAAGTCGTAACTTTACGTGTTTTTGCCAAAGGTTCCGCCCCTCAAACAGCAGCCCAGCCAGTTACATTTGAACTGCGAGGGCAACAAAACAGCGAAACCATCACTGTCAAAACAGTTTTCCACACAGGGTCGTAAGGAAGACCATGCCCCCGTACCGCCTAAGGATAACTACTAAAGTCTCTCTACAAAAAGATAGCTTTAGCCACCTTTGTCTAAGGTGTTTCTACGGATTTTTTATTTTTATTCCCAGTGTTAGGATACTTCCTAATAAGAATAAAAATATCAGATGTTGGGAAGTACGGGGGTACGAATGGAAACGATCACTTGGCAAAATGCCCGTCATAGAACAGGCCACGATAAAATTGACCGAAAGAACAAAAGAATAGTCTCGCTTTATAATCAACTACATGACCTAAACGAAAACGATTATAGCGAAGAACTTGTGACCGAAATCCTCTGGGAACTGGTGGAATATGCTGACCACCTGATCGCAGAAGAAGCCCTGCTTGAAGAACGCGGTGCTTCAAACCTTGAAATACAAAAAGCAAAACATTCTGCCTTCTTGCAAAAAGTCTGCTCTATCTGCGAAGCCTTTGAAGAACGCCAGCCTGATATCCTCTACCAAATCAAAACGCTTTTGTCTGATTGGTGGAATAATCACGCCCTGATTGATGAAATCAAAAACCGGCCTCGCACGACACACTAAGGTCTAGCCAAATTTAAATCGCCAGAGATAACCTATAGACAAAGGGCAAACGCCATGTCCGGCGCAATAACACGCCCAGAATCCCCATTAAGGACAAGCCTACAATTGGGATAAAAATAATCAGAAACAGGCTTTTCCCCACACCGGGAATAAATAACAGTGGTGTGGCAAACAGTTCCAGCCCCCATAAAATCAACCCCTGACGGGCATGAAGCAAAATATATTGGTCCCCATCACTCACGCTTAACGGGATAAAACAAAGTGTGCCTAAATAAGCCAGAATGCTCATAAACTGACAACGGATGATCCGATCTTTATTCGGTTTGATACGTGCAAGCTGTTCAGGTGTCATGCATCTTCTCGTAGTTATTCAACGACTTCCCTTTGGTCCATACTATAGCACTCACGGTTTCAGAAACAAGCCTTTTAAAACCATTTAAAAAAGATGGGTACTTACTTATTTAATGAGCTAAATAGCACTATAATAACCATATAGATTACAGAGATATTTTAAGAATTCACCTTAACCAAAAGGTCACAGACTTCACGCACAGCCCCTTGCCCACCACATTTTTGGGTAACGTAAATGGTCTGCTCTTTCACCTCTTCAATCGCATCAGCCACGGTAATAGGTGTGCCGATTTTTTCCATAATGGACAGATCGTTCAAATCATCCCCCATATGAGCCACATTATCGAGGCTGATACCCAGTTCATCGCAAATCTTTTGCAAAATCTCGATCTTGTTTTTCGCCCCGGTATAGACATGAGGAATGCCCAAACGTTTACCACGTTCCTGAATGGCATTTGTTGTGCTCGCACTGATGATACAAAGCTCAACCCCGGCTTCACGGGCACATTTCATTCCCATCCCGTCTTTGACATTGAACTTGCGCAGCTCATCACCGGTTTCGGTATAATAAAGCCCGCCATCGGTCAGAATGCCATCAACATCCAAACTCAACAGTTTGACCGTTTTCAGCTTTTCCTTGAAATCACGCGGTGAAAGTTTTTCACGAATAAACACCGAAAGTCCCCTTTATAGATCAATTTCTTGGGACGTACTCTACAACGCTGTGCCACGAAGTAAAAGCTTTTCGAACTCAGCTGCTGCCAAAGGCTTGCTAAAATAGAAGCCCTGAATGTAATCACAGCCATTTTGGCGCAGGAATTCAAGCTGCTGGTTATTTTCCACCCCTTCACCGACAATTTCCAAATCCATACTTTTGGCAATGGCAATCACCGCTTTGGCCAGCTTTTCCGATGTCTCCCCCTTCCCATCCTCAATATTATTAATAAAGGAACGGTCAATTTTCATAATATCCAGCGGGAAATGATGGAGATAATTCAAAGATGAATACCCTGTCCCAAAATCATCAATACTCAGCTTGACCCCTTTGTCTGACAAGGCGTTCAAGGATTGAGTCATGGCCGCATGGGAAGAGGCAATAAAGCTTTCCGTAATTTCAATTTCCAGCATATGGGGTTCCACCCCTTCTTCTGCCATGATGCTCAACAGCTCCTGTGCGAGGTCAGGTTTTGAAAACTGTCGCCCAGACAGATTAACCGCCACATTCACCACTGGAACACCTGTCTCTTTCCATTTTCGGATTTGTGAACACACTGTTCGAAAGACCCATTCACCAATAGGCAGGATCAAACCTGTTTCTTCTGCCAGCGGGATGAATTTATCCGGCCCGATCAGCCCATGTTCTGGATCTTCCCAGCGGATTAAAGCTTCAGCCCCGATAATCTCTCCGGTTTTCGCATTCACTTTGGGCTGGTAATGCATCGAAAATTGATCTTCTTCCAAAGCATGGCGCAAACGGTTTTCCAGCCGGACACGTTCCTGTGCCCGCACATTCATTTCTTCTGTAAAGAACATAAAGCTGCCACGCTCATGTTCCTTGGCATGGTAAAGAGCGGCATCTGCCTTGCGGATTAATTCCGATAAGTCCTTACCATCACTGGGATAAAGCGCAATGCCACTGCTGGCTGAAAGGCTGACTTCCTGCTGTAAACCACTCAATTTAAAAGGAGCTTTTAACGCATGAAACAGATTTGTCACCGCCCGGCTTGCCGCAGCTTCATCCCCTGCCCCCAATAACAGCAAGATAAATTCATCACCGCTGACACGGGCAATGGTATCTGCACTGCGCACAACATGGTCCAGACGGCGCGCAACCTCTTTTAAGATCACATCCCCCGTCCCATGCCCGAGACTTTCATTGAAAAATTTAAAATTATCCACATCCATATAGACCAGCGCAAACGGCTTTTCTTCCCGGTCCGCCATTGCTGCGGCCTGTTGAAACCGGTCACTCAGCAAGCGCCTGTTCGGCAATCCCGTCAAATGGTCATAATTTGCCTGATAACTGAGCTGTTCCTGATTTTCACGATGAATAGTAATGTCGCTAAAAACCGCCACATATTCTTCGATCTCACCCTCACCATTTTTATGGGCCGTAATGGTTAACCATTCCAGATAACTTTCCCCATTTTTGCGGCGGTTCCAAATCTCGCCCGACCAACGCCCGTCTGTTTCAAGACAGCCCCACATGGCCTGATAAAATTCATGATCATGCTTACCGGAACTGAGCAAAGACGGGTTATGACCTAAAATTTCCTCTTCTTGATACCCTGTGATGCTTTGAAAAGCCTGATTGACAAAGACAATACGGTTTTGTGCATCCGAGACCATCACCCCTTCCATCACATTATCGAAAACGGTTTTGGATAAACGACGCTGCTTTTCTTCGGCAATCGTTTTTGTCAGATCCTGTACAACCCACAAGCTTCCGGCCTGATAATTTTTAGGGTCAATAACACGTCCAATTAACTTGCCATGAAAACGCTCCCCCTCTTGCCTGCGCAATAAGGGGGACAGCTCGACCACCTGGTTTTCCTGCAGCTTTGGGCGACTATAGAGAAGAGCATCTTGAAAACTGGACGGGTCGCTATAAAAGACCTCAGGACTGCGCCCAACCAACTGTCCACGCCCAAAACCAAACATGGCTTCAAGTTGAGACGAACACCATTGAATAACCCCGTCACGCACGAACACGACCCCAACCGGCATATTATCCAGCAAACTGCGCAGATGAAGGTTGGCTTTATCCAGGTTTTGCTGGGTATATTGTTCTTCGGTGACATCAATCGCCACACAGATCAAACCATCATATTCATCCGGGGCCTTTAAAACCGGTGAGAAACGCATCTCAATCCAGTGACGGTTAATGGCAAAAATCGCCCGGCGTTCTTCGCCAGACAAACATTCACGGCAACAATTAAGAATATCAGGATGGCCCTTAAACACATCAAAAGCCGTTTGGCCTTCAATCGTTTCACTGTCCATGCCCAAAGCCGCCAGTCCACGCCCTTCCCCCAGCGTAAAAACCCCTTGTCCATCCAGCGCAAACAGAGCAATCGGCAAATTGTCCACCACATAATGCCAGCGCGCTTCATTCATCCGCAACACGCCTTCGATCATGCGGCGTTGCTTGGCTTCTTGTTCCAGTTGCAGGTTATAACTTTCAAGGGAATTACGCGAAGCATCGCGCTCGTGCTTATGACGCCCCATAAAGGCCAGTAACACGCACCATAAAAGGGTTGTGCCAACACCAACCAACAAAACAATCCAGTGTAAGTCATGCAAAACCCCTTGGTCCTTATCCTGCAAAGCCACAAGGGAAAGCTCCATATGAAATCCGGCTGTACCAAAAGAGACATGCTGTCTGAAAGATGCCGCTTCATGGAGGTTATGACCATCCGTTCTTTCCACCAGACCGGATTGATAGGCAATATAGACGTCTTGGCCCTGCTTTCCTTCAAGCTTAAGGTAAATCAGATTATTCGGTGCCCTGAAACCATCCCAGCTTTTACGCATAATACGTGACAGGTCCAGCCACCCCAGCAAATACCCTTCGGGTTGCAGCGTCCCAGAGCCAGATTTGTGGAGCATGCTGGCTTTTTGGAAAAAAGGCTGTCCAACCACAAGATAGGCCGTCCCCTGCTCTTCAACGACATCCAGTCCAAAAACAACACTATCCTGAATTTCGGGTTTTGCAATACTGGACTGCCACTTGGCCTGATGGTCCCAAATAAAGTCCCCTGTGTGCTGTTGGTCTAAAGCATTTAAGGTGACAATATCATCATAAAGGCCCTCTTCTCTCTCCATCCATAAAGGAGCCCAGGCAAGATGCCGGTAGCCGTCTTGAAGCGTTAACCCAGCCAACAAGGGCTTCACCCGTTGTAACGCAGCGCGAATATCCTCTTTTTCAGGCTGTTCAGCCTCAACGAAAAATTGACCGGCTATTGGCACCAGAAGGTTTGAGCTTTTTTTCAGCTCCGCAGCAAAAGCCTGAACATATTCATTGGACAACACCTCACGTCTTTTTTGTCCCTGTTCAAATTGAAGCTGCAAGACATAATAACTGAGTAAACCTGTAAGCGATAACCCAAAAACCAGCGCTGCGAAAGATCGCAGATAGAGCCTTTTCTTTGACTGCCCATGTTCAGATGGGGCCGCGATCATAGACGCACCTCCAGCTTTAGGTTAAAAACCGATAAGACCTGTTCCTATTCAGATATAAATAGTCTATCTGTTTTTGAAGGACTTATCACGTTTTTTATAACGCAACCAAAGATTACGGCTCTTTTCTCTTAGGGCGTAAACTCATAAAATAGACTTGTTTGGCGGAGATGTATTTGAGGATAGACAAGGCATGAACCCCGCAGAAGTGCAAGCACCTTAAGGGTTTTATAACGCAGCTCTATCCTCAAATACATCCCGTCTCTTACGGGATTTCCCTAAAATATAGGCATTACTGCGTTAAAGTCTTTTGAAAGTACAAGTACTTCCTGCAAGCCTTTGCCTTGTCTTGCCTATATTTTAGGGAAACCAAAGCAAGTCTATTTTATGAGTTTACGCCCTAAGCTTTCGCCTCATCACGCTCTGCACGTTCATTACGCCAGCGCATGGTTTTCAACAAGGTGCCAATCGTAATGGACCCAAGGGTCGCAAGGGCAATCTCGTCAATCTCTGTCAGCACCATATTCAGTGCATTACCAATATCTGTATCGGCCTGCGCATCACGGCTGCGCTCATTTTCCCCACCGACATCTTCAAAAAGATGGATCACATCAAAAAGAGTGGTGCGTTTCAAATTACCGGAAAAACGATAGCCCCCGCCTGCCCCACGGACAGATTCAACCAGCCCGGCCCGGCCCAGATCCCGCAAAACCTTCGCCAAATGATTGGCGGAAATATTGTATTTTTCAGCAATATCTGTTGCGGAAAGCTGTACATCTGGATCACGGGCCAATTCCAGAACCGCATAAAGAGCACAATATGTCGCTTTTTGAAGTTTCATACCATGTCCCTCAATCCAGCGGCATTTCAAGTTCGATGTAAGGACCACCCATCATGCCCTGGCTTCGAAAAAAACTAAGGTTCAGGTTATCTTTACGATGCAACATGGTACGGGCCTGCCCCACACCTGCCTTGCGGAACTGTTCACAGACGGTTTCAAACAAACGGGTCCCCACTTGCTTAAGGCGCATTTCCGGGTTCACCCCAATGGTATAGACCCAACCACAAGGTTCTGAACCGAACTCCCAGGCGCGCACTTCACCAATGATAAAGCCTGCAAAAGTACCATCAATTTCACAGACATAGAAAAAGCCCTCGTTGGAATCCCCATAGCGATGATAGGTTTCAGCCCAGTAATCAGGCTTATGCTGTCCGGTATTATAGGCATGCAGGTCAGTAACAGCAGGCAAGTCTTTTTCATCCGCATCACGGATGATAAAGGTCACGCCATCGACCTTCATTTCCTTAAGGAATTCCGATTTACCCATAACTTTGGCAATGCCTTCACTACTGTGTTTTCCCGTATTTCTTAAAATACGCATTTCGGTACCACTTTGTAAAGACTCCTCTCAAAAAACTTGTTTCTCTTCCGTTTTCAACCTCGTTTCTCTGTGAAACCCTTCACAGAATTTTAACACGCACCGTGATATATAGTGCACAAGTTGTAAAAAGGGCACATACCATGACGTTACCGATCAATAAATCCATTGTGATTGCTATTTCCATTGCGCTTGCCATCTCCTTGTGGCTGCTTTCGGGCCTGTTTAAAGAGGATGCAACCACTGTCATTCAGGATTTAGAGGATCAAAAAACGCCAAAAAAAGTCCATGTGCTAGTCTCTTCCCAACAGGCTATAGACCACCGGGACATTGTTAAAATTTATGGTCAAACCCAAGCCAACCGCACCATTGAAATCAAAGCCCAAACCGCTGGTGAGGTTAAAGAACTGCTGATTGAAAAGGGCACCTTTGTCAAAAAAGGTGATGTGATTGCCCGCCTGAAAGTCGATGACCGTAACCGTCGCTTACAAAGTGCACAAAGTGCTGTGCGTTTTCGCCAGCTTGAATTTGAAGCCTCGCGCAAGCTTTCACAAAAAAGCTTTCGTTCCCAAACCAAACTGGCCGAAGCCGAAAGCCTGCTGAATGCTGCCAAAGCAGAACTTAGAAATGCCCAGCTTGACCTTGCCCACATTGAAATCAAGGCCCCATTTCCCGGCAAACTGGACGATCATATGATTGAGGTGGGGGATTATCTTTCCACCGGCCAATCTGTGGCAACACTGGTTGACCTTTCCCCCATTGTCATTGCCGCTGACATTCCGGAAAACCACATTACCAAAATTGCAGACGGGCAAGCTGCGACAGCGATCCTCAATAACGGTCGATCTATTGAAGGGATCATTCGCTATGTTGCCTCCACCAGCAACAGTACAGCGCGAACCTATAAGGTAGAAATGGAAGCCGATAATCCGAACCATGAAATCACAGCCGGTCTTACAGCCAAGCTGCACCTCCAAGTTGGGACACAATCGGCTTATTTACTCTCTCCATCCATTTTAACCTTATCTGATCAAGGTGTTATTGGGGTAAAGACTGTTAATGCAACGGATCAAGTTGAATTTCACCCCGTCAACCTGATTGAAGATACAGTCAAAGGGATCTGGGTATCCGGCCTTCCTGCCCGTGCACGTATCATCATCCGGGGGCAGGAATATGTTAAAACCGGGCAACTGGTCAGTGCTGAGGAACAATAAGCGATGAAAAATGCAATTGAAGCAGCACTGGGTCATTCACGCACCGTTATTTTAACGTTGCTGCTGATCCTCATTACCGGGTCTGTTGCCTATAACACCATCCCCAAAGAGTCCGATCCAGACATTAACATCCCCATCATCTATGTCGTTGCCAGCCATGACGGTATTTCACCAGAAGATGCCGAGCGCCTTATCCTGCGCCCATTGGAACAGGAACTGCGCACCATCGAAGGGGTTAAGGAAATGCGCTCCACCGGCTATGAAGGCGGGGGAAACGTCACACTGGAATTTGAAGCAGGCTTTGATGCTGACAAGGCTTTGGATGACGTGCGTGAAAAAGTCGACCTTGCCAAATCAGAACTGCCTGATGAAACCGAAGACCCCACCGTACATGAAGTCAATTTCAGCCTGTTCCCCGTTCTGGTCGTCACAATCGCAGGGGAAGTGCCCGAACGCACATTGGTCAAACTGGCGCGGGACCTGCAAGACGCCATTGAAGCGATCCCTACTGTACTGGAAGCCGAAATTGCCGGTGATCGCGATGAAATCGTGGAAATCATCATTGATCCCGCCCGCGTGGAACTCTATGGCCTGACCCCGGCTCAAGCCATGAATATGGTCACATCGTCCAACAAACTGGTTGCTGCGGGGTCCCAGGATACGGGCAAGGGACGTTTTGCCGTCAAGGTGCCCGGCCTTTATGAAAGTGTCTTTGACATCAAAGCCCAACCTTTAAAAGTTGACGGTGATGCGGTTGTGAAATTGGGGGACATTGCCGATGTACGTCGGACCTTTGTTGATGCCACCAGTTTTGCCCGTGTAAACGGCAAGCCTGCCATTGCGCTGGAAGTGTCCAAACGCACAGGTGAAAATATCATTGAAACCATTGAACGGGTACGCCGTGTGGTGGACCTTGAACATTCCCTTTGGCCCCAGGCCCTGCAAGAAAATATTCAAGTCTCTTATTCTCAAGATCGTTCCAACCAAATTCGCACCATGCTGGCCGATCTGCAAAATAACGTTCTCAGCGCGATTTTGCTGGTCATGGTTGTTGTTGTCGCCGCCCTTGGCCTACGTACGGCAGGACTGGTCGGCATTGCTATTCCCGGTTCCTTCCTGACCGGTATTCTGGTGATTTCGGCTCTGGATATGACCATGAACATCGTGGTGCTTTTCAGCTTGATTTTGGCTGTTGGCATGCTGGTTGACGGGGCTGTTGTTGTTACAGAATATGCTGATCGTAAAATGATTGAAGGCTTGCATCGCCGTAAAGCCTACGGTCTGGCCGCCCAGCGTATGGCCTGGCCGATCACCGCCTCCACCGCCACGACATTGGCAGCCTTTCTCCCTCTTCTTTTCTGGCCGGGCATTGTCGGGGAATTCATGAAGTTCCTGCCCATCACCTTGATTGCAACCTTATCGGCCTCTTTGCTCATGGCCCTGGTTTTTGTCCCCACCCTTGGCTCTTTATTTGGGAAAGCCTCACAGGCTGTGCCCGACTTAAGCGAAATTGCACCGGATAAGGAAACTGACCTGAGCAAGCTTTCCGGCCTGACCGGACGCTATGTCCACCTCCTGCAAAAGGCCCTGCGCCACCCGGCCAAAATTTTGGGCGGAGCGGTGGCTGTGCTGGTTTTAGTTCAGGTCGTCTATGGCAACTTTGGTAAAGGTGTCGAATTCTTCCCTGAAGTTGAACCTGAAAACGCCAAGGTAAACGTACGCGCACGCGGCAACCTGTCTGTCTGGGAACAAAAAGAAATTGTCGAGCTTGTGGAAGCCCGCATTCTCCCCATGACGGAATTTAAAACCGTCTATACCCGTATTGGCAAAGAACAAAACAGCGAAGAAGCCGAAGATATCATTGGTTCCGTCTCTCTTGAATTTAAAGACTGGCAGGACCGCCGTCCCGCCAATGAAATTCTGGCCGACATTGCCAAGCGCACAGCCGATATCCCCGGTATCGAAATTGATTTTCGCAAACAGGAAGAAGGCCCCCCGACAGGCAAGCCGGTCAATATTCAGCTGTCGTCACGTTATACAGACCTCCTGCCCGCAGCCATTGCGACCATTCGTACCGGATTGGAACAAATGGACGGGATGATGAATTTTGAAGACTCCCGCCCCCTGCCCGGTATTGACTGGGAATTGAAAGTAGACCGGGCACAAGCCGCAAAGTTCGGTGCAGATATCGGTCTGGTGGGCAATTTCATTCAAATGACCACCACAGGTCTGAAACTTGGGGAATATCGCCCTGATGACACTGATGATGAAGTTGAAATTCGCGCCCGTTTTCCCATTGCTGATCGCACCATTGACCAGCTGGAAGACATCCGCATCAATTCTGAAGCAGGCAGTGTACCGATTAGCACCTTTGTCCAAACCACGGCTGAACCGCGTGTAGGCAATGTCAATCGCGTCGATGGTTTTCGCGTCATGGCGGTCAAGGCTGATGTCTTGCCCGGTGTGAATGTGGATGCCAAGCTCAAGGAAATTAAAGACTGGCTGAAAACACAAAAGATTGACCCGCGCATCAAGGTTGAATTTAAGGGCGAAGATGAAGAACAGCGCAAGGCCGAAGCTTTCTTAAGTAAAGCCTTCGGGGTTGCCCTGTTTATTATGGCAATCATTCTTGTAACCCAGTTCAACAGTTTCTATAGCGCCTTTCTCATCCTGTCGGCTGTGATTATGTCCACCATCGGGGTTTTCATCGGCCTACTGATCACAGGCCAGCCTTTTGGGATTGTCATGGGCGGGATTGGCGTGATTGCACTGGCTGGGATTGTTGTGAATAACAACATCGTTTTAATTGATACATTTGATCGCTTAAAACACGAAACAGGCACTGTTTTTGATGCCATCGTCCTGACCGGGGCACAACGTATGCGCCCGGTGCTGCTGACCACCGTCACAACCATGCTGGGCCTGCTGCCGATGGTGATGCAGCTCAACATCGACTTTTTTACCCGGGAAATCAGTTCAGGGGCACCCTCAACCCAATGGTGGGTTCAACTGTCCACAGCTATTGTTTTCGGCCTTGGTTTTGCAACAATTTTAACCCTTGTCGTCACGCCATGCGCCTTGATGGTGCGGGCAAATGTGCAGGAATGGTATAAAAATAGAAAAAAATCATCACAAAAGTGATGAACCAAAAGCTTGTAATGCGCAAAAAAATGCTCGAAAACCAACTCTAAATAGCACCATATCAGGATTTAATCCTTTCGTATTACTTCATAGATAGCATCCATCAGAAGGTGATTTTATATTCAAAAAGACAAAACAAAACTGTACTAAAAATATTGGAAAAGCTTACCGTAAAATCAAATAAACGTAATTAAAACAAAAGGTAATATACAATTCCTCTCCAGTTAGCTGTGAAAAACACCTCTCTACACCTTAAGTAATCTTGGGTAGAACCAGTCTAAAAACAGGGCAACATAGGTATTTCCCCATAGTACTAAGGAAGCAAAATGTCGCATTTCACCTAACTCTTATGCACATTTGCTATATTCTGCCAAAAACGTACAGTTTATGGGTGTAAAGCGTATAACGAGCTGGAGGGCAATATGTATTCCGATTTGTCTTTTATGATTGCCATGAATGGCGCTCCCTACCCTGTTCAATTTGAGGCAGACGTGCTGGAAGAATTTGCACGCGAACATGCCGATACCATTGACGGTGAAGTCCGCAAATTTTCAGATAAATGGTTCGGCCCGACCCATTTCCTTGACCATCAAAACCGCCTTGGCGTTGTTGCCCAGCTGATCCGTGATGCGATTGCTGAAGAAAACGGTACCTCTGTCGCCAAATATGTATTGTGGATGGCAGCGCGTTATCCAGAAATTTCTGGAATTCGTATTGACCAGGACACATATGAATTTACGGCGAGCATTTTTGATGAAACAACGCCGGAAGGCTGCTCAGTTCACTAATCCATCAAAACTTTCGCCTGTAGATGTTTTAACATGGCGAAAGGTGATCAATGGGGAAAACGGGTACCACTGTTTTCTGGCTGGAAAAAACCTTTGATGAGACACTCTCCCTTCTCATTGAAGCAGAACAATATCATGCCTATTGCTTCCAGCAACAAGTCAGTCACCTTGTCCCTGATGAGCGCCTTACATTGACCAAAGAGTCCTTGCGTGTGACCTCGCGCCTGTCCCACATGGTTTCCTGGCTGATGAGTGAAAAAGCCATTTTAAACCATGAAATTACCCGTCAGGACTTCCTTGACCTAAATCCACCTTTGGCAGATGAAACGATTTGCACCGAACCAGCATGCGACAACATCAAATGCTGCCCCCAGGCCCTGCAAAGCCTACGCAAAAGAAGCTGGGAACTTTTCATGCGTGCCAGCCGCATCGAGGGCATGTTGAGGAAACATTAACCTAAAATTTCCTCGACCAGACTCACCCAATAACTTGCGCCAATATGCAACACATCATCATTAAAATCAAAACCCGGATTATGTAGAAGACAGCCCCCCGGTATGCCCCCTGTTCCCAACCAGACATAACAGCCCGGCTTGGCCTGAAGCATATAGGCAAAATCTTCGGCCCCCATGCTCGGGGTTGGGTCCGTAATCACATGGTTTTGCCCGACCACCTTTAAGGCGGCCCTTTTGGCGACTTCGGTTTGAGAAGCATCATTCACAGTTGCAGGATACCCCGCAATATAATCCAGCTCATAGCTCGCCCCATGGGTCAAACATACACCCTTGGTAATGCGATTAATGGTTTCTTCCAGTTTGGCCTGAACACCAGTGTCAAAGGAACGAATGGTTCCTCGTAGAACAACCTCTTGCGGGATCACATTCCAGGTATGACCACCATTGATTTGAGTGATGGATACAACAACAGCATCTTGCGGGTTGACCACACGGCTGGAAATGGTTTGCAAGGCTAAAACCAGCTCACTGGCAACAACAACAGGATCAATGCCCAAATGCGGCATTGCCCCATGACACCCCACCCCTTTAATCCGCACTTCCATCGCATCACAAGCTGCCATCAACGGCCCCGGCTTCATCGCCATGGTACCCGCAGGTAGCTCCGGCCAGTTATGCATCCCAAATACAGCATCCGCAGGAAATTTTTCAAATAAACCTTCTTCAACCATCACACGGCCACCGCCCTGATTTTCCTCAGCAGGTTGAAAAACAAAATGAACTGTGCCTGAAAAGGTTTCTTTATTTTCAGATAGGTATTTGGCCGCGCCCAGCAACATCGCCATATGGCCATCGTGACCACACCCATGCATTTTGCCGTCATGACGCGAACAATGTGGCACATTGGACTGTTCCACCATATCCAGCGCATCCATGTCAGCCCGCAAGGCAATTGCGCCGCCCTCCCCATTTCTCAATGTGGCGACAATGCCCGTTTTCGCCAGCCCTTCATAAACCTCCAACCCAAACTCTTTCAGGCGTGCTGCCACAAATTCCTGCGTTAAAATTTCTTCAAAAGCCGTTTCCGGATATTGATGTAAATGGCGACGCCAGTTTGTCATCTCCTGAACAAGAGAGTGTGCCTGTGAAATTTTCATGAAAAATGACCCTAATCAATTGCCGAAAATGTGCTATACGTCTATATTATGCTGCAACGCAAAAAGATAATAATCTCCGTGGAGTATTTTTTACCATGACACGCATGTCCGTTCCAAACGTAAAGACAAGCATTGATCGCGCTATTCACGCGGTTGAAGGGCGTATGACAAACGGCCTGTCCCCAGCTTCCATTATGGTGGCTTATTTTGACTGGCTGGTTCATATGGCACATTCACCCGGCAAAATCGGTGAAATGTCTGAAAACTTTGCCCGCAAAACGATGGATTTCAACATCTGGGCAGCGCGTGCAACCATGGACCCGGATATTCCCGATTTTATCCAGCCTCTACCGGAAGACCGTCGTTTCCGTGCAGAAGAATGGAAGCAGTTCCCCTTTAACGTTATTGCACAAGGCTTCCTGCTGAAAGAACAATGGTGGCATTACGCGACCATGGGCATTCCCGGTGTCTCCAAGCACCACGAAAGCATGGTCTCTTTTGGCGCACGTCAATGGCTGGATATCATTTCCCCGACCAACTTCTTTGCGACAAACCCGCAAGTTCTCAAGACAACTATGGAACAAGGCGGGCAAAATCTGGTGAAAGGGGCGGAAAACTTCTGGAATGAAGTCATGCGCAACATCACCGATGAACATAATGCGGCAGAAAGTGAATTTCAGGTTGGTGACAATATTGCCTGTACCGAAGGTAAGGTGGTCTATCGCAATCGCTTAGTTGAGTTGATCCAGTATGAGCCAACAACCAAAAAGGTGGATGCTGAACCAATCCTGATCGTTCCGGCCTGGATCATGAAATATTACATCCTTGATCTTTCTCAATATAACTCACTGGTCAAATATCTGGTCGATCAGGGCCATACAGTCTTCATGATTTCCTGGCACAACCCGACGGAAAAAGACCGTGATCTCAATATGGAAGATTACGTTAAGCAAGGGGTGATGGAATCCTTAAAAGCCGTCACAACCATTGTACCGGATCAAAAAGTCCACGGTGTGGGTTACTGTCTTGGCGGTACCCTGCTGACGATTGCCGCTGCTGCTATGGCTCGTGATAATGACGAGCGTTTCAAAACCATCACGCTTTTCACCACACAAACGGATTTTTCCGAAGCTGGTGAATTGATGCTGTTTATTGATGAAAGCCAAATTTCCTACATGGAAGACATGATGTGGGATCAGGGCTATCTGGATACCAAGCAAATGTCCGGGGCTTTCCAATTGCTGCGTTCTTTTGACTTGGTTTGGTCCAAGATGGTATCTGAATATCTGCTGGGTGAACAACCACGTGTGAATGACCTGATGAGCTGGAATGCCGATGCCACCCGCATGCCTTATAAAATGCATACGGAATATCTGCGCCGTCTATTCCTGAATAACGACTTGTCTGCCGGTCGTTTTGAAGTGGGTGGTAAACCCATTGCCGTTTCCGATATCCGTACACCAATCTTTGCTGTTGCCACGGGTAAAGACCATGTGGCCCCATGGAAATCTGTTTATAAAATTCACCAGCTTGTCGATACAGATGTGACCTTTGTTCTGACAAATGGTGGTCATAACGCTGGGATTGTCAACGAGCCGGGCCACCCGCGCCGTCACTATCAAATTGCCACCAAACTGGATAATGACAAATTTGTCCCGCCTCAGGAATGGGCGGAAAAGCAGCCTGTCGTTGAAGGGTCCTGGTGGGAACCATGGCAAAAATGGCTGGTGGATAATTCCTCAGGCAAGGTTAACCCGCCAAGCATGGGCACAACAAAAGGCGATTACGACCCAATTTGTGCGGCACCAGGCACCTATGTCTTTGAAGAATAAGCTGCTTACAGCCTCTTTGATTTCAACATTAAGTCCTTGCGGGAAACTGCAAGGACTTTTTTTATACTTTAGTACGAAATCATCTCTTGAACTCTCTGGTTGGGGCACAACATAGACTCTAAACCATAAAAAAGCGACCAGCTCGGATTGGGGAATTTTGAGGAGAAATTGAGCATGCATCGCCAAACTGAACGCCGAAACGACGCCACACTGTATAACCATATGCAAGCTTTGCGAAACCTCTCACGCAGCCCTTCCGTTTTATGCGGTGATCTTTATGGGGCAATGAACGATATTATTAAAACGCTGGAAGAAACCTTCCCGCAAGCCCGTATCGGTATTTGGGCCTGCAACAAGGACACATCAGAACAATGGACCTGCCTGAGTTCCACCCACAAAACCCATGCAGATTTCAAACGTTGTGACCTTGAAGAACTGATCAAACAACTTGATCAGGACTTCATCCATGCGATTGATAATTGCAGCACCATGTCCCGGCGTGCCACGCCCCCCGTCCAGTTTTTTGAACAACATATGTGTGCCCAACTGTGCGCAGGCATTCAAATTGATGCACAAACATCGGGCATCATCTGCTGTGAATATGATGTTCCCCATCGCTGGGCGCTGGAAGAAATCTATTTTGCAGAATCCATTGCCAACTTTACCTCTCTTTTCCTGATTGACCATAATCGCCGCATGGCGGAAATGAAGCTGTTTGAGGCCATGCGCAATGATCAACTGACCGGGCTGGCCAATGCGACTTATTTTATTTCAGAATTGAAAAAGAAAATCACCCAACAAGAAGATACCCCCCTCTTTCTCGCCTTACTGGATATTCGGGGCTTTCGCCATATTAATGACATTCACGGTCATGAAATGGGCGATGAAACACTTAAATCACTGGCCCTGCACCTCACACGCGCCCTGCCTGACGCCTTGATTGGACGTACCGCCAGCAACGAATTCATCATTGCCCGTCATATCTATACACAGGAAGATATGACGCAAACCACTGACCAGCTGACCAAATACCTTAAAATCAACCTCCCGGTTGGAACAGACCTTCTCACACTGGACATTTCAATCGGTGCTGCCCTTTACCCCCAACATGGCAAGAAAGTCAAAAGCCTTATTCGCAAGTGTGATATTGCCTTGTTCAAGGCCAAAGAAACCTCAAATGCGGGTTTTATCACCTATAATGAAATGATCGGTGCTGAATATATCAACCATATTCGCCTGAAAAAGAAGCTCAAAACCGCCCTGCTGGACCACCGGCTGGTCAATCACTATCAGCCCAAGGTCAATCTACAAAACCACAGAACCACAACAGGTGAAGTACTCGTGCGCTGGCAGGATCAATTTGGCTCCTTTATTCCGCCGTCTCATTTTATCCCCATTGCAGAACGGACCGGGATGATCACAGAACTGGGCCAACAGGTTCAGGATAACATCTGTGAAGACCTCAACCTGATTAAAAGTTTTGGGGAAAGTAATCATGTCCTTGCCATTAATGCCAGCGTGACAGAACTGAGAAACCCCAATTATGTCAATCAACTGGTGGACCGTATCCAAAAATGCGGGACCCTGCCCCAGCAGTTTGAAATTGAAGTCACCGAAAGTACATTTCTGGATGAAGATCGCGTCAGTCTGGAAAACCTGAAACAGCTCAGACGTGAAGGTTTTGCCCTGGCCCTTGATGATTTTGGCACAGGTTATTCATCGCTGTCTTACCTCAAACAAGTGCAGTTTGATACCATCAAAATTGATCGCAGCTTTATCACCAACATTCATCATTCCCGTGACAACCGCAACATTGCAACATCTCTGATCAAGCTGTTTCATGATTTCGGCTGTCATGTGGTGGCAGAAGGCATTGAATATGAAGCCGAAGCCGACATCCTCAGGGATTTAGGATGTGACTTCGGCCAAGGTTTTCTTTATGCAGCGCCCATGGGAATTAACCAATATGCACAATATCTGGATTGCGCACCCGCCCCGGTTACACGCCTTTAGCTCATTTCCTTGCCATCATCGCGCAAGACCACATAAATAGCCGGGATCACCAGCAACGTCAGGGCTGTGGATGAAAACAGGCCAAAGACCAATGAAATCGCCAACCCCTGAAAGATCGGATCGGCCAGAATAAAGGCGGCACCAATCATGGCGGCGGCCGCTGTCAGGAAAATCGGCTTAAAGCGGATCATCCCAGCTTCCAACAACACATCGCGGATCGCACGACCTTCGCCTTGGCGCTGGCGGATGAAATCCACCAACAAGATGGAATTACGCACAATAATCCCGGCCAAGGCAATGAAGCCAATCATGGAGGTCGCGGTAAAGGGCGCTGAAAACATCCAGTGCCCCAGCACAATCCCGATTAAAGTCAAGGGCACGGGCACCAAAATCACCAAAGGCAATTTAAAGCTCCCAAACTGACCGACCACCAGCAAGTAGATCGCCAAAATCGCCACACCAAAGGCCGCCCCCATATCGCGGAACGTCACATAAGTGATTTCCCATTCCCCATCCCAGAGATAGGTCACATGGCTTTCATCAAGCGGCTGACCATGATATTTCAGCGCAGGCATGCCAGCAGCCCCCCAATCGACATTTTGAAGGGCATCTTCCACCGCAAACATACCATAGATCGGCGCTTCATAACGCCCAGCCAATTCTGCCGTGACCATTTCTGCGGCATAACCATCACGACGAAAGATCGGATGGGAAGCCTGTTCACGCACTAAATTCACCACTTCGCCCAGTTCCACATTGCCTTTCAGGCCCGGAACCGGGGTGGAAAGCAGGCGTTCGGACATATGCAGGTCTTCTTTGGGCAAACGCACCATAATTTCCATGGGGTCCGCGCCACTCCCCCGATGGGAATATCCAACTTTCACCCCGCCGAGAAGTGCCCCTAATGTGTCATAAACCGCTTCTTGTTCGACCCCATGGAATTCAAGGCGCTGCTGATCAATTTCAAGACGCAGGCGCTCCGATGGGCTGCCGAAACTATCATCGACATCAACAATAAAGTCGATCTCTTCAAACACCTTGCGCAGTTTTGCCGCAGCCTCACGCCGACTATCGGCATCCGGGCCATAAACTTCTGTCAGCAAGGTCGCCATAACGGGTGGCCCTGGCGGGACTTCCACCACTTTAATTGAGGTTCCTTCAGGGGCCTCAACCGTTTTTAGCAATTCACGCACTTCCAGCGCAATTTCATGACTTTCACGATCACGTTCATGTTTGGGTAACAGGTTAAGCTGTACATCGGCATATTCCGGCTTGTCACGCAGGTAATAATGACGCACCAGACCATTGAAATTAAACGGCATGGACGTCCCGACATACGCCTGCATATTCATCAGTTCCGGAATATCTTTCAGCCTGTTTGCCACCTCCATCGACACACGTTCCGTTGCTTCCAGACTTGCCCCTTCAGGCAGGTCCACGACAACTTGAATTTCAGATTTATTATCAAAAGGCAACAACTTGACGGTTACGCTTTTGGTATAGAATAAGCCACAAGAAACAATGGTCGCCACACCAACAATGGTCAGGAACTTTTTTGACTTGCTGCGATCAGCGATGACCGGACGGGCAAAACGTTCATAAAAACGCCCCATCTTGCCGCCATCACTTTCCTCATGATGACCACCCTCTTCTTCCAACATGCGCCCGCGCAACAGCATCAACAACCACGGCGTAATGATCACTGCGACAAAGAAAGAAAACAACATGGCGGCAGACGCATTGGCCGGGATCGGGCTCATATACGGTCCCATCAGGCCGGACACAAACATCATGGGTAACAAGGCTGCCACAATGGTCAGCGTGGCAATAATGGTCGGATTGCCGACTTCGGCCACCCCTTCAATCGCAGCTTGTAGCGGTGGGCGACCATCTTTCATATTCCAATGGCGCACGATGTTTTCCACCACCACGATGGCATCATCCACCAAAATCCCGATAGAGAAGATCAAGGCAAACAGGCTGACCCGGTTGATGGTATAGCCCATCAGGTAAGACGCAAACAGCGTGAGCAAAATGGTTGTCGGGATCACCACGGCAACCACCACAGACTCACGCCAGCCTACCGTAAAATAAATCAAAATAACGATGGAAACCGTCGCAAGCCCAAGGTGGAAAAGCAGCTCATCTGCTTTTTCCGTCGCTGTTTCCCCATAATTACGGGTGACATCAACCTGCACACCTTCTGGTAAAAGCTTACCTTTCACCATTTCCAGGCGGGTCAGGATATCTTCTGCAACAAAAACCGCATTGGCCCCTTGGCGTTTTGCCAAAGCCAGTGTCACAGCAGGCTTACGCACCAATGCGCCCCCTTCTGCCTTTTCCATTTGCCAGACACGTTTTTCTTCCGGCTTGGCCCCAACAATCACATGGGCAACATCTTTCACATAAACCGGACGACCATCATGAGAGGTCAGCAGCAACAAACCGACATCCGGCATCCCTTGCAAGGTTTGCCCCGCCACAACTGGAAGCGAGCGGTTTTGTTCGCGCAAACGACCAATCATAAAAGATCGGTTGGCGTGTTCGATCTTATCCACCAGCTGATTGAGCGCAATCCCATAAAGAGCCAGTTTTTCCGGGTCCGGCTCCACACGAATTTGGTCGGCGCGTCCGCCAACAATATAGCTCAAGCCCACATTGTTCACCTTGACCAACTCATGTTGTAATTCATCGGCCACAGCATAAAGAGCATTGTCATCCCAACGCGCCAACGCCTCTTGCGTAGGTGATAAGGTCAACGTCACAATCGCCACATCATTGATGCCACGCCCAACGATCAAAGGTTCAGCGACCCCATGGGGCAACTTGGCTGCATTGGCCCGCATATTTTCATGGACACGCAAAATCGCATCATCTTCACTGGTTCCCACCAGAAAACGTGCGGTCACGACCACATAATCATCCTGTGTCTGGGAATAGACATGTTCCACCGCATCAATACCTTTAACGATATCTTCCAGCGGTTCTGTCACCAATTCCACGGCATCGGCGGCTTTCAACCCATTGGCAGACACCAGGATATCGACCATCGGCACCGAAATTTGCGGTTCTTCTTCACGTGGTAGCATCACAAGTGCCACCGTTCCCACAACAAGGGAGGCCAGTAAGAGTAAAGGTGTTAATGGCGATGTAATAAAGGCTTTGGTAATTGCCCCTGAAATACCGAGTTTCATGAGCCACCCCCAATCAACTGATCTCCGCTACGTAAACCGGAAAGGATCTCATACTTTCCATCCATCAAACGACCGGGCTGGACCACCACTTCACGATTATCTTTTAAGCGCACATAATGAAGCCCATAACGGCTGTAGACATAATCTTGGGGCACCAAATAAGTTTCGCGTTTGCCCGTAGAGACAAACACGCGGATACGTTCCCCAATAAAGAAATCTCCCAACCCTGAAACCTCAACATCTGCAATAACACGGCCATTTTGCATGGCGGGATACACTTGTCGCACATTCCCAGTGCGCAGCGTTTCCATCCCGTTTCCTGTGCCACGTTCACCAACCTGCACCGTATCACCGTGCTGAATAAACCGGGCATGGCGTTCAGGCACTTCGATACGCAGGATATAGGTTTGATCCGCAATCGTCGCAATGGCTTCACCCGGCATCACCACCACCCCGCTGGTGACTTTCACACTGATCACCCGGCCCTTGGCCGGAGACAGAACTGCACCTTCGCGTTCACGCTGTAAAACAAGGCCACGTTCATTTTCCATGGCCGTCAGGTTTTTCACCACCACATCCAGATTGGTGCGGGCTTCATCCAGCTTGGCTTGAGACCCCGCCCCACTTTTGCGCAAACGCTGCGCCCGATCCAAAGCAATCTTGGCCAGCTTGCGTTCTGCCTGCAAGGAAGCAATGCGTGCTTCCACCGCTTGTTTTTCCAGTTGGAGCTTTTCATCCTTAATGCGGGCGATGACTTCACCATCTTTCACCGCACTGCCTTCATCGACCAACAGTTCCACAACTGTTCCGCCAATACGGGCACGCGCCGGGGTCAAGTCAACGGTTTGCACGGTCGCCAGCACCGCTTTTTTATCTTCAATCATCTGAAGCCGTACGGGAAAGACCTCCTGAGCCTGAAGCAAAGCAGGTTGAAAAAGGACCAGCGAAGAAAGCAAGGCAAAGCGGCGCAAATTCATGGGAAGGCTCCAATTAGAATTATTCGTATTGACAATAGTATCATTCACAGCTAAATTAGCAACTATGAATATTAAAGATTTTGCAGATAAGGCACTTGCAGCATCCGAACTCCTCAAAATGATGGGGAATGAACGACGTCTGATGATCTTATGCCAACTTGGCAACGGTGAAAAGTCAGTCGGAGAGCTGGAAGACCTTGTTGGTTTAAAACAATCAGCTTTATCGCAACATCTTGCCAAACTGCGTTCTCAAGGTCTGGTCACAACCCGGCGGGAATCGCAAATGATTTTTTATTCTCTGACTTCTGGTGAAGTGGAGAAATTGATTGAAACCCTTTATGGGCTCTATTGCCCGACACTGGACTTGAAGGAAAACTCATGAGTATTGACCGTATCGTAATGGCTTTTGCTGGCGCAATGATTCTGCTGTCTCTGGCCCTGACCTTCTTCGTTCACCCGAACTTCTGGTGGCTGACTGCTTTTGTCGGTGCCAATATGTTTCAGGCGGCATTTACAGGGTTCTGCCCACTGGCGACCATCCTGAAAAAGCTGGGTGCAAAGCCGGGCGAAGCTTTCAGCTAAGCTTCCAAAGATACCAAATTCCCGACGGGGCCCCTCCCAAGTTCGGGTGTGGAGCGTTCACGCTCTAAGCGCATCAACCGATCCCCTCAAACCTGTCGGTTGGTGCGCTTTTTTATTGCCCTAAACATAAAAGATTGCTCAATCAACCACCCAATTCGTCATTCCCGACTTGATCGGAAATCTATGGGGGTCACAAAGATCCCCGCATACGCGAGGATGACGTTTTAGGGCGTAAACTCATAAAATAGAAAAACTTTATTTCTCAAATTCCGGGATATCTTCAACAATATCATCCGGGTCTTCATGGATCAGGATCTCTGCATCCGGGTAAAGCTGACGCAGCAATGCTTCTACCTCATCAGAAATGGCATGACTGTCGCGCAACGTTAAATCCCCATCCAAAACCAGATGGAGCTGGATGAATTTATGCGGCCCACTGGAACGGGTCCGTAAATCATGTAAGCCTTTGACCTGCTTCACAGACATTACCGCATTTTTAATGGTCGCACGTTCATGGTCAGGAAACTCGTGATCCATCAATAAATCCATGGCATCCATGGCAATGGCACGCACAGACCACAAGATATAAAGCGCAATCACCCCAGCAATAAGCGGATCAAACCACAACCAGTCCGTCAAGCTTGTCACAATCAGGGCCACAATGACCCCGACATTGACCAAAATATCGGTGGTATAATGCAATGAGTCTGCATTTACAGCCACAGACTGGGTTTTGCGCACCACATATTTTTGAAACGTGACCAACGCAATGGTCAAGGCAATGGAAATCCCCATGACACTAATTCCCATCGTACTGTTTTCAATGGGCTGAGGGGCCAAAAAGCGTTTGCCCGTTTCAAAAATCAAAAACAAAGCAGATGCAAAAATAAAACCGGATTGCAACAAACCCGCCAAAGGCTCTGCCTTACCATGACCAAAACGGTGGTCGCGATCAGCTGGCTGTAAGGCATAATGGACAGCGATTAAATTCACCAGTGACGCCCCGGCATCCAGAATAGAGTCCACCAAGGTTGAGAGTAAACTGACAGAATCCGTTGCCAGCCAGGCAAAGATTTTTACCCCAATCAAAACCACCGCGACACTCACAGAGGCATAGGTCGCCGCACGCATGAGTCTGGGCTTGTTCAGCTCTTCCTGCGTTATATTCATCACAACCTACCTTTTGAATTTATGGGAAAAGGCGTTTTGTCACCCAGTCCCCATCAAGCTGGCTATAGACGACTCGATCATGAAGACGGAACTTTTGGTCACTCCAAAACTCAATCGCCCGTGGCTTCAAGCGAAAACCGGACCAAAATTCAGGACGGGGGATATCGCCAATACCGAACTTTGCGGTAAATTCCGCCACCCGTTTTTCCAGCTCCCAACGCCCTTCCATTTCCTGTGACTGTTTGGACGCCCAGGCACCAATGCGGCTGACGCGGGCGCGGCTGTGGAAATACTCATCTGCCTCTGCCTCACTCACGGGTTCAATCGCCCCTTCCACACGCACCTGTTTGCGCAAGGATTTCCAATGCAGACACAGGGCGGCATGGGGGTTTTCCAACAATTCTTCGGCCTTGCGGCTTCCCAGATTTGTATAAAAGACAAACCCGTCTTCATCTGCACCTTTCAACAACACCATGCGAACCGATGGCACACCGTCTTTTGTCGCCGTTGCCAAAGACATGGCGTTTGGGTCATTGATTTCACTTTCTTCGGCTTCTTTCATCCATTCATGGAATAAAGAAATGGGATTAGGGCTTTGCGTCACGACAAACCTGTCTTAAAATTGTAAATAAGCGATATAAGTAGAGTTCGCTTCTTGTTACGCATTTGTCAACCCACACGAAAGGTCTTTCGTCATGTCTATGTCAAAATTTGCATGTGCCCTTGGTGCCCTTTCCATGCTGGCAGCCTGTCAAACCACCATGGAAGACAACCCTAAAGAGACCCTCGGGACAATTTTAGGGGCCGCTGCCGGTGCGGTTATTGGCTCCAACATGGGTAAGGGAAAAGGAAATACAGTTGGCGTTGCCTTGGGCACTCTGGCTGGTGCCTGGCTGGGCAGTTCCATTGGCCGCTCCATGGACGAGCTGGATAAAATGAAAATGGAACGCACCACACAGGAAGCACTGGAAAACAAACCCGTTGGCGAAACCTCCAGCTGGTCAAACCCCGATAGCGGTAATTATGGCAGCGTCACACCGACCAAAACCTATTACGAACCCGCACGCACAGAACCTTGTCGTGAATATAGCAGTACCGTTACCATTGACGGACAGCTGGAAACCATCTCAGGCACAGCCTGTCGCCGCCCCGATGGCACATGGCGCACCGTTGACTAATCCTGCGAAGGCGACTATTTATGCGCCAAGATTTCTATAATTAGGATTTTGTTGAAAACATGAGAGACCCATACGCCGTCCTCGGACTCAGTAAAAACGCATCTCAAGATGAGATCAAATCGGCCTACCGTAAACTTGCCCGTCAGAATCACCCTGATCTGCACCAAGGCGACAGTAAGGCGGAAGAGCGTTTTAAAGGGATTCAAGCGGCCTATCAGCTTCTCTCAGACGAAGATAAACGTGCACAGTTTGACCGGGGGCAAATTGATGCCGATGGTAATCCCACATTCCGTTCTGGTGGTTTTCGCGGCCAACGCCGCAGCTCCACCAGCGGATTTGGCGATGGCGCAAGCTTTCACGATATTTTCAAGGATTTTGCCAATCAAGCCCGTGGTGGCGGGCAAAAAGATGATGATCCGTTTTCCGGATTTGGCGGCGGCTTTGGTGGCTTTAATTCCAACTTCAGCGGCGGCTTTGGCGATGAAACCCATCCCCAACAAAAAGGCGCAACGGTTAATTGCTGGCTGGAACTTGATTTCAGTGAAGCCGCACGCGGCTGCAAAAAAGAAGTCCGCCTGCCCACAGGTAAGAAATTGAATGTCAATGTCCCCCCCGGCTTTGAAGACGGTCAGTCCCTGCGCTTAAAAGGTCAAGGTATGCCGGGCTTAAACGGTGCGCCCAGCGGGGATGCCATGGTGGAAATCCACATCAAGCCAGACCCGATGTTCTCACGCAAAGGCAATGATGTTCATCTGGATTTGCCCGTCACCGTTCCCGAAGCCATTATGGGGGCCAAGATCGAAGCTCCAACCATTGACGGCCCTGTAAATGTCAAGGTCCCGGAACATGCCAACTCCGGCACAACCCTGCGCCTGCGTGGAAAAGGCATTAAATCCAAAGACGGTAAACGCGGCGACCAATATGTCAAACTGCGTGTCATGCTACCGGAAAAGTCCGACAAGGAATTTGCCGAGTTTGTCAAACAATGGGCCGAACGCAAACCCTACAGCGTCCGTGCAAAGAAAAGCTAAAATACACTTTAAAGAACATAATACGCATACTATACTCCTTCAACAAAATCAGTTGAAGGTACCCTTTATGCGTTACATTGCAATTTTCACTTTATTGTTCAGCTTGTCAGCCTGCGTAAATAGTGTTGAAAAATTTTATAAGGCGAGTCCAAACAGCCCTGCCCTATCAGACTTTATTCCCCACACAGGCCCTGCTGAGATTATTCTCTCAAAACATGAAGGCGCCAAAGAAAAGCTAGATAGCCTCATGGAAGAAGGCTATTTGTACGTTGGAAGCTCCTCCTTTAACGGCGAAGCCGCAACAAATGCTCATATCCAAAGCGTTGCTCAGAAGTTACAAGCGGCTAGAGTTCTCTTTATCAAAAAATATACCGGAACAGAGGACCGCTCGTTCGCCCTAACAACACCAGACACCCAAACAACCTATCATTCAGGAAGAGTCAACAATGCCTACTCAAGCGGAACGACATTCTTTTCTGGAACATCAACAACTTATGGTACAACGACAACCTGGATCCCAAATTACATAAAAAAATATGAACAAGAGGCCCTCTTTTTCGTAAAACGCACCCCTGGTGGCTTTGGCGTTCTTGTCAGCAATCTAAAAACTGAACAACGCAAAGCAACCAGCAGTAATTTTGGCGCTGTCATCGCTGTTGTGTTTAAAGACTCTTCCGCCTTTAACGCCAATCTATTCAAAGATGATATTCTCATTTCTGTTGATGATATAAAAATCAAAGATGCAAAACATTTTAGATCTATTGCAAACACATTACCTGGAAAAAATAAAGTTCCTGTAACGTTTTGGCGCGACGGAAATGTGTACACACTTTATATGGATATTGACGAACGGCATAAACCAATGATGTGATTTAGAGAAAAGGGCTGTAATATGAGCAAAATCTATGTGGATGCGGATGCTTGTCCGGTTAAAGACGAAACTTTAAAAGTGGTTGCCCGTCACAACACCCCCGTCCACTTTGTCGCAAATCAGTGGCTGCGCCTGCCCCAAAGCCCTCTCATCCATATGCAGCTGGCCCCCGAAGGCCCCGATGAAGCCGATAACTGGATTGCCGAGCATATTAATGCAGATGATATCTGTATTACCGGGGATATTCCACTGGCTGCGCGCTGCATTAAAAAGGGGGCTGCTGTCATCAATCACAATGGTCAGGAATTTACCGAAGACAGTATCGGGATGGCCCTTGCCTCTCGTGATCTAATGACCCATTTACGTGATATTGGGGAAATTGAAGGTGGATCAGGCAAAAGCTTTTCCAAAAGCGATCGTTCCAAATTTTTAAGCAATCTGGACACACTGGTTCAGAAAAGCTTCAATCCCAAATAAACCCATCAATGGGCTTAATCTCAGATAAGACCCCAAGGTCATAGTAAAGCCGGGCAATTTCCTGAAAACGTTCTGTGCTGATATTCCCTAAAGGCACACCTTTTTTATAGGCCAGCTTTTTCAATTCCCGGCCTTCAAAAATCAGGCTTTCAATCGACTTATCCTGCCCGTTATATTTTGCCTTAATCAAGCGGGCCGTCTCTTCAATATGGTTAAAGGCATAAGCCCAGCCCTGCAACGATGCCTTTTTAAATGCCGCCACCCGCTTTGGATGAGACTTAGCCTCAGATTCAGAGGTAAACAGCAAATCACCATAATAATTCTGACCATATTGGCTAGGAGCAAAACTGTTAAAAGCCACACCTTTTTCTTTCAGGACAAATGGTTCGTTAGAAACATAACAAGCCATAGCATCTGTATTTTTGTTAATCAGGTCATCCAGATTATAGCTGTGCTTAATGCGCACGATATCAAAGGCCCGTAACCCCTGAGAAGCCAACATTCCCATCGTCGCAGCTGCCCCCAGCTCATCTGGCGTGATCATAATACGACGTCCAATCAAATCAGAAATATTTTCAATTCCAGTATCTGTTCGTGTCAATAAGACAGATGGTGTCTCCTGAAAAACAGCCGCCAATGCAACAACGGGTAATCCCTGATAACGTGCTGCCAAAAGGGAAGAACGTCCCGTTCCATAAGTTGCCTTCCCCAAAACAACATCTTCCACGACATTGGAAGACCCAAATGTAAAAGGAATAATCTCAACATCCAGACCGGCGTTTTGATAAAAGCCCTTTTCCTTTGCCATATAATATCCGGCAAACTGGAATTGGTCCAACCACTGAAGCTTTAAGGAAACAGCCTCTAGCGCACGCCCCTGCCCGATCATGGACAAAAGGAACACAACACTTAAAAAGAGTATGGAAAGAAACTTCATCACCGATAGTAAAACGCACAAAGATAAAGCTATATTTTAATGTTTTCTGATAGTTATGCAATGGTTTCTAGAATAATTTTAAATTAATGGATCATACGCCCATTGTAGCAAACCTTGCCTTTGACGGGGACGACAAAACACATTTCCCGGCTCACAATTTTTGCGCACCTGTGCGCTATGACGAGCAAAGCTGCGCCAGCGTTTAATCTGTTTCTCATCTATTTCAGGCAAACGGCGTCCCATATAATAGCGACAATACCATTGAAACCAGCCTCTTGGGTCCGGGCCATAAATCCAGCCCTTTTCCTGCCAAACAGATAAGGGCTGACGGCTCTTCACGCCAAAATAGTTTAAAGAGACATCTGGTGTTTCACTCAGCTTTACCCCTTCAAACCAGTCCGCAGGAAATTCATCACGACAATCATTGAGGTACTTCCCTTCAAACACACCCATCTGGAGCATTTCCTTCGGGCTGTAATACGGGCTAAAGCCATCCGCAAAATCTTCTCCCATAGGGGCAACCAACGCGTAACAATACCCCTGCTGCATCTTGTCATTTACAATGATCTGTTTGCCAATAGCCATGACTAATCAATCACCTCGGACAATGCCTTTTGCATGGCTTTCAGGCGGGCCTGTTCCGCTTCGTTAATCGCCTGCGCCGTCTTGCCATGCCCATATTGCGCATCTGTTAATTCAAGCCCTAGAACCTGATGAAGCTCAGCGAGTTCTGCCTGTGTCAGATCACGGGCCAGTACCCATTTATCTTCCCCTGTCAGGGCCACAAACCCTGCCTTATTCAGCGCTTTCATGACCTCAGAAGCCACATGAGTGCCCAATTCCTGATTAAGAATGGTATCAGCCAGCGGTCCCCCCTTACCATGTTGTTCCTTTAACAGACGCAACGCATGAAGGGCAGCGGCCAGCCGGTCTGCCGGTGTAATCAACTTGCCTTCACGAAAGGCCGTATGGCCCCAGTCTTCTAAGGTTGCCGTCAACAAGGCCCCCATCAACACAACCGCCCAGGCCAGATACATCCAGATCAAGAAAATAGGAATGGTCGCCAGCACACCATAAATGGCTTGATAGGATGGAAAATGAGAGACATACAAGCCGAACAGAGTTTTCAAAACCGCAAAGACGGCCCCTGCTGCCACCCCGCCGATCAGCCCGTTTCGTTTTGAGATCGTGCGGTTAGGCACAAATATATAAAAGAAAGTCAGCGCCGCCATCACCATGACATTGGGCAAGATCACACTGGCAAAGGCAGAAACATTAATCCCGCCCATCTGATCCACATTAACCCAATTGGCCAGGGCGTAAAAATAAGTGGACAGCGACAAACTTGCCCCCATCAACAGCGGGCCGAGTGTCAACAACGCCCAAAACATCAACAGGCGTGAAACAAAGGGGCGTTTCTCACGCACCCTAAAGATTCGATTTAAGGCATCCTCAATGGTGGCAAGCAACATGATGGCCGTGACACCCAGACCAACGATCCCGATGGTGGTCATGCCACCCGTTTTTTCAGTAAAGGATTTCAGATATTGCGACACCGCATCACCAGCAGCGGGCACAAAATTTTCAAACACATAGGATTGAAGCTGTTGCTGCACCCCTTCAAAAGCAGGAAAAGCCGCAAAAATCGCAAAGCTGATCGCCATAAGCGGGACCAGCGATAAAAGCGATGTGTAACTGAGCGAAGCGGCAATGCGCAGGCATTGATCTTCACCAAAACGGCGTAAAACCAGTTTCCAGATTTCTGCGATGGCTTCCTTGTCGAAGGTCTTTTTTTCTGCCTGATCCATGTTTTGTTACCGACTGTTACCAAAAACTTTAAAATTGTGAGGAGAGAATTCTTTCACCTTTGTTGATAATATCCTATACAAAGTTCAAAGAAATATTGAAGCCTTCTTTGAAAAAAGGCAAAAAGGCTTCAAATCTGGTGAGTTTAGAATAAGACTATGAAGTGAGGATGACATGACTGCCGCTGGAATTATGGCTGGTAAAAAAGGTCTGATCATGGGCGTTGCCAACGATCGTTCGATCGCATGGGGCATTACACAGGCACTGAAAGAACAAGGTGCAGAACTGGCTTTTACCTATCAGGGTGATGCGTTGAAAAAACGTGTGGAGCCACTGGCTGAATCCATCGGTTCCGATATCGTTCTGCCTTGTGATGTGACCGATCAAGACAGTATTGATGCGGTTTTTAACACGTTGGAAGAAAAATGGGGTAAAATTGATTTTATCCTCCATGGGATTGCTTATTCTGACAAGTCCGAGTTGAAAGGGCGTTATGTGGATTGTTCGCGCGAGAACTTCCTGCAAACCATGGATATTTCCTGCTTCTCCTTCACAGCTGTTGCCAAACGCGCAGCTGCCATGATGAATGAAGGCGGTTCCATGCTGACGCTGACATATTACGGTGCAGAACGTGTCATCCCCCATTACAACGTCATGGGTGTGGCAAAAGCAGCCCTTGAAGCGTCTGTTCGCTATCTGGCCGAAGATCTGGGTAAAGACGGCATTCGTGTCAATGCCATGTCTGCGGGTCCGATGAAAACACTGGCTGCCTCCGGCATTGGTGATTTCCGCTATATCCTGAAATGGAACGAGCTGAACTCCCCGCTTCGCCGCAACACCACCATGGAAGATGTGGGCGGCAGTGGCCTGTACCTGCTTTCTCCGCTATCATCTGGTGTGACTGGGGAAACCCATCATGTGGATTCTGGTTTCCATACGGTTGGTATGAAAGCCGTTGATGCACCAGATATCGCCACATCTTAAATAATCATCGTGGTCCTCGCATAAGCGGGGACCTCGTGCCTGCTTTTAAAAGGTCCCCAATCAAGTTGGGGATGACGAGGAAAGAATATGTCCGGTAATCGTTTCGGTCACGTTTTCAGCTTCACTACTTTTGGGGAAAGTCATGGTCCGGCCATTGGCTGTATTGTCGATGGGGTGCCTTCGCAAATTCCGCTGAAAGAAGAAGATATCCAGTTTTGGCTGGAAAAACGGAAACCCGGAACAAGCCGCTTTACCACACAGCGAAAAGAACCGGACGAAGTGCGTATCCTTTCCGGTGTGTTTGAAGGCGTCACCACAGGCACCCCCATTGGTCTGGAAATTATCAATCAGGACCAACGTTCCAAAGATTACGGTGACATCAAAGATAAATTCCGCCCCGGCCATGCCGATTATACCTATTGGCAAAAATACGGCATTCGCGATTATCGCGGTGGTGGGCGATCCAGTGCGCGTGAAACGGCCATGCGTGTGGCTGCGGGTGCCATTGCACGTAAAGTGCTAGGTGATGGCATTGATATCAAAGGCTATCTGGTTCAGGTTGGCCCGCACAAGATTGATCGTTCCCGTTTTGACTGGGGTGAAATTGATAACAATCCGTTTTTCTGCCCTGACCCTGTTGTCGCCAAAGAATGGGAAGATTATCTAGATGAAATCCGCAAAGATGGTTCTTCCATCGGTGCTGTACTGGAAATCGTTGCCAAAGGTGTTCCTGTGGGCTGGGGCCAGCCGGTTTATGACAAGCTGGATGCAGACCTTGCCAAGGCCATGATGTCCATCAACGCGGTTAAAGGCGTTGAAATCGGCGATGGTTTTGACACCGCAGCCCTCAGCGGCGTCGATAATGCCGATGAGATTCGCATGGGCGAAGACGGCAAGCCTGTCTTCCTGTCCAACCATGCTGGCGGTATCCTCGGCGGGATTTCCAGCGGTCAAGATATTGTCGTGCGCGTCGCCATCAAACCGACCAGCTCCATTCTGGTGGAACGCAAAACCATTGATACACAAGGCAATGAATGTGACCTGATCACAAAAGGTCGCCATGACCCTTGTGTTGGGATTCGCGGCGTACCTGTGGCCGAAGCCATGATGGCGTGCGTCCTGGCTGATCACATGATGCTGAACCGCGCCCAACAGGGTTAAGTAAAAGCTGAATCGTCATGCCCGGCTTGATCGGGCATCCAGAGCATTTTCTATAACGAAACTGGATTCCCAATCAAGTTGGGCATGATGAATAACTGCGCCTAGATCATTGAAATAAAAAACCTTTCTATCCTACTTCAACTTTTTTTCATTTACCTCTTTTATTTGTCATACAAATACGTTATTTATTGTTTGCATAACGAACATTAATGAACGGAGGATTTCATGCCACAACCTAACCATATCGTAAAATTCGACCTACCTGACGAATCTACACTGGAAGACGATGTTAAGGGCTATCTTGATGTCTGTAATGAAAAGCTCGGCATGGTGCCCAATGTGCTGAAAGCCTTCACCTTCAACCAAAATAAATTCCGCACTTTTACCCGATTCTATAATGAATTGATGCTGGGCGAGAGTGAGCTGAGCAAACTGGAACGCGAACTGATTGCTGTTGTGGTCTCAAGCTGTAACCGTTGTTACTACTGCCTTGTGGCCCATGGTCAGGCTGTGCGTGAACTGTCTGGTGATCCGCAACTTGGGGAAATGATGGTGATTAACTACCGCGTAGCTGAACTGGATGACAAACAACGCGCCATGCTGGATTTCGCCTGGAAACTGACCGACACCCCGCATGATATCAGCGATGCAGACCGTGACGCCCTGCGCAATGTGGGCTGGAGTGAAAGCGCTATCCTTGACATTTGTGATGTAACAGCCTTCTTCAATTACACCAACCGTATGGCCCATGGTACGGATATGATTCCAAACCCTGAGTACCACAATCTATCGCGTTGATAACCAAAGGATAATAACCCTACACTTTATCAGTTTATAATTATTATAATTTATGTTGACAGGTGTGTTTTATCCGATTAATAATTGTTCTCACTAAGTTGATGAGATCTTATTAAGAACGTTAACGCTTTTAAAAAGATTGAGACAGCCACGTTTCCTACCGTCTCGGGCGACTTCCCCCCCCCTGTTCCTACCCCCACGCCCGGGACGGTTTTTCTTTTGCCTGAAAATTTATTTCTGTTAAAAGAGGCGCCCTCTTAAACTTAGGCCCCAGACCATGACTGAATTTGCCACTATCATTCTCCATGCTGGACGTGCAGGTGTTGAACTTGCCCTATTTGTTCTCTTACCTGTGATGATTGTGATGCTCAGCTTCATGCGTTTGCTTGAAGCCAAAGGCATTCTGGATAAATTAGTCGATCTGGTTGCCCCACTTTTACGCCCCTTTGGCCTGCCCGGCCTTGGGGTTTTTGCCATGATCCAAGTGCTATTTGTCAGTTTTGCCGCCCCCATGGCAACACTCGCCATGATGGATCGTGGTGGTTCCCCACGACGTCATATTGCTGCAACCCTTGCCATGGTTTTGGGTATGGCCCAAGCCAATGTGGTTTTTCCCATGGCCGCCCTTGGTCTAAACGCCCCTGTCACCATGGGGATTTCCGCGCTTTGTGGCCTGATCGGCGCGGCCTTTACCTATCATATCTTTGCCAAAAACCTACCGGACCGTGATGACGAAAATGAAATGACGGTCAAACACAAGGATGCCGATGGCCCCAAAGGAATTCTGGACGTCATCAATAAGGCCGGGGCCGAAGCCCTTAAAATCACCGTCGGGGCCATCCCCATGTTGGTGCTCGCCCTTGTCTTTGTCGCCCTCATGCGTGCCAGTGGATTTATGGGATTACTGGAAGATCTCCTCACCCCAGCGCTAAACCAGCTTGACCTGCCCGGTAGCTTCATTATGGCAGCAATCACTAAAGTCATTGCAGGCGGTACGGCCATGATGGGGGTGATGAAAGACTTCCTTGATCAGGACCTGATGAGCATTGATGAATTTAACCGCCTCGCCGGTTTTCTCATCAGCCCCTATGATGTGGCAGGTATCGCTGTACTCATTTCCGCAGGCCCGCGCGTGGCTGAAGTGTTAAAGCCTGCGCTACTGGGTGGTGCTATTGCCATTGCACTACGTACCGTTCTGCATTGGGTGTTGTTGTAACACAGTTTGTCGTCCTCGCGAATGCGGGGACCTTTCTGATCATAGAGATCCCCGCGTACGCGAGGATGACATTTATCTATGCTTCCTTACGGGCACAAATCAGAAATTCGATATTGCCTTCCGGCCCCTTGATCGGGCTTTGGGTCAGGCCGAGGACGGACCAATTGGGCAACTCATTGAGCCAGCCTTCGATCTTACCGCAGACTTCCTGATGCAGTTCCGGTTCGCGCACCACACCGCCTTTACCCACACGACCCTTACCGACCTCAAACTGCGGTTTGATCAAGGCACAGAGATAACCGCCGTCTTTCACCCGATCCATGGCCGCAGGTAAAACAGTTTGCAAGCCGATGAAACTGGCATCACAGACCACGATATCAATGGGATCAGGGATCATGTCTTCATCAAGGTGACGCGCATTGGTGCGTTCCATGACCACAACACGATCATCAGATCGCAACTTCCACGCCAACTGGCCATGGCCCACATCAACACTGTAGACTTTGGCTGCACCGCGGGTCAGTAGCACATCGGTAAAGCCCCCGGTGGAGGACCCCACATCAATGCCGATAAAATCAGTGACATCAATATCAAATTCATCCAAGCCTTTCACCAGCTTAAGTCCGCCGCGCGACACCCACGGATGATCCTGACCTTTCAGCTCAATGGGGATATCTTCGGCGACCTTCTGGCCTGCCTTATCCATACGTTTGGTATCAGAATAGACATTGCCTGCCATGATCATGGCTTGGGCGCGAGTCTTGCTTTCCACAAGGCCACGGTCCACCAGCAATTGGTCCAGGCGCAGCTTGGCGACTTTTTTCTTAGGCGTGTTGGGCATCTTTAACCGAGCGTCCCAGTGCTTTTAAAACAGCTCCCACCATACCGGAGGCATTGATACCTGCGGCTTCATATTGGGCATAGACATCCCCATGATCAATGAAGGCATCAGCCATGGTCAGACAACGCATTTTCAAATTGCCATCCAACAGACCTTCATTCATGAGATATTGCGTGACTTGGGAACCAAAGCCGCCAACGCAACCTTCTTCCACCGTAATCAGCACTTCATGGTTTTGCGCCAATTGCTTGGTCAATGCCTCATCAATCGGTTTAGCAAAACGCGCATCCGCCACAGTTGTTGGTAAACCCAAAGCTTCCAGCTTTTCGGCCGCTAACAGCGCTTCTTTCAGGCGCGTGCCATAAGACAGGATCGCCACCTTGCCGCCTTCTTTCACAATGCGACCCTTGCCGATTTCAAGGACGCTGCCTTTTTCCGGTAGTTCCACCCCCACACCTTCGCCACGCGGATAACGAAACGCGCTTGAACGATCATCAATGGCTGCGGAGGTCGCAACCATATGCATCAATTCGGCCTCATCCGATGGGGCCATGACGACGATATCGGGCAAGCACGCCAAAAAGGCGATATCAAAGGTCCCGGCATGGGTTGGGCCATCAGCCCCCACCAGACCTGCGCGATCAATGGCAAAACGCACGGGCAAATGTTGCAACACCGCATCATGAACCAGCTGATCATATCCGCGTTGCAAGAAAGTGGAATAAAGCGCACAAAACGGCTTATAGCCTTCTGTCGCCATACCGGCCGCAAAAGTCACGGCATGTTGTTCAGCAATCCCCACATCAAACATACGATCAGGGAAGCGATCGGCAAACACATCCAAACCTGTACCAGACGGCATGGCTGCCGTGATGCCAACGATCTTGTCATCACATTCGGCCTCTTTCACCAGGGCCTTGGCAAACACGCCTGTATAACTTGGCGCATTGGATTTGGCTTTTTGCTGCTTGCCTGTCACCACATCAAACTTGGACACCCCATGGTATTTATCAGCGGATTTTTCCGCAGGTTCATAGCCATGGCCTTTTTGCGTTTTGATATGCAGCAAAACCGGACCCGGATCTTTATCGTCACGCAGGTTTTCCAAAACCGAAATCAGATATTCCAGATTATGCCCATCAATGGGGCCAACATAATAAAAGCCGAGATCACTAAAGATATTGCTGCCACCTGTCACCATCTTGCGCGCGGCACTTTCTGCACCCTTCACCGTCTGGGCAATGGATTGCGGCAGTTTATTGACGATATCCTTGGCACTGTGACGGAAAGACTTCAACGTCGTGCTGGTCAATAGTTCTGACAGGTAATAGCTCATGGCGCCCACAGGTGGGGCAATGGACATGTCATTATCGTTTAAAATCACGATCAAGCGGCTATCCAGCGCACCGGCATTGTTCATGGCCTCATAAGCCATGCCTGCGGTGATGGAACCATCACCAATGACCGCAACAACATGGTTGTCTGCACCTTTGAGGTCGCGTGCCACCGCCATGCCCAGCCCCGCAGAAATAGAGGTCGAACTGTGACCTGCGCCAAAGGGGTCATAGTCACTTTCCGTGCGTTTGGTAAAACCGGACAGGCCACCAGCTTGGCGCAAGCCTTTCATGTCCTCGCGACGTCCGGTCAGCACCTTATGTGGATAACATTGATGGCCCACATCCCAGATGATCTTGTCATCTGGGGTGTTAAACACATAATGCAACGCCAATGTCAGTTCATTGACCCCAAGGCTCGCCCCTAGATGCCCGCCTGTGCGCGAGACAATGCGAACCACATCACTGCGCAATTCATCATTAAGCTGCTTGAGCTGCTCCAGATCCAGTGACTTTAGATCAGCAGGTGAATTGACGTTATCAAGTAATGGGGTGTCAGACACGTTACGTATTCCTAATTTATATGTCTTTTTTCTTAACTACGGCGATTTACCACATATTGGGCCATGGCGCGCAATAATTCTGTTTTGCTGTCAAAAACATCCAGATGTTTGCACGCCTGTTCTGAAAGAATATGGGCTTGTTCGCGCGCACGTTCCACCCCTAACAGAGAAACAAAGGTGGCTTTGCCGCGTTCAGCATCCTTGCCAACCTTTTTACCTGTTTCTTCTTCTGAGGCTTCTACATCCAGCAGATCATCGGCGATCTGAAACGCCAGACCAAGATCATGACCATAGTTGCGCAGCGCATGGCGTTTAAGCTCTTCCGCCTTGCCCAAAATGGCCCCGGCCTTACAAGCAAAGACAATCAAGGCCCCGGTTTTCAAACGCTGCAAACGAGTGATCTCAGGGATATCCAGTTCACGCTTTTCCGCCATCAGATCAATCATCTGACCACCGACCATGCCGTTCATGCCAGAAGCTTTGGCCAGTTCACTGACCAATTGGCAGCGCACAGATGGGGAGGGATGGGTTTCTTCATCCGCCAACACTTCAAAAGCACGGGTGAGCAACGCATCACCTGCTAAAATAGCTGTGGCTTCATCAAATTCGATATGGCACGTGGGACGACCACGGCGCAGATCATCATCATCCATGGCTGGAAGATCATCATGGATCAGCGAATAACAATGCACCATCTCAAGGGCAGCCGCCACGCGCAGCGCACTTTGTTCAGATACATTAAACAGGCGCGATGACATCATCACCAAGAACGGGCGCACCCGTTTACCGCCACCCAGCGCACTATAACGCATGGCCTTCACCACTTGGGCTTCGGGGCCTTCTGGTTCTTCCAGAAGCATATCGATGACTTGATCGACACTTTCAGCTTCGGCCTTTAAGGCCAGTTTTAAATCAGGCACGGCGATCCCAACCTTTAAGAAATTTCTGTCGGCTGCGCCGTCACACTGCCATCGGGGGCCAGTGAAATTTTATCCACCTTGGCCTTGGCTTCGGCCAGTTTGGCCTCGCAA
Source organism: Terasakiella sp. SH-1 (assembly GCF_004564135.1). Classification (NCBI taxonomy): domain Bacteria; kingdom Pseudomonadati; phylum Pseudomonadota; class Alphaproteobacteria; order Rhodospirillales; family Terasakiellaceae; genus Terasakiella; species Terasakiella sp. SH-1. The sequence goes on along the minus strand of NZ_CP038255.1, from coordinate 882,150 downwards.
TGACGTTTGAGCAATGCGCCCTTTTCATAAGCCGTAATCGCATCATCAAGCTTGCCAGAACCGCTTTCCAGCTGACGGACGATTTCTTCAAGCTGTGCCAGCGCTTCTTCGAAGCTGAGCTTTTCGATTTCAGATTGGGACATCAAGATATCTTCTGTTCGTTAAAAGTGGCGCGCAGTCTAGCCCCGCCCCCCCTTTAGAGCAAGCATTTAGACATGCATGAGTGTTTTCACATGGGCAGCCACACTGGCAGCCAGCGCATCAACCTCATATCCGCCTTCTAAAACAGACACTACACGGCCCTCGCAACACTCATTTGCCACCTTGAGCAATTCTTCGGTCACCCAGATAAAGTCATCAATGGACAAACGCAAATGAGCCAGTGGATCACGGGCATGCGCATCGAATCCGGCAGAAATAATCAAAAAGTCCGGATTAAATTCACGCAGGCGCGGCAGGATTTTTTCTGAATAAGCTTTGCGAAATTCTTCTGGCTTGGAACCTGGTTCCAATTCCACATTGCAGATATTATTGGCAACACCGGTTTCACTTTCTTTCCCTGTTTCCGGATAGCCCGGTGATTGGTGGGAAGAGCCATAAAACAGGTTCGGGCTATTATAAAAAATATCCTGCGTGCCATTGCCGTGATGCACATCAAAATCAATCACGGCTGCCTTTTTAACCTCAGGATATTTCGCCACCGCATGGATCGCTCCAATCGCCGCATTGTTAAAGAAACAAAACCCCATGGCCTTTGATGTTTCTGCATGGTGCCCCGGTGGACGTGTGGCACAAAAAGCATTGCGCGCCTTGCCTGCCATCACTTCATCCACACCAAAACAGGCCCCGCCAGCCGAACGCAAGGCGGCATCCCATGTGCCCGGTGACACAATCGTATCCCCGTCAATGGAATTCAAATGCCCCTCTTCTGTCGGGACAGCTTTTTCAACGGCTTCAATATAATTGGTAGGATGAGCCAGTTCCAGTTGAGCATGGGTCGCACGCGGTGCCTGATCGCGAATCAGAAAATGAAATTCCTGACGGTCAAGATGGCGCAAAATGGTACGAAGCCGTGCCGGGCGTTCTGGATGATGTTCCCCGGTATCGTGTTTCAGACACACCGGATGCGTAAGTAATAATGTCGCCATGACCGTCCCCACTGTTTTTTATCGTTTTGTGTGAGGCACATCATAGAAAAGATCAACACAAAAGCCAAATCTCTTTTAGCGTGTTTAAGCATAGGCTTACAAACAGTTACAAATTGAACCTTTACCTTTTGGTCAAGAAAGCTGAATATCATTTCACAAGGCTTTAAAGGTTCAAATAAAGGGGATAATTCGGTGGAAAAACAAAAGACAGCTCTTGCCCTGATTCTCGCTGGCCTGCTCGTTGTGGGTACAAACGTACAGGCTCAAGAGAAAAAGCCTGTTCCTCGTGCCACAGCTGTGGGGGCAGATTCTGTGGAACTTCGCAGTCTCAGCCAAACCATCCCTGTTTCCGGGCGCCTCATCGCCAAACAAGCCAGTGAGATTGCTGCACGCATCAATGCACCGATCGCACATGTTCTGGTGGATGTCGGGGATCACGTGTTTGCCGGACAGCCCCTTGTCAAATTGGTTGCAGATCGCCTGATCCATCAAAAAGAACTGGCCGTTGCAGAATTGGAACGCGCCCAAGCCGCCCTGCAAACAGCAAAAGCCCAGCTCAATATTGTGTCCCAAGAACTCAAACGCCTACAACGTTTAAGAAAATCAGCTGCTTTTAATCAGGCACGCTATGACGATAAACGACTGGAGCAAATCAAGTCTCAAAGTGCGGTCAGCGAGGCCGAAGCTGCTGTACGCAAGGCCAAAGCTGACTTGAATTTACGGGAACTGGACTTAACCTATAGCCAGATCGTCGCCCCCTACCCCGGTACGGTCACTTTGCGCCAAGTTGATCAGGGGGATTATGTCAGTGTTGGGCAAACGGTGCTGAAACTGATCAACGCACGGGATCTGGAAATCGAAGCTGATGTGGCAACCCATCGTCTCAGCGGGTTGGCAAAAGGGGCTTCTGTCAGCATTACTTTAGGTCAAGGCCAAAAACTCACCAGCACAGTGCGGGCAATTGTCCCCGAAGAAAACCCTCTGACCCGAACCCGTGCCGTCCGGCTCACACCTGACTTTAACCCGACAGATTATCAACTCGCCAGTAACCAGACCATCACGGTCCATATCCCGCAAGGAGATGCCCGCAAAGTCCTCACCGTTTCAAAAGATGCTGTTTTAAATAAAAAGGGCAAACAGATGGTCTATGCCATCAAAGACGGAAAAGCGACCATCACACCAGTCAAACTAGGCGATGCTACAGGCAGTTATTTTGAAGTTCTCTCCGGCCTGAAAGATGGTGATGTCGTGGTTGTACGCGGCAATGAACGCCTGCGCCCAGGTCAAGCCGTCAAGGCAATGGGGGCAGCGAAATGAACCTGATCCATACTTCCATCTATCGCCCGATTGCCGTTATTGCTGCGGTGATTATGACGATTCTGTTTGGACTGGTCGCCCTGCAAACCATTCCCATTCAGCTTACCCCTGATGTACGCAAGCCTGTCATTACGGTACGCACCAACTGGCCCGGTGCCGCCCCGGCTGAAATTGAACGCGAGATTGTGAATAGACAGGAAGAAGTCTTGCGCGGACTGGAAGGGCTGGATGAAATGACCAGCCGCTCTGAACAGGGGCGCTCGCGCATCACGCTTGAATTTTCTGTCGGCCAAAATATGGACAAGGCCCTGCTGTTGGTCGCCAATCGGCTGGACCGGGTTTCCGGCTATCCAGAAGAAGCAGACGAGCCCACCTTTGATACATCGGGCAGTGAAGATAACCCCATTGCCTGGTTTGTCTTGCAACGCCTTGACGGTAATGAGCGCCCCATTCACACCTATGATGATTTTGCCGAAGATGTCATTAAAGACAAAATAGAACGGGTTAACGGCATTGCCATGGTCAATGTCTATGGCGGTTCCGAACGTGAACTGGTTGTCACCGTTGATCCTGTGCGCCTCAGCCAATATCAGCTGACCGTGCCCCAAGTGGTCAACGCCTTGCGCAGTGCCAATGCCTCTATCTCTGCTGGGGATGTGGAAGAAGGCAAACGCCGCTATGTGGTACGTACCGAAGGCGAACTGACCAGTACCGAACAGGTGGAAAATGTCGTGGTGCGCAGTACTCAGGATGTGGCAAGCGGCCGTGTGGCGCGGGTGCGCCTGTCTGATATTGCCGATGTGACCTTTAAGTATAAAGAGCCAACAGCCCGTATTCGCCAATTGGGCCAACCTGCCATTGCCATGAATGCCCAACGCGATACCGGGGCCAATGTCATTGAAACTATGACTGGGTTAAAAGCTGCGATTGCCGAACTCAATGAAAATGAACTCCCTGCAGCCAAGCTCAAACTGACGCAAGTCTATGATGAAACGGTCTATATCAATTCCGCCATTGAACTGGTACAGCAAAATATTTATATCGGTGGTGTTTTAGCCGCCCTTGTCCTGCTGGTCTTCTTACGGTCAACACGGGCAACCGTCATTATTTCCCTTGCCATTCCGGTTTCCGTCATTGGGTCCTTCGTCGCCATGGCCGCCATGGGGCGCTCGATCAACGTGATTTCACTGGCGGGCATTGCCTTTGCTGTTGGCATGGTGGTCGATGCAGCCATTGTCGTGCTGGAAAATATCTATCGCCTGCGACAAGAAGGCAAATCACGCTCTGAGGCCGCCTATCAAGGCGCAGCTCAGGTTTGGAGTGCCGTACTGGTTTCAGCCCTGACCACCGTTTTGGTTTTCCTGCCGCTGCTGATCATGAATTTGGAAATCGGCCAGCTGTTTCGTGATATTGCAGTCGCCATTTCCGTTGCTGTCCTGCTTTCCCTTGTGGTTGCCATCACCGTTATCCCGGCCCTGTCCAACCGCCTGCTCAAAGAGCAATACAGCAAGGATGAAGATGAGGTAAAATTACCAGCCCTTGATAAATTTGCGGCTCTCTTCGTTCAAAAGGTGCTGGATTATACCGACCTTGTTACCAAATCAAAAATTCGCTCCCTCATTGTGGTTGGTGCAATCAGCCTGAGTGCCTTGCTTGCCAGCTGGGCCTTTTTACCCAAGATGGAATACCTGCCCGAAGGCAATCGTAATCTCGTCTTCGGCATGTTGCTCCCCCCACCGGGGTATAATCTGGAAACCACCACCGGCATTGCCAATCGGGTTGAAAACGCTGTTAAACATCTCTGGTCCAGTGAGACCGGACCGGAAAGTGAAGAAGGCCAACCGCCCAAAATCAAGAATTTCTTCTTCGTTGCACGTAACACGACTACCTTTGTTGGCGCGGCAAGTGAAGACCCCTCGCGTGCGGCAGAACTGATCCCGGTGCTGCGCCAGCCGGTCTTTAGTGAACCGGGAACCTTTGGCTTTGTTACTCAACCCTCGCTATTTGGCCGATCCATTGGGTCTGGGCGGTCCATTGATTTAAATGTATCTGGCCCTGATCTTGAAAAAGTACTGGAAGTCGCCCTGCGTGCCACCGGGAAAATCACCCAGCTTCTTCCTCGTACCGAAGGCAACCAATTCAGGCCAAAGCCGGGCTTGGAACTGGGTGCCCCGGAAGTGCGCGTTTATCCCGACCCGTTAAAGCTGGCCGATAATGGGGTCACAGCGCGTGACCTTGGCCAAACCGTAGATGCCTTTAATGATGGCATGCGGGTGGCTGAAATTACCGTTGAAGGCAAACGTATTGACCTGACCCTGAAAGGCCCTGAGAAAAAAGTCACTCAAACTCAAGGCATTGGCTACCTGCCTGTTGTGACCCAAAGTGGCGATATTATATCGGTCAATGATGTGGCCGATGTCAAAGTCACCTCCGGCCCGACAGAAATCCGCCATCTTGAGCGCCAACGTACCGTCACGCTTGAGGTCCGACCCAGCCCGAATATACCTCTTGAAAGCGCCATGGACATTTTGCGTGATCAAGTGATGAAACCTCTACAAAAAGAAGGGCTTCCGAATGGTGTCACCCTTCATATGTCGGGGACGGCTGATAAGCTGACACAGGCATGGGATGCGATGGTTTGGGAAATGTTGCTTGCCGTTGCCATTGTGTATCTCACCATGGCTGTTCTGTTTGAAAGCTTTGTCTATCCCTTTGTCATTATGCTGTCGGTCCCCCTAGCAACGGCGGGCGGCATTGCCGGGCTTGGCTTGCTCAATCTCTTCACACCACAGCCTCTTGATATGCTGACATTACTGGGTTTTGTCATTCTGGTCGGCATTGTAGTTAATAACGCTATTTTGTTGGTTCATCAAAGCCTGTTCCACGTGCGTGAAGAACGCCTGAGCCCCGCAGCCAGCATTCGCCTTGCGACCAAAAGCCGTATTCGCCCGATCTTTATGTCCACACTAACCAGTGTCTTTGGCATGTTGCCCCTCGTGCTGTTTCCCGGTGCGGGCTCAGAACTTTATCGGGGGTTAGGCTCAGTCGTTGTCGGCGGGTTGACCTTATCAGCGCTGCTGACTCTCGTGATTATTCCACCTTTGTTAACGATTGTGTTGCCAAAGAAAGCTTAGGATCAGGGCCCCACTTCACCCTTTACGGATGATGATGACATATTTGCCATCACGTTCTTCACTGATCAAAATTTCATGACCGGCTTCCAGACAAAAGTCATGAAAATCACGTGGGGCCTGCCCGTCTGTTGCGATGATTTCAATCACCTCACCAGATTGCATGGCACGAATTTCCTTGCCTGCACGTAAAACCGGAATGGGGCATCGCATCCCCGACGCATCTAATGTTCGATCAATCTGCATCATTGTATTTCATCTTTGCCTGACAGGAAGAGCCCTTATAAGACGGTTTTATGCAAATGAACAGCACGCAGTTTACCCACAACGATAAATACTATTTTTTTTCGTAATATTCACATTTTTATGTAGATTATTTTAACGTATCTGCGTATATTCCGTTTATGCAATCTTCTTATATACGCGCTTAGCCAATTAAGAAAGATTATTAACAAACTTTTCAGCGAATAGATCAATGGATATTGAACTCCAAAAACTCGAAGAAAACGCCCGTCGTGCCAGCACCCTACTTAAAGCCATGAGCAACCAGCATCGCCTGATGATCCTGTGCCAGATTTCAGGTCAGGAAAAATCTGTTGGCGAACTGGAAGAGATTATCGGCTTAAGCCAATCGGCCCTGTCTCAACATTTGGCCCGCCTGCGTCGCGATAATCTGGTGCAAACCCGCCGTGATGCCCAGACAATTTATTACTCCCTTAAGGGGGAAGAAGCAGCAACTGTGATTGAAACATTGTACAATCTTTATTGTGCAAATGATGAAACCGCAGCTTGCGCTTAAGTTTTATAACGAGTACATTAACAACCAGGTCGTCATTTTGTGGCGGCCTGTTTGATTCCAAATAGATGATAAAGCTGTGACCATGACGCCCCTTTCTCTTGCCAAAAGCCAACATATTGAATCTGCTGTCGAAGCTGCGGTCGATTATTATGATGGAACTGCTGACGAAATTTATCGCAGCATTTGGGGCAGCAGCATTCATCTGGGGCTTTTTTCTTCTGTCGATGAAACCCTGCCCAGCGCCATGCAACGCGCCAAAGACACTATGATTGACGGCATTGCCCTTCATAACGAAAGCAAGGTTTTGGAAGTCGGCTGTGGCTATGGCACATTGGCCCGCCAGCTTTCACGCAGTTTTGACTGTTCTATTCTGGCGACAAATATTTCCGATAAACAGCTCGCCCGCGCCGCTGAATTAACAGAAGCCGAAGGGCTTTCTGAGAAAGTCCGCTTTGAAAAATGCGATTATCACCAATTGCCTTATGCCAATAACAGCTTTGAGGTTTACTGGTCACAAGAAAGCTTCCTCCATGCCGGGGATCGCATGCGTGTTTTAAGCGAAGCCCACCGTGTGCTGGAACCCTTTGGCCTGCTGGCATTTTCTGAAATCACACTTCGCCGTTCCACCCCGCCAGCTTTGCGCGAAAAAATCCTCAAACGGGTCAAAAGCCCGTCCATGTGGTCCAAACATGAATATGAAATCAACCTGAAAGAAGCCAATTTTCAGGTGGAAAAATGGGATGACTGGTCCGATAATGTGGCGCGCACCTACGGCTGGGCATTAAAGCAGCTGGAACGTAAAAAATCAGAAATCCTGCCGCGTATCGGCCAAGAGTCTTATGACAATGCCCGTGAAGGCATGGAATTATGGCAACGTGCGGCCGAAGATGGTTATCTTGGCTGGATTCATGTCATTGCGGCAGCTGTGAATAAGTAAGTCAAGGAACAGGCCGCCTTCCACGAAAGCGGAAGACCTCCCTCCCCCCTACATAACGCCGGGGATGACGTTTGCCCTTAAGGTTTCTGCCGAAACATCGTCACCCCATCCATACCGTCTTCACGGATCAAGCGCCCTTGGGCAACCAGATAATGGAGATGGGCCAGACTTTCACCAATGGCAAAAAACACCTGATGGCTATCCAGTTCACGGGTGAAGAGACCTCGCAAAACCTGCAAGGCAGTTACGGGCTTTTCACATAAGTTATACGTTTCTTCCAGACGTTCATCATGATGGCAGGCCAGCTGGTTCAAGCGATAATGCAGCCCACGAAACGGCCAGTCATGAGACGGCAAGACCAATACATCACGCGGTAAATGGTCAAACAATTCCAGACTATCCAAAAACTGGGTCAGCGGGTCCGCATCCGGTTCTTGTGGCCAAATACTGATATTCGGGCTGATGCGCGGTAAAATCTGATCCCCTGAAATCATCACATTCAGGTCCGCACAATAAAGACAGGCATGTTCCGGGCTGTGGCCTGTACCGACGATCACTTCCCAATCGTGATTGCCAATGGTGATTTTTTCTTCATTCACAATCCGCCTGATCCCGGCAGGTGGCACCGTAATACGTGAGGGATAAGAAACACTGCGTTCCGGGATAATATTCATCAGGGCCTTATCAAAGCCTGCCCGATGATAAAATTGATTAAGATAGTCAGTGGAGCGTTCTGTGGTTTCCAGCTTGAGATTACGCGCCATGCCCCATTCACCGATGGTCATCCACAAGGCAATATCAAATTTTTCTTCAAACCACCCGGCCAAACCAACATGGTCAGGGTGGAAATGGGTCACAATCATCCGCTTGATCGGCTTTGCCCCCATCGGGCCAGCCAAAAGCGTTTCCCAATTTTCACGAACTTCAGGGGTATTAATCCCGGTATCAACAATGGTCCAGCCATCGCCATCTTCCAACATCCATAAATTGATATGGTTCAGCTTGAAAGGTAATGGCATGCGCAGCCAGAACACACCGGGCGCGACTTCCACAGCCTCACCGCCAGCAGGCACTGCATCAAAAGGATAAAGGATTTTAGCGTCGCTCATAACTTTTCGCGCTTAGTGATACTTGAACGTACCGCCTTTTTCGTTATTCACAATCCAGGCAAGTTCTTCCTTAATCACTTCAGTGTGATGGTTTTCCGGGGCGTTCAACACATCTTTAATGATGGTCATACGCACGGCTTCCGGCAAACGGTCAAAGTTTTCCAAAAACAGGAACTTGATAGAAGGACGAATGGTGGTGGACAGCAACATGGATGTCACCAGACGCTTGCGGATATCATGGCGCAGGTTGCCATTTTCCGTCAGCTCAAAAAATTCATGAACAAACGAACGCGGCGCCATATCACCTTCCAGCAGGGCATGCAGGTTTTGGCGAAGTGCAGATGAGAATTGCTTGCGCGTTTGAACGATCACACGGTTTGTTTGACGAACGACTTCACCAATGGCTTTGGGGTGGAAGTCATTTTCATGCAACATGTTAATGGCATGCGTCACATTTTCATGTTTGGATGAATCAGCCACAATGCGCATAACTTCACCGACAAATTTATTTTTGCCTGCCTGCGGGCTCAAACGTGCCGCAGCTGCCATAGACATCGGAGATTCAGGATCACGTGTCGCCATCAGGGAAAGCGGCATCGGATCTTCCAGAGCTTCCAGATCCAGATTAATATTCAGCAGATTTTCCGGCATCAGGATTTTTGTTTTCTCGCCGGGTACGCAAATCGGCTGATTGGCCTTGTATTTTTCTTTAAGGTCCAACGCACAGGAAATGCCTGCTTTTGTAATTCCTGTTTTTGACTCGACCTGATCAACCATTACTTGGTCTTCCCTGAATTTAAATTTCGCATTCGCACTCATTGTACGAGTAAACGATATTTTAACTTTAAACTCCTTGATCTGCAAAGAAGTTTCGCCCTGATCGACTAGGCAAATAATGCCCATTGACAGATCCGATCTTGTGATACAATGCCTGCAAAAGATTAACACTTCGTAACCACAAGGAAATTCTTATGCGAATCGGAATCGATCTTGGCGGCACCAAAACAGAGATTCTCTGTCTTGGCAACAATGATGAAGAAATTTTAAGGAAAAGATTTCCTACCTCTCCCGGAAATTATCAAAAAACAGTCGCTTCGATTCGCGATCTTGTTCTGTCTACGGAAAGAGAAATTGATAAAAAAGGCAGTGTCGGTGTCGGCATTCCCGGTTCTATTTCTAAAAAAACAGGCTTGGTTAAGAATGCCAATTCCACATGGCTCATCGGTCATCCCTTTCAGAAAGATTTATCCGATGCTCTGGAGCGCGACGTGCGCATGACCAACGATGCCAATTGTTTTGCCTTGTCCGAAGCTGTTGATGGGGCCGGAACAAATTACGAAACGGTTTTCGGTGTTATTTTGGGAACAGGCACAGGCGGTGGACTGGTTGTTCAGAAACAAATCCTCGGTGGTCTTAACGGTGTGGCCGGTGAATGGGGGCATAATCCCATGCCCTGGGCACAGCCCCATGAACTGCCGGGTGAAGAATGTTATTGCGGACAAAAAGGCTGCATTGAAACCTTCCTATGTGGTTCCGCCCTGACACGGACCTTTAAGAATATCTGCGGGACAGACATTGAAGCCAAGGATATTGCCGCCCTGCCCGCCGATATCAGCAATCCGGTATTTCAGATTTATGAAGACCGGCTAGCCCGTGCCCTTGCCAGTATTATTAATGTCTTTGACCCGGATGCCATCATCTTGGGCGGTGGCCTGTCCAATATTGATCGCTGGTATGACACCGTGCCTCAACTTTGGCACAAGTGGGTGTTTGGCAATGAATGCAATACTGTTTTATTAAAAGCAGAACATGGCGATTCAAGTGGCGTGCGTGGCGCGGCCTGGTTATGGCCCAAAACCTGATAAAACCATAGACAAGCCCCTAACCCACAGGTAGTATTAAAAAAACTTAATAAACACAGGGAGACACTATGTTCAAATCTTTTCTCGCCGTTGTCGTCACGGGTTTCTTTATTATTGCACATACAAATGCACAGGCCGCAGAAGTCGCCCCGCCAAATGTAGAAGGCGCAGAAACCATTGATGTCAAACAGGCAAAGGCCCTGCATGATGATGGTGCCCTTTTCATCGACCTGCGCATGGAAGAAGATTTTGCCAAGGGTCATATCCCCGGTTCTGAAAGCCTGAATTTGGCAGGCCCGTTTAATAAAGATGCCATCGAAATGCTGGCGGAAAAAGACCAGGCCATCGTGTTTTACTGTTACGGCACGGCCTGCATGCGCTCTTATACCGCCAGTACCCGTGCTGTCAGCTGGGGCTATACCAACATTAAATATTTCCGTGCAGGCATGCCAGCCTGGACAGAAGCTGGCCATCCGGTTAGCACACCTGAATAAGCCTATCGCTATAACTCTTTGATTTTACGCAAATACGTCGTCGCCATTTTTAATCACAATTCCTCGTGATTTGCTATACCCTTTCAAAGTCGGCAGGCTATATTATGTCTTATGAGTGAGACCCTGCCGACCTTATGCCGCGATTGCGCCCATAGTTTTGAAGACCGTCCCGATAGCGAACGCTGCCCAAAATGCGGTTCGGTGCGTTTGCTCTCACACCCGGAACTTAACAGCCTTCACATCGCCCATATCGACTGTGACTCTTTTTTTGCCACCGTCGAAAAACGCGATAACCCTGAGCTGAAAGACAAACCCGTCGCCGTGGGCGGGCGCCATCGTGGTGTTGTCGCAGCAGCCTGTTATATTGCGCGTATTTACGGGGTGCGTTCTGCCATGCCGATGATGCGGGCCTTAAAGCTTTGCCCGGATTTGGTCATCGTCCCTCCTTCCAAAGATAAGTATGGCCGTGTCGGGCGCGAGGTGCGTAACCTCATGTTTGAAACCACCCCCTTGGTGGAACCGCTTTCCATTGACGAAGCCTTCCTTGATCTCAGCGGCACCGAAGCCCTGCATGGCGGAAGTCCTGCCCGCACATTAGTCCGGCTGATCAAACGCATTGAAACGGAAATCGGCATTACGGCCTCCATCGGGTTAAGCTATAACAAGTCACTGGCAAAGCTCGCCTCAGACCTGGATAAACCCCGTGGTTTTGCCATTTTAGGACGCGACGAGGCCGTTGATTATCTGGCAGATAAACCCGTTAAAATGATTTTTGGCGTTGGTGCGGCCATGGAAAAAAAGCTTGCCTCAGACGGTATTGCCACCATTGGTCAACTGCGCCCCTTTGAAAAGACGGACCTGATGCGGGCCTATGGGGCCATAGGGGCACGGCTATATCATTTTTGTCGCGGCGAAGATGAACGAAAAGTCACACCAGAGTCAGAAACAAAAAGCATCTCCAACGAGGTCACACTGGATGAAAACCTGCATAGTTTTACTGACCTGAAAGATGCCCTTTATCCCATCTGCCAAAAAATCTCAGGACGCATGAAAAAGGCTCAACTGGCCGGGCGTACCGTTACCTTAAAAGTCAAAACCACTGGTTTTCGTAATATCACCCGTTCGCGCCAACTGCCCAAACCGTCCCAATCGGCAGAAGACCTCTTTGATTGTTCCATTGACCTGCTGGAACCTTTATGTGATGGCCGCAGCTATCGCCTGATTGGCACAGGTTTTTCCATGCTGGAAGACGTCAACCAGCTCACACCAGATGCCCCCGACCTGTTTGAACTGGCCGAAAAACAAAAAGACCAACGCTCCGCCAAAGCCATTGAAGAAATCCGCCAGAAATATGGGGGAAATGCGATTGTAAAAGGGCGGTTACTTTAGGGCGTAAACTGTCCACATCCAGAATCAGCGCCTGAAACTGACTCTACATTAACAAACCATCAACAGACATTAACAGGCCATTAACACCGCCTAAGAATCTGATTTTTCTATCTCTTTGGGTAATTCATCTTTTTTTTCAGACCGCTAAAAAAGCTGCAGTCTGATGGGGCCAACCCTGTCTATTGCCAATAAAATTAAGAGCAATCCATGCAAGCTTTCACACAATTTAGATATTTTAAAACCCTATCGTTAGGGGCAGGTCTGTTCATATCCGCGTTATGGACCGGACAAGCTCAAGCAGCAGTGATTACCTGTACCGGAACAGCTTCAGAAACCACCAGCAATGCATCTGGTGTGACCTTCGATCCTGCAACTGACCAATGTGTTGTAACAGATGGCTTATTTGCCGATTCGACCAATTGGAATACAAATTCAATCTTCTTTCGCGCAGCTACTGGCGCAAACGATGAATCATTTAACCAGAAAATATCAAATTCATACAACAAAACAACCTATTCAGGCACTTGTACGATTGGGAGCTTTAGCATCTCTGACGGTACAGATTGCGCAGACAATCGAACAACAAATGGTTCAGAAACCGCCAGCGCCAGCTATTTAATTAATGGTGAAACCTACACCATGAACGTCAGTTACACGATCTCGAGTAATGGCAATGACATCGACATTACAAGTGCGACTGTAAGCTATGGTGTATCAGCAGCATCCAGCGTAACCAACACTCACGCAAATAAGGCTGTCCAATCAGCTGTTTCACGCTCTGTTTCCAAAGTCGTAACCGAGAACGTGCAGACCCGCCTGTCTTATGCGGCAGCAACTTCTGCCCCCGCTGTCAATATCCCTTCAGGTGGGGCTCCGTCCGGGAGTACACCATCTGGTGGGGCACCGACAGGGACACCGGGGACACAGGAACAAGCTTCCAGCTTTGCCCCTATGTTCAGCCTGTCTTCTTCTGTGCAAGATTGGGACAACATGGAATTTTCGTCGCGCAAAGGGTCCTTGCGTGACCTCGCCATGATGGCACATTTTGATAGTTCACAAATGGTTCTGTCTGCCGCAGGTGATGACAATGATCCCTTACAAGGGACCAAACAACGTCAGGCGTTAGGCGCTTTGAGCAACTATACCGTTTGGGGCCACGGATCTTATACTTCTGTTGAAAATGAACGTAACCGCACCAATGATGACAGCCGGTATGACGGGGATGTCTGGGGATACAACATTGGGGTTGATTACCGCTACCGCCCGAATTTGGTCGCTGGTCTGTCCCTTGGCTATACCAAAACCGACCTGACGACAACGTATAACAGTGGCACGTATGACGAAAAGGGCTGGACCCTGTCGCCTTATGCCATGTATCAACCCACACCAGAAACAACCCTGTCCATGGTCGCGGGCTATACCATTGGTGATATTGACCGTACACGCGGGACAGTCACCGGCAAGACAGATTCAAAAATGTGGTTTGCCTCCCTTTCCGGGGCCTATAAAGCCCGCCCAAACAAGGCCCTCCCGCTCGATTTGACGGCCAAAGCCTCTTTCCTTGCAGCCCATAAAACGGTAGATGCTTTCGTGGAAAGTGACAATACGGATGTAGCAAAGTCCATTTCCAACACCCGCCAGTTCAAGCCTGGTGTTGAAGCTGCCTATACCTTTGACATTGAGGGAAAAGCCATTCAGCCCTATGCCAAGGCCGATTACATCTATGATGCAACGGATGCGACCAATGGGGACAGTGGGGCCTATAATATCGGTGGCGGTGTGCGCATTGCCTCCAGCGCAACAGGCTTAAGCGGTTCTTTGGAAGGCGAAAAACAATATGGTCGTTCCGATTATTCTGAACATAGTTTCAGCGGCCTGATTGCTTATAGCTTCACCGTAGACCACAATGATGGTCAACAAGCTGGAATTGCAGAACCTTACATCAAAACAAACTTCACCAATGATGCACAGACGTTTGCAACAGGTGTAAAATTTACAGACGATGCCAATGCCTTGTCCGCCAGCTTTGATGTGACGCAAACAGCCTCTGAAATCGGTGAAAACAGTCCCGAGTTCAACTTGAACCTACAGCTGCAATTCTAAACGGATTATCACGACGAACCTTGACAAGGGCACCCTATAAAACGGGTGCCCTCTTTTTTTACCTACTCACACACCGGTTCATCCACATAGGTCAACTCGACCAACTGACCTTCCAACACAAAATCCCCGTAATCCTGTACAAGGCGGGTTGAAACTCCATCTAAGCGATACCGCGCACCGATTTCCATTTCCGCCACACTGTTTTGGCTTTTGGGCAGATGAAAAGACAGCTGCATATCCCATGTTTTCTGTTTAACAAGCTTTTGCCCATTAACCTCCAAAACAGGTTGACCCTTATAAGGGGTCATAACGCTATCCACCTCATAAAATGTTTCCTGACCACTGCCATCAAAATAAGGGCTGGAAAAAACGCTCAGTCCTTTTTGCGCCTGCTGTAAGGAATGGCGCAAATGAGTTGTTGGAAATAGCGTCTCTGCGGGCATAACCTCGCGTCGACCGTTTGGTTCTGCATAGATCGCAATGGTTTTTCCCTCTTCCTTGCGCGCTTCACCACGTTGGTTCTCGCTCACCACCCCATTATGTTTTGTTCGGCTACGAAAACGCATGCGCTGACCGTCCCGGCTTTCCCAGCTTGTATAATTCCAGGTCATCTGAGCCTGCTGCTGATTTTCATATTCCATATGCATGGCGCTTTGATGTTCCACCGTCCAGCCTTCACAGGTATTGCGAAACTTATAACGCAAGACCCCATCGGCACGTTCCAGCACTGACCAGTTGCGATCAAACTGTCGCACCTGCTTCATGGCATAAGTCGCATCGTGGGAGCGTAAAATCACCTGTTCTGCACAAACAGGGAAGGAAAAAGCCATCGCAATGGCAAAGGAAAAAACATTTCTCATACAGGCACTATAGGTCATTTTTGCCTAGAAGGCGGCATATTTTGCCTAGCGCATAAGAAATAACGACAAAAAATAACCGTAAGTAGAGAGATTCCGCCGTTTTAAAACTGGCATATCTTTTGCGATAACTTCCACATCGGCATATCGAACGAATAAGAGGTGGAGACCCATATGTTTGATAATGGAAAGAATACAGAAACGAATGTTTGTGAACTCGTAGGCGGAATTTGCAAATTGGCCAGCTGTTTAGAGGGCCGTGCCTCCGCATCTGAAAGGGAAGAAGCTTTGCACGACGCATTACAACTGGCTTATAAGCTGGAAGGTGTGCTGAACCAGCGCAATGACCAGATCGCCTACCTTGACCGTCTCGCCATGACGGACAGCCTGACCGACCTTTTAAACCGTCGCGGTTTTGAAGCCGAACTTCATCGGGTTCTTGCCACAGCAAAACGGTTTCAGGAAACAGGGGTGCTGGCCTATATCGACCTGGATGATTTCAAAGATATCAATGATGAATATGGGCATGCCTGCGGGGATGAAGTCTTGCGCCATGTCTCTTATATTATGGAACGCTACACCCGTGATACAGATTATGTCACCCGTTTGGGCGGTGATGAATTTGCGATTTTGCTGGTACGGACCTCCTGGGTTGACGGTCAAAAATGCATTGAAAAAATCACACAGGAACTCAACACCTCCACATTACGCTGGAAAGGTCACATTCTGGGGATCAAGGCCAGTGTGGGCATTCAGTTCTATGATAGCTCATCCACGCCACAGGATTTGCTCAATGGCGCTGACCGGGCCATGTATGCGGCCAAAAAATCACGACAGGAAGAGAAACCGGACAAATGCACATTGAACGCTGCGGAATAACGCACGGATTTACATTATCAGGTTCTTTGAAAGGGTTGTGTCATGCATATTGATGCAAGCCTTTCTCAGGTTTTGTTAAACGAGCAGGAAAGCCTGTCTCGACAGTCCGCTGCGTCCCAGCCCAATGTCCTTATTACCCCGCCCCCCAATACCCAGGAACAGGAAAAGCTTGCCCAACAAGCCCAACGTACAGCCCCAAAAGATATTGTTGAATTTCAAGGCATCGAAATTGATCTGGACAATATCCCCGAAGGCGGTGTTGGCGAAGACACCTTTAACATTCGCAAGCTCAGCCCCCGTGAAATGGGGGACTTCAGTCTTGATCTTTATATCGACGGGGTTCTTTCTTATGATGAATATTCCATGCTGGCCTTTCAGCCGGAAATGCATCCCCGTTTTGAAGACACCATTGGCGCCCTGACAGGCGAACATTCCGAACCGGACCGCCCGCGTGACTATGTTCAGGAATGGCAGGAGCGCTATGATTTTGAACAGCGCTACCCATCAGAGAACCCGAAAACCCTGAACCAAATTGATCGAATTCTCGGCGTTCTCAAAGGGGTTGAAAACAAAATGGACTTTGTTGCCTAATCCGCCAGTTTCTCTTTTTGTAACTTCTTTTCAGCAAGCTTATTAATCAGCTTTTGCTCACACCCGGCTGAAAAGGCTTTAATGCCATGAAAAGCCAAACCAATGCCCCAGCCCAGTAACGGATAAATAAACCATAGATGATCGCTATTGGTCTTCAGATTGACCCCAATCATCCCGGCATTGGCGGCAATATAGGCCACAAGATGATAATAAAATTTCAGCTCTTCTTTCACCTTTTGACGGGCTAAAATCAGGGTGAGTTGGTCTTCATTACTGGTATCGTCTTCTTCCTGTGTCAGGAAGACACTGGCTTCCACTTCAAATACAGCGGCCAAACATTTGGCTGTTTCAAGAGAACAAGCAGCCCCATTCTCAATGCGCTGGATCGTGCGCACACTAATTCCGGCACATTCAGCCAATTGTTCCTGCGACCAGTTTTTCTCTGTACGTAACATTTTCAAAATATGAGACATCTGACTTCCCTTTGTTAAATTCAAAAAACACGTCGACACGCTAAGAAAAACATGACCAAACAACCACGACACGGACACGACAGCAAGGTGACAGGACACGACATATCACTATGCCCCTTATAAAAAGCACAATAAAGCATTTTACATTTCCCCTCTTTCTCTTCACGCATTTTATGATAGTCTGCTTGCCAATTTTGATTACTTAACAAGTTAGGCAGTACCCCGATGGTCGATATCAAAGATCCAGAAAATTCCCTCTACCTTGACCTTAAAGACGGTCGCGTCACAATTGAGCTACGCCCGGACCTTGCCCCCAAACATGTGGAACGCCTAAAAATGTTGGCGCGTGAGGGCTTTTATGACGGCGTTGTCTTCCACCGTGTCATTGACGGTTTCATGGCCCAGTCCGGTGATCCAAGCGGTACAGGCTTTGGTGGGAGTGATTATCCTGACCTGCCGGCGGAATTTTCTGATGAACCCCATATCGAAGGGTCCTGTTCTATGGCGCGGTCCATGGAACCAGACAGCGCCAACAGCCAGTTCTTCCTGTGTTTTGATCGCGCACCGCATCTGGACAATCAATATACGTTCTGGGGCCAAATCATTGATGGTATGGAACATGTTCATGCTATTAAAAAAGGCAGCCCGTTTGACAATGGGTCTGTCGAAGACCCAGACTCTATTATTAAAATGCAAGTTGTTGCAGACGTACAAGACTAAGATTAAGGGAAGCCAACCATGTTAAAACGCCTTCTTCTGACAGCCCTTTTGGTGACTGGCCTGTCCTTCAGTGCACAGGCACAGGATTTTGATAAAGAAAACAGCCTGTATCTGGACTTAAAAGATGGTCGTGTGGTGATTAAAATGCGCCCGGACCTGGCCCCGAAACATGTGGAACGCATTAAAAAGCTGACTCGCGAAGGCTTTTATGACGGGATTGTCTTTCACCGGGTAATCCGTGGTTTCATGGCCCAAACCGGCGACCCAACCGGCACAGGCATGGGCGGCAGTGACTATCCTGACCTGCCTGCGGAATTTTCCAATGAACCGCATGTGACAGGCACCCTGTCCATGGCACGTTCCAGCAACCCGCACAGTGCCAACAGCCAATTCTTTATTGTGTTTAAACGTGCAGGCCACCTTGACGGTCAATATACCGTTTGGGGCCAAGTGGTCGAAGGTATGGAGTTTGTAAACCGCATCAAAAAAGGCAGCAGCTATAATAACGGTAAAGTCACAAACCCAGACAAGATCATCAAAATGCAAGTCGCTGCGGATGTGAAATAAGCTTCACAAACAACCGGTCACGACTATTTTAAAGCCCTGATTTCAGTCGGGGCTTTTCTTTTGCCCCACAATGACCACATTTAAACGCGATATAGCCTATTGTCCTTTGCTGTCATCCTCAGCTTGACTGGGGATCTCTTGGATTTAAAAGATCCCCGCATACGCGATGATGACGAATAGGGCCAGTCAATCTATTGATAAAAGAGTAGTCATGAGCGTTTCCATCGCTGAGAAATCAGAAAAATACGACCTTCGTGTCCCCCGTTATACCAGCTATCCCACATCGCCCCATTTTCAGGAAACGGATACGGATCAGGATTATCGTGACTGGCTGGGCAAGTTGGACCCAAAAGCCGGGGTCTCGCTTTATATCCATGTGCCGTTTTGTGACTCCATGTGCTCTTTTTGTGGCTGCTATACCAAGATCGTCAAACGCTACGACCCGGTAAGTGAATATCTTGAATATGTTCACAAAGAAATTGACCTGCTGGCCGCTGCCTTGCCAGCGCGCATGACTGCCAAACATGTCCATTGGGGCGGTGGGTCGCCCACCATGTTGAAGGCCGAAGACTGGAAATCCATCATCGACAAACTGAAAGACGTTTTCGATATTGATGACAGTTCCGAACTCGCCGTTGAACTGGACCCACGTACCGCCACAGAAGATTATGTCAAAGCCATTGCTGCAGCCGGGATCAACCGTGCCTCTATCGGCGTACAGGACTTCCATGAAGAAGTTCAGGTTGCCATCAACCGTGTTCAGCCTTTTGAGACCACCAAACAAGTCGTAGAATGGCTAAAAAAATATGGCATTACCTCCATTAACTTTGACTTGCTGTATGGCCTGCCATTCCAAACCACCGAACGAGTCACTGATATGGTGGAAAAGGCCGTCAGCCTTGGCCCAAAACGCTTTGCGGTCTTTGGCTATGCCCATGTACCCTGGATGAAATCTCATATGAAGCTCATCCCCGAAGAGGCCCTTCCAAATGCCATGGAACGTTGGGAACAGATGGAAGCAGCCGCCCAAAAGCTGGAAGAACTTGGCTTTGTCAAAATCGGTCTGGATCATTATGCCCGTGAAGATGATGAAATGACCATCGCCATGCGCGAAGAACGCCTGCATCGTAACTTCCAAGGCTATACGGTAGATAACAATCCGGTGATGCTGCCCCTTGGCGCGTCTTCCATCGGGCAAACGCCACTGGGGTATGTGGCAAACGTTCAGCCTTTGCGTGATTACAAACGCATGATTGATGCGGGCATCCTGCCTGTGGGGCGCACACGTGATTTAAGTAGCGAAGACATCCTGCGCCGGGAGGTCATTGAACAGATCATGTGCAATATGAAAGTCGACCTTGCCGCCATGTGTAACAAACACAATGTCGCAGAAGACTTTTTTGCCGATGAAATCAAACGCCTCCAGCCCTTGGTCGAAGATGAAATCTGCACATTGGACAACCATGTCCTGAGCCTGCCCGAAGAAGGGCGCCCGCTGATGCGTATGGTTGCCGCCACCTTTGACACATATCTGCAACAAGGTCAGAAAAAACATTCCCGTGCTGTGTAATTTTCGTTATAGTGCGAAAATTACACAAACAGATAAAGATCGGGTCAGGAAACGCTGCATGTTATCATCAGCACATCGCATCACCAGCATTATCATGCTGTCGTTTTTTGCTGCCTGTATCACGACTGTGCCAACACAGGCCCAAGACAAGCCCGAGACTGTCATTAAAATTGCAACAACTGGTGATAATTTTTATTTCCATACTCTACTTACAGAGGTCATGGAGAAAAGCGGCTATAAATTTAAACTGCTTCGCCAGCCCTTTAAACGTTCCATCTGGGCCTTAAGCCAGAAAGAACTCCATATGATTGGCCCTTACAGCAGCGCCTTGCTTGTCGATTATGCCGTTGCCAGTAATCTGCCCCTTGAAAACATCCGCAAATTACCTTTTGTGATTGATAAATCGCCCATGTTTGCCCTGTCGACCAAGCAAATGGATATGCAAAAAGAGCTGAAAAACAACACAAATCTTAAAATTGGCTATCTCATTTATAATTCCTTCACCCGCCCCCTGCCCGGACAACGTTTGGTCAGGGCGAAAAACCTTGATCAGTTGGTAAAGCTCATCAAAATTGGCCGGATTGATCTTGCCTTTGTATCAAAAAGCAATCTTGACTATATTTTGAGTAAATACAAACACACCCCGTTTCAAACATCAAAAAATCCGATCTATTTTGAAGAAACCTATATGTATATCAACCGTGCCCACCAAAAACTACGCACAACCATGACCAAAACCTATCAGGCTTTCTCTAAAACAGCCTATTTCAAGCAATTAAACAGCGGGTCCAGCACAGAGCACAGCTGGAAATAAGACAAAGGGCTTATTTCAAGATCATATCACGCGCTTTCACAACCATATCAAACAGATAGCCCGTTTCATGGGACCCACTGCGATCCGGATGCAATGTTTTAAGCAGTATTTTTGCCCGCGCTTCTACATCCTGCGCAGATTTTGGGTCAAGCCCCAGCATATAATGTGGATCACTGGGCACCAGCACGATGTTGTCTTCTTTGACTTTCGCCAATTCCTGCTCCACCCCCTCACATTTTTCCTGTAAGTGCTGTGTTTCTTGCTGAGTCTGCCTCAATTCCTGCTTAAGCCGTTTGACTTCCAGCTCTTTCGCCTTGATCTCCTGCTTGGCAAAGTCTCCCAGCTTGTCATAAAGGGTCTGTTTTTCCGTCATGCGTTTATGTTGTGTGCGCAAACATGCCTGACAGAACAGGGCCTGACGGAGATGACTGAAATCCGCCCCCTTAATCTCGCGATGATATTTCCCATTCCAGAACAGTTTCAAGTCTGAAAAATATTCCTGAAACGATCCTGCCTGTTCCTGCAGCAGGTTTTGATGGGCCTGATAATTGAGCGACAGGATTTTTGCAAAAAATTTATGCACATCCGGCCCCGTCAGAAAACGGATATAGCCACTGCGCTCATATTCCGCCTGATATTCCTCGCTAAAAAACTGATTTTGCGCCAGAAATGTCTTCTTCGATTTCTCCGCCTTTGCCTTCAGCTCTTTGGGCAGGATCGCTTCAAATTCATCGCTTGTAATAAAATGTAGATACAGCGCAAAAGGCAGTTCAATGGAACGTGCCTTTTTCTTTTGATGATCCACCGAAAGCGGCAGACGGATCAGACTGGTCATCCACCCCTCCTATTACAAAATGAAACCCGAATGATGACAAAAGAAAACATAAATTCCTTTACATTTCCTCACAAATATTAATTCGCAGACCGAACATTTATTCTGGAATATTTTTCGCTTAATCGGTATAGTCATACCAAATTACTGGAAACATGAAATAAGAGAGCGTCCCCCGATGACTGTATATAACGCCCCGCTTAACGAAATGGAATTTCTGATCAAGGACCTGCTGGACCTTGACAGCATCACTGCCCTGCCCGGCTATGAAGAAGCGACAGAAGACATGGTGGACGCCATTTTGGACGAAGCGGGCAAACTGGGTCGCGACATCATCGCCCCGCTGGCACGGACCTCTGATGAAAATTCCGCACAATGGAAAGATACAGAAGTCACCACCTCGCCCGGTTTTAAAGAAGCCTACGCCCAATTTATCGAAGGCGGCTGGCAGGGTCTGGGCTGTGACCCTGAATATGGCGGCATGGGCCTGCCGTTTGTCCTGTCAAATGCGGTTAACGAGATTTGGAACTCAGCCTCCATCGCCTTTGGCCTGTGCCCCATGCTGACAGGCGGCGCGATTGAAGCTATTGAAGCCCACGCTTCTGACGAACAAAAAGAAAAATACCTGCCGAAGATGATCTCCGGCGAATGGACAGGCACTATGAACCTGACCGAACCATCTGCCGGGTCTGATCTGGCGGCTGTCTCTACCAAGGCTGTGCCACAAGACGATGGCTCTTACAAAATTTCCGGTCAAAAAATCTTCATCACCTTTGGTGAACATGACATGGCGGAAAATATCATTCACCTGGTTTTGGCCCGCACACCGGATGCGCCTGCGGGCTCACGTGGTATTTCCCTGTTTATCGTACCGAAATATATGGTCAATGAAGATGGCTCCTTGGGTGAACGCAATCCGGCTTATTGTATCTCTATTGAACATAAGATGGGTATCCACGGTTCCCCAACGGCCACCATGTCTTTTGAAGAAGCCACAGGCTATCTGGTGAAAGAAGAAAACAAGGGCTTGGCCTGCATGTTCACCATGATGAACAATGCGCGCCTGAACGTAGGTAACGAAGGTTACGCGGCGGCTGAACGTGCCTATCAATGTGCCCGTGAATATGCCCGTGAGCGTGTGCAAAGCCCGCTGATTGGATCCAAAGACAAGACATCTGTCACCATTGATAAACACCCGGACGTGCGCCGTATGCTCTTGACCATGAAGGCCAAGACAGAAGCCGCCCGTGCTATTTCGTACTTCGCGGCCCGCCAGCAAGATTTTCAGGTCAAAGGCGCAGATGAGGCATCACGTGCACAAGCCGATGCGCTTGTTCAACTGCTGACCCCGGTTGTCAAAGCCTATTCCACCGACATTGGTCGCGAAGTCGCCGATGATGGCATTCAGGTTCATGGCGGCATGGGCTTTATTGAAGAATCCGGTGCGGCCCAATGGTTGCGCGATGTGCGCATCACCGCCATTTACGAAGGCACCAACGGCATTCAGGCCAACGACCTGATCGGGCGTAAAGTCGCCATGAACGGTGGGACATATCTTGATATCCTGCTGCCCATGATCAAAGAAGACGTGGCTGCTGCCAAAGCCAAAGGCGGCGTGTTTGCTGAAATGGCTGATGCGTTGGACGTTGCCATTGCCAATACGGAAAAAGCCACAAGCTGGCTGATCGACAGCTTTAAGGAAGACCCGAAACAAGCGGCCACAGGTTCTGTTCACTACCTGCGTTTGATGGGTAACCTGTGCGGTGGCTGGCTCTTGACCAAATCTGCCCTCATCGCCCAAGGTAAACTGGATGACGGTGCTGGCGATCCAAACTTCATGAAAGCCAAGATCAATACAGCCCGCTTCTTCGCAGAACAAATCCTGCCTACCTCCAGTGCGCTCAAAGCCATCTTTACTAAAGGCTACGGTGCGGTTCTGGAATGCGAAGACGAATGGCTCTAAGCCCACCTCTTCACCATTGAATAAAAAAGAGCCCCTGCATTCTGTGCGGAGGCTCTTTTTTATCCCTATGGTCGTCCTCGCGCAGGCGGGGACCTTTTCAAAGACGGCCGCCCCCCCCCAATCAAGCTGGGGATGACGTGTTTTTTCTTTCCAACACCGTCATTCAAGACTCCGCCTTTGATGCGGTACGGATAAAATGCAACAATGGGATCAACCAGGCAAATTCACTGCGTGCGCCTTGTTCCATCAAGGTTTGGACCAAGACTTCATCGTCACACAGTTTCATCAACATGTCCTTGGTCGGGTCATCAAGCTGGGTGACATCATTGCCTTTTTCACGGATTTCACGGATGATCAATTGGCAGGATACATTCATCAGGTTATCCATACTGCGCACATGGTCCGCAGGCAGGCTTTTATCCTTCAGCCACTCCTCCTGTTCCTCCCCCTCATCAAGAACGTCTTCCACTGATTTAAGCGACAGTTCAACATCTTCCGCCGCTTCTTTTTCCAGCATCTCGGGTTCTTCAATACTTTGATGACCAAGGGTGAGGGAAAGGGCGACATCTTCCTTGCCTATATCATCATTGCGTGCAGCCAGAAACTTCTGCCAGCGCGGCATTTGGCGGATGAAATCATGATGGCTGGCAAGCAAGGCCGATATTTCCCCAGTCACATCATCAGAAAGCATATCCGTATTACGGTTTAACAGTTCCAAAAGCCGTTGCCCCATTTGCCCCAGCTGCACCACAGACATATCGTCGAAATCCTGTGACAAGGCCCGATCATATCTTTTTAAGATGGGTTGAAGCCGTGGCAGGTTTCGTGCAGGTTGCATCTCCAACAGATCATCAAACGAAAAACGTATTCCTTCCCATGCTTCACGCCAGATCTCAGCCTGTTCTTCATCCTCCGCCTTTTGGGGCTGCAGGGGCTGGCGACCAATTTTGCCATTGGGCTTTCTTTCAAATTCCAAAGAGGCCGCTTGTTGCCCCGATGGTTCAGAAATCCCGCGATATCTTTCTTCAATCCTGGCAATCAGCCCATTGACATGTGCCGGACCTTTTTCCCAGTCTTCATCGGGGATCAAGACACGTTCTTTTTCAAGCGGGTAATAGACCGGGCGGCCATTGGGTTTGGGGCCGCTGATAAGACGATCCTCATACCATTGGGTCCAGACCTGCCAGTTTTCGTCCAGACCCAACAGGGCCTGTTTCAGCTCTTGCCAATGTTCTTTCACATCATCCGGCATCTTTCCCCATAAGGGGCGTTCCATCAACTGTTCAACCGTTGCGCCCGTTTCAATGGCCGCAATATCCAGATGAATCTCTTCCCAGATGTTGACGTAGGCGGCGGCGGCGTAGGCGGCGTAGGCGGCGGCGGCGGCGTCGGCGGCGTAAACGGCGGCGGCGTCGGCGTCGGCGTCGGCGGCGTAAACGGCGGCGTAGGCGGCGGCGGCGGCGTAGGCGGCGTAAACGGCGGCGTAGGCGGCGGCGGCGGCGTCGGCGGCGTAGGCGGCTCTAAACTCTGTCCCTTGGGTCGGTCTTGTGCCCGCGACCCAAGGGACAGCTATAGCACGAAAAACCGGCAAAACAATGGTCGCGCTATATTCTTTCGGATCTTGTACAATCACAGGCCCCAGTTTCGGCAAGACCCGCAAGCCAATCCGCGCAGCCATCGCGACAGACACCCATCGGTCCTGTTCCTTCAACCACGCTTCAAATTCCTTACGGTTTTGCACCTGTGTCATCTGCTACCCTACGCCTATCTCATTTGCACGAAAAGATAGCAGGTCATTTTCTTCTTGTCGATAAAACCGTCGTCCTCGCGCACGCGGGGACCTTTTTCAAGACGGACAAAGACCCCCAGTCAAGCTGGGGATGACGCCCCCGTCACGTCGTTACTGGTTTCTTCTTGTCGATAAAACCGTCGTCCTCGCGCACGCGGGGACCTTTTTCAAGACGGACAAAGATCCCCAGTCAAGCTGGGGATGACATGTGCTTTCATTACCCCTTGTTCCCCACGGTTTTTCACCTTATGGTGCAAGGTGACGTTTAGCAACGTTTTAGTAGCGGTTTACTGCCCCCGACTGGGCGGTCTTTGTGTGTCTGTAAAACGGCATGCAAGGCTTTTCCTATGGTCGGGAGTGGGCTGAATATAACACCCTCGGGAAATAGGTCCGCATGTCTACTAACATGTTGCTAAACTCCCGGTCACCAGAAAATTCTGGTGGCCAGAGATGGAGTTTTAAAAAGGAAAAGCGACATGCATCTGGACCAAAACAACGATTACGACATCTTCATTAACCGTATCATCGACGCCCTGCGCGACCATACGGACCCCACCAAATCCACCGCAGATGAACGCAAAAGCGGGGCCAGCCTGTGGCGTACAACCACACCGCAAGATTATCTGGCAACACTCAGCCAAACCTATGGGGATAATCTGGATGCAGCCTTGCGCAAGCAAATCCATCATGCCTTGGATGATCAGGAAGTCGATGTGGCGTTTTTTCTGATTTTAACCCTGTCGCGCCTGCCGCTTTATCGCTTGAACGACACAGAGCGCAGGCCGTGGGGGTGAGAGATAAAAGGCGCTGGGTTTATTTATGGACCACCACGTCCACGCCACCTTCACCAAACATTTCTTTGGAGACTTCCATATCCTCTTCCCAGCGTGACAGGAAGTCTTCACTCATGGATGCCCCATCCACCACCACGCGCTTGATGCCCGCCTGAATGATTTTGCGTGCACATCCCGTACATGGATAATGGGTGACATACAGGGTGGAGCCCATGGCTTGTTGACCTGTGCGTGCCAGATTGGCGATGGCGTTTTCTTCGGCGTGGCTGGTCCATTTATATTTGGCAGGGCGTTCGTGGCGGGCCTCAACATTATCATCGACGCCACGGGCAAAACCGTTATAGGCAAACGTCAGGGGCGTGCCGTCTTCCATCATGACCACGGCACCGACCTGCGTGCTTTGATCTTTGGACCATTTGGCAACGGTGCGCGCCACTTCGATCCCGCGCATATTCCATTTATTTCCAGACATGGCGTCAATCCCCTTGCATTTTTGCCTCAGCCCATCATATTGCTTTCCTTCCCGACGTAAAGGATTATACTTCACGCCCATGATGAAAAGTTTGGACAGATACCTTTTTGCACAGCTCTTTGCCGGCTTCGTGATGGTGGCCCTGGCCCTTGTCTGTGTGCTGTGGCTCACGCAATCGCTTCGCTTTGTCGAAATGATTGTAAACCGGGGCCTGGGCATCGGTATGTTCGTCTATTTTACCGCCCTGTTGCTGCCCAACTTTCTCACCATTATTCTGCCTGTGGCGCTTTTTTCCGTCGTGACCTTTGTGTATGCGCGCCTCAACATGGATCGCGAGCTGCCTGTGATGCGCGCCTGTGGCATGAGCAACTGGACCATTGCCAAGCCAGCCCTGATCCTGACCGCTGTGGTGATGATGGCATCCTATGCCCTGAACCTCTATCTTGTGCCCAAATCTTACGAGCTGTTTCGCGAGCTACAATGGGAACTACGTCATTCTGCCTCCCACCTGCTGTTGCGCGAAGGGGCCTTTAACGAACTGAGCAGCAAGGTCACGGTTTATGTGCGCGAACGCACCAAGGAAGGCCAGCTGTTGGGCATTTTGGTGCATGATGAAAGTGACCAAACCCGCCCAGTGACCTTAATGGCTGAACGTGGCGTTTTGGTTGAGGTTGAAGGCTCTGCCCGCGTGATTATGTTTGAAGGCAACCGCCAACTGGTGGACCGTCACAGTGGCAAGTTTTCCATGCTCTATTTCGATCGTTATACCCATGATGTGCCGCTCAAACGTCAGGCCGCAACCGAACGTGCGCCAGAAGCACGCGAACTTATGGTTCATCAGTTGCTGGAACCGGAAAAAAATCGCCTGATCGGTACCCATGATTACGGCAAATTCATTGTCGAAGGTCATCA
Source organism: Terasakiella sp. SH-1 (assembly GCF_004564135.1). NCBI lineage: Bacteria > Pseudomonadati > Pseudomonadota > Alphaproteobacteria > Rhodospirillales > Terasakiellaceae > Terasakiella > Terasakiella sp. SH-1. Next base: position 854,628 of record NZ_CP038255.1, on the reverse strand, counting down.
GCGCATCATCAGCCCGTTTTTATGCCTGTCCAACGCGTTGGCTGCGGTCATGTTCCTAACTGCCGGACATTTCAGCCGTCGCGGGCAAGGCAAACGCATTATGATGGCTGTTGCTGGTGTGATTTTATTACAGGTGGCCTCGCTCGGCATGGCGAACGTATCGGCTAAGAACCTTGACTTGCTGCCCCTGCTCTATATCGCCACGGTTCTGCCCATTCCGGTCTGTAGCTTCTTCATGAGCTGGAATAAAAAGCGCAGCGCCAAAAGTGTCGCGCGCGAGCTGGAATTTGCCGCCCAAGCTGACAGTATGAAGGAGGCTTAAGCCCATGATCCGCCTTGCCCCTACCCTGTCGCTTTATATTGGTCGTCATTTTCTGACCCATTTTGCCATCCTCATGCTGGTGTTTTTGGGCCTCATCTTCCTGATTGATTCCATTGAACTGCTGCGCCGATCTTCGAACAAAGAAGGCGTCACGGCCTTTATCGCCCTGCAAATGGCGCTGTTGAAGCTGCCCCATATCGGCCAGGAGACCTTCCCCTTTGCCGTGTTGTTTGCAGGCATGTCCGCCTTTAGCCGCCTGACCAAATCTCATGAACTGGTGGTGGCGCGTGCTGCAGGTGTGTCGGCCTGGCGTTTCATGACCCCGGCGATTTTAGTGGCCTTTATTCTGGGCATGTTTCAGGTCATGGTGGTCAATCCATTGGGATCAGCCAGCCTGAGTGCCTTTGAACAAATGGAAAGCAAGTTTTTTGATGGCAAATCCAATATGCTTAGTCTTTCCGCCAATGGGTTGTGGCTACGACAAAGCAATCTGGATGGTCAGTCTGTTCTGCATTCCCGCTTTGTCTTGCAACAAGAAGACAGCGTGGATTTGAACGATGTCAGCATCTTTGTCTATCGGGATCGGGATAATTTCTCCCATCGTATTGAAGCTGACCGGGCCTCGCTGGAAGATGGGTTTTGGCATCTTTATGAGGTGCAGGTTCATATTGCTGAACAACCCACCCAGTTTAACGAAGAACTGTGGTTTGAAACCGACCTGACATTGAATAAAATTCAGGAAAGTTTTGCTTCGCCTGAAACCATGTCGTTCTGGTCCCTGCCCAGCTTTATTGAAACCATGGAACGTGCAGGCTTTAGCGGTAAACGCCACAAGCTGCATTGGCACAGCTTGCTGTCAGCTCCTTTCCTGCTGGCTGCCATGATCTTGATTGCAGCGACCTTCACCCTGCGCCATACCCGAAAAGGCGGCACCACCTTTGTTGTGGCGGGGGGAATGCTGACAGGATTTGTACTATATTTCTTCTCAGATATCTCTATGGCGCTTGCTTTATCGGGCAGTATTCCCGTCTTGCTTGCAGCGTGGGCACCGGCATGTATCTGCCTGTTGCTCGGATCAGCCATGATATTGCATCTGGAAGACGGTTAGGGGCTATACTTCTTCGAAAAACTGTATAAATTATACGGTTACTGTCGAAACGCTAATAATCTACTGAAAAATGATAAAACGTCAGAGCTTCAAATTCATTGCTTCCCTGTTGATTGCAGGGGCCTGCTTGCTGCCCATCCAGTCTCATGCCCAGGGGGTGATGCGCATTGCCGCCGTCGTCAATGACGATGTGATTTCCGCCCTTGATCTGGCCCAGCGTATTAGTCTGACGATTGCCACCTCGCGCATGAAAGACACACGGCAGGTGCGTCAGCGCCTTGCCCCAACAATTTTGCGCACCATGATTGATGAACGGCTCAAGGCACAGGAAGGCAAACGCCAAGGCATGGCCGCCACGGATGCAGAGATTAAATCAGGCATTGCCAATTTCGCGGCCTCCCAAAAAATCAAGCCGGATGGGATTGATGCCTATTTCAATAAAATCGGTGTCGATAAGGAAATTATCGAAGAACAGGCTATTGCAGAAATCACCTGGACCAAGGTTTTGACCCGTCGCAGTGGTGATCGCATCAAGGTGACTGACAAAGAAATTGACGATATCTTTGCCCAGATTGAAGCCAACAAAGGCAAGCCGGAATATCTCTATTCTGAAATTTTCCTGCCTGTTGAAACACCTGCCGATGATGCCTCTGCCCGTCAAATGAGTGAGCGACTGATCGCCCATATTAAAAACGGCTCTCCTTTTGCAGCCTTGGCACGTGACTTTTCCCAAAGCCCGTCTGCCCTTCAGGGCGGTAATCTTGGCTGGGTACAGTCCGGCAATATGTCTGCTGAAATTGAAGCTCGCCTAAACGCTATTGACGAAGGGGGCTATTCCAATCCCTTGCGTACCGCATCTGGTTATTACATTCTTCACTTGCGCAAAAAACGCATTGCGGGCGCAGAAGAGAATGACGAAATTCTGGATGTTGCACAAGCCGTTTTCCCTCTTAAAGCCACCATGGCTGATGATTTGCTGAATGACAAGCGAACAGCAGCACGCAACCTTGCCCATGAAACGCAAAGCTGTAACGACCTTGTGACACGGGGTCAAAAGATTGAAGGTGTCGATGCCCGCCGCTTTAGCAATGTCAAACTGTCCACCATGTCCGCTGATGTGCGCAAAACCCTGACACCATTGAGTGCAAACCAGATCACGACACTTGAACAAACAGGGCGTGCCATGCTGGTCTTGATGGTCTGTAAGCGCCAGCCTGTGGCAAAAGTGCCGGAAATCGCCAAGAAAAACCGGATTAAGCAAAGCTTGCGTATGGAAAAAATTGGCCGTGAAGGTCGCCGTTTGCTGCAAAAGCTACGCCGCAATGCCTTCGTGGATATTCGTTTATGATCTCCCCCCTTGCATTGACCATGGGGGAACCTGCCGGGATTGGCGGGGAAATTACACTGAAAGCCTGGCGGGATCATCGCCAAGAGCTTCCCGGCTTTTTTCTCATTGATTGCCCGGACCGGATCAGCCGACTTGCCAGTCAACTGGGCTGGACAGTCCCAGTCTGCCCAATAGAACAAGCCAACGATGCCCATGATGTTTTTCCCGATGCCCTGCCTATTTTAGAACATCCTGTCACCGCAGGCACGCCGGGGCAGCTCAGCAAACATACGGCCAAATCTGTTATTACCTCCATTGAACGCGCGGTTAGCTTAACCCGTTCAGGGGAGGCCGCAGGCGTTGTAACCAACCCCATCCATAAGCATAATCTTCATCAGGCCGGGTTTAACTTTCCCGGTCATACCGAATTTTTGGCAGATCTGGCAGGCATTAACACACCGCCAATTATGATGCTTGCCTGTGATGAGTTGCGCGTGGTCCCGCTGACCGTTCATGTTTCCTTGCGTGATGCGATTGAAGAACTCACCACGGACTTGATCGTTGAAAAATGTAAAATCACCGCTCGCTCTTTACAGGAACGCGCCGGGATCAAGACCCCGAAACTTGCCATTGCGGGGCTTAACCCCCATGCCGGTGAAGATGGCGATATGGGGTGGGAAGAAATCGACATGATTACCCCTGCGATTGAACAATTAAAAGCCGATGGTCTGGATGTGTTCGGCCCCCTACCCCCAGATACCATGTTCCACCAAGAAGCCCGTCAAACTTATGATGTCGCCATGTGTATGTATCATGATCAGGCGCTGATCCCGATTAAGACACTTGCCTTTGATCTCGGGGTAAATGTCACTCTTGGCCTGCCTTTCATTCGAACCTCCCCGGATCACGGCACTGCCCTTGGGATTGCGGGAACAGGACAGGCCAGTGAAAACAGCCTGTGTGCTGCATTAAAAATGGCGGGCGAAATGGCCCAAAGACAACTGGAAACACAGTCATGACAACCGATAACCTGCCCCCTTTGCGCGATGTCATTGCCAAACACGATCTGGCTGCCAAAAAATCACTGGGCCAGCATTTTCTGTTGGATTTGAACCTGACCGGACGGGTTGCACGTGCCGCTGGCGACCTGAGCCAATGTACAGTGATTGAAATTGGCCCCGGCCCCGGTGGCCTGACCCGCGCCCTTTTGGCCGAAGGGGCAAAAAAAGTCATTGCTATTGAACGTGATGAACGCCCCATTGCCGCCCTTCAGGAAATCGCAACGGCTTACCCCGGCCGACTGGAAATTATTGAAGGCGATGCCTTGGACATTGATCCTGCCAGCCTATGTGACGGGCCGCGTAAAATTGTTGCCAACCTGCCTTATAATATCTCCACCCAACTGGTGTTAAATTGGCTGGAAAACATCAAAGCCTATGAATGCCTGACCCTGATGTTCCAAAAGGAAGTAGCTGATCGACTAGCTGCCCAACCACGTACTAAAGACTATGGTCGTCTGTCTGTCCTTACCCAATGGCTGTGTGAGGTTCGCCCCAATTTTAACATTAAGCCAACCGCCTTCACCCCGCCCCCCAAGGTCATGTCCACGGTTGCAACCCTTGTCCCACGTGAGGCGCCGCTAGTGGATGTGGAACGTGACAAACTGGAACGCGTGACCCAGGCTGCTTTTGGGCAACGGCGCAAAATGCTGCGCGCCAGCCTCAAAACCCTGGGTGTAAACGGGGAAGAACTGGCAAAGTCTGCCGGGATTGAACCAACAAAACGCGCAGAAGAACTCAGTGTTCAGGATTTTTGTTCTCTGGTTCAAGAGCTGTAAACAACTAGCCTTCACAAAAGGCACGCAGTTTTTCCATATCCTTAATCTCAAGGATATTCTTTTCACAACTGACCCCAATCTCTTTTAAGCGAACCAAGGCACGCGACAGGCTTTCTGGTTTCATTCCCACACGCGCTGCAATCAAATGCTTATCATAGGGGAGTTCAACAGACAGATCTTCTATCCCTTCGACCAAGGAAATGAAGAAAACGCCCAAACGCTGTGCCGGAGACTGTGTTTTGAGCTGTATGACTTCATCGAGTAATTCACGATAACGGGTCGCCAGCTTTCTCAAAATGGACTTACTGATTTGAGGCTGGTCTTGCAGCACTTTTAAAAACGGTCCAGCATCAACCCGCACCAACCGAACTTCAGAGACAGTTTCACAATTTACAGGAAAACGGGCAGAGGCAAACATGGCTGCTTCGGCAAAACTGTTTGGTCCGTTATAGACCTCAACAATGCTTTCTTCCCCATCTTCATTCGCGGTAAAGAGTTTGACCCGTCCTTCTAAGAGAATATAGAAACGATCCGCCTGATCGCCTTGTGAAAAAAGCAAACTGCCCTTTGGCTCTTCGCTGACAAGCGCATTGGCAAGTAATACTTTCAAGTCTTCGTCTGACAGACCTTTAAAAAACAGGACCTTGGCAACATCCTGATAATCCTGAGGGCTTAACTTATGACTCATGGCCGTCCCCTTCTTCCCAACCACAAAAATCCTGCAAAGCCCCAATATCCTGAATATGGACTCTGGTACTTTTAGTCGTCACCCCAACGGGTTTTAATTTTGCCAAAGCACGAGACAAGCTTTCAGGCTTCATCGCCAAACGTGCCGCCAGCAGTTTTTTACCAAAAGGCACATCAAACCTCACCTCACCTTCTTCTTGATCCGTGAACCCGAGAAGATAAGTCCCCAGGCGGGTTGAAGTATTTTTCAAATTCAAATCATTTATTTCTTTCACCGCTGTGCGTAATTCTGCTGAAACACGGGCAAAAACGGCCATTTGAAAATCAAAATCATCATCTAAAAAGACTGTAAAAGCCGCTTTAGGCACAGTAAAAACCATCGTTTCAGCAATCGCCTGCGCACTAAATGCCTGCCTCCCCCCATCACAGACTTCAGCCAGCCCGATCACACGCCCCCGCGTAAGAATATCTAGTACAATTTCATGCCCGTCATTGTGTGACACAGACGTTTTCACCCGCCCGTCAACCAACCAAATTACACCATCAACCTGTTGGCCCTGTTGGCAAAGGGAGTCACCCTCTTTTAAAATTCGTAATTCCCCCACCCCAACGACCTGTTCAAAAGAAGCTTGAGGCAAACGCATTAAAATGGGCAGGCGAGCAAGTCGATCTGTTTTCATGGAAACTCGATTACAGTTTTTCGAAATAGGCAAAGTCACCTTACTGGTGTAGCGCTAAAAGGGGCGAATTTATAGCAAATTCTTCACAATATACTTCCCCTGAAGCGTAGAAAGGCATATGTAATAAACATTCTCAATATTGGATGGAATTTCCATGGTTCAAGAACATCCCTTTGCGCAATATATCCGCATTATTGGAAAAGGCCCGCGCCTCTCACGCCCGCTTAGCCGTGAAGAAGCCCGTGCCGCGACCACTATGATCTTGAAAAAAGAAGTCGACCCGGTTCAACTCGGGGCCTTCTTATGTATCTTGCGCGTACGTTCTGAAGACCCAAGCGAAGGTGCAGGTTTCATTGATGCCGTGCGTGCCAACCTGAACCTCCCAGATCAACTGCCAAAGGTGGATATTGACTGGCCGACTTACGCCGGAAAAGCCCGCCAATTGCCTTATTATGTGCTGGCTGTCCTCGCCATGGCCCAAAGCGGTATTAAAATATTCATGCACGGCGCAGCAGGTCATACAGAAGGGCGCCTTTATACAGAAGAGACGTTGGCCCATCTCGGCATTGCCCAAGCCCGCAGCCTGCAAGAAGCATCCGAGCAACTTGGGACCCATAATTTTACCTACCTGCCGCTTAAAGAAATCAGCCCCCCCTTGCAAGAAATCATTGACCTGAAAGCAACCCTTGGGGTGCGTACCCCCGTAAATACCTTTGCCCGCATGATCAATGCCTTTGATGCACCAAACATAATGCAATGCATTACCCATGCCGCATATCGTGAAATTCATCGCGACTGCGCAGACCTGCTGGGCCAAAAACGCATGTGCGTCTTTAAAGGTGAAGGCGGGGAAATTGAGCGACGTGCAGCCAAGCCTGTCACTGTGCAATATCTGGTTGAGGGTGAAAAAAGTGATGAAGAATGGCCTGCTTTTCTGAACAGCGAGCATGCAGCCCATGATGAAAAAATGGACCTGCCCCGCCTGAAAAAAATATGGGCTGGGGAAGACACTCACCCTTATGCCTTATCAGCCATCACAGGCACCATTGCCATTGCCTTGCGCCTGATGGGCAAGGCCGATAACCCAAAAGCGGCACAACAACAAGCCCAGGACCTTTGGGCCAACAGAAATAAAGATAACCTGACGAATGCCTAACCAAGCAACAGATAACGGCCATGTGGTTCTGGTCGGGGCCGGTCCCGGCGATCCTGACCTTTTAACCCTGCGTGCCCTCCATTTCATTCAAAGGGGCGATGTGATTGTTCATGACCGACTGGTCAGTGATGAAATCCTTGGCCTTGTCCCCGAAGGGGTGGAAAAAGTCTTTGTCGGCAAGGCCCCCGGTCGTCATATCCTGAAACAGGAAGAGATTAATGAGTTGTTGGTGGAACTGGCGACCAAGCACAAGCTCGTCGTGCGCCTAAAAGGGGGGGACCCCTTTGTGTTTGGCCGGGGCAGTGAAGAAGCCGAACATCTGATTAAACATGGCATTTCCTATGACGTGGTGCCCGGCATTACAGCAGCTGCCGGATGCGGGGCTGCGGCACGCATTCCCCTGACCCATCGTGGCATGGCACGTAGCGTGCGTTTCATCACAGGCCATCATAAAGAAGGCCATGGGCTGGATATCGACTGGGCTACACTGGCTGACCCGGAAATGACCGTTGTCATTTATATGGGATTAAAAAACCTCAATAACATTGTTGCCAATATGATTCAGGCAGGACGCGCCCCTGATACACCTGCCGCCATCGTTGAAAATGGCGCAACGGAAAAACAGCGCATTGCCTATACCAGCCTGCAAGACCTGCCGCAAACCCGGCTCGAAGGTGATTTCAAACCGCCTTCCCTGTTGATTGTCGGGCAAGTCATTGAAATTGCCAAAATACTCAACCATGACTGATCGCCTCAAACAGACAACTTTGATTATCGCAGGCCACGGGTCCAGCAAGAACCCAAATCAGGCTCGCCCGGCACGTAAACATGCCCAATATATCGCTGATAAAAACATCTTTGCTGATGTCAAAACCGCCTTCTGGAAAGAAGACACCCGCTTGCATGAGGTCTTGGGCAGCGTTCAAACCCCTGAGGTGGTGATTGTCCCAAACCTTGCCTGTTCCGGTCACATCAACAAGGTGGTGATCCCCCGCGAAATGGGGCTTGATGGTGAATTGACGATAAAAGAAGGACAGCACATTCACCTGTGCAAACCCGTTGGGGAACATGACGGGCTACCAGCCCTGATTGCCAACCGCATCAAAGAAGTGATGGAAGAACGGGACTTAAAGGCCAAAGATACCACGGTTTTTCTGGTCGCCCATGGCAATCCCAATCCGGATCGCCCCGCCTCCCATGATACCACAGTCATGATGGCCACACGGATTTATCAACACCATCCAATCCATGCCATCCTGCCTGCCTTTATCGAAGAAAAGCCTTTTCTGCATGGCTGGCGAAAACGCACGACCTCCCCTAATGTCATTGTCCTGCCTTTCATGATTGCCGCAGGGGTTCATGGCGCACGCGACATCCCCCGTTTTTTAGGTGTCGAGCCAACAGAACAACAAGCCTTTGATATGCGCGAACATGCCACCCCGGCAGGCCCATTTGAAGTCGATGATCACAAACTGTGGATCATGCGTGCCATGGGCTCACACCCCACCATTGCCGATTTCATTGTCGAAATCGCAAAGGAAAAATTGACCTAAATTTCCCTAAGATCACTGAGGCTCACGCCCCAAACCGGCACACAGGGCCAAATAAACTTTACCCACATCAGACCCATAGAAGGTATTCGCCAAAATACCGTGCTGGTCCTTATCCTTGGCTTGGCCAATCAACTGTTCAAATTCGCTGAAATAACGGTTGGTGTAGGTCCGGAAAGCCTCGTGATTTTGATAAGCATCTTTCACCGCATTCAACTTGTTGCGATCTTTCAGTGCTGCCAGTTTACGCACGAAAATACCACGATCCCCACGGGTAAAGCGACGCCATTCATCTTCGGTAATCCCGATTTCAAGCTCACGGGTGATATCCACACCCAAGGACTGCAAGGATTCCACAACAAAGGCATGGCGGCGCATAAATTCTTCGGTACCAACCTTGCTGTCCACATCACGCAGATCCATGGTCAGCTGTTTGGCATGCTTGTTCGCCTCATTCATCGACCTTGTTTGTGATTCCATCATCTTGGCAGCATCATGGGCTTCATGAGCCGCATCGGACCATGTTTTACGCAGCAAGTCGGAACGTTTCTGCAAGTTCTCGTCCCATGCGCCCAGCTTGTCCATCGCCGTATCGGAAACTTGCTGAACCTCGCCCACACGATCTTCCAGACCATCGGCTGCGCCTTGGATTTCCTTCATGGTCTGAGCCATGGTTCCGGTAAGTTCGTCCATCTGCTGGCGAACAGCTGCCCCGGCAATATCGAAACCTTTCTTGATTTCCTGTGCTCCGCTTTGCGCCATTTGCGTTTTACGCTCAAGGGATTTGGCAACCTGATCAATTTGATCGGCTGAACGTTCCCCGGCCGACTGAATAGCCCGGACCTGTTCATCCAGCTTGTCTGTTGCCTGCGTAATATCCATATGGATTTTCTGGGCTGCATGGGCCACGCCTTCAGAACGATCACGTACCGTTTCACCTGCTTTATCCAGACGCTGTGCTGCCTTGTCAGTTCGGCCTTCAAGCTGGGTAACGAAATCCTGCATGGCAGTAATCGCATCTTTCAGCTGGGAGACCGTCTGGTGTGTCACCTGTTCAACCTGATCACTGCTGCGTTCCATATTATGAGTGACAGCCTGCAACTGGGTATTGGCCTGATCACTGGCCTGCGAAGTCTCACGGCTGGCAACTTGCAGTTTTTGCGCCATTTGCGTCATCAAGGTTGCTGCACGGGTCATGGATTTGGAAATATTTTCAGTACGATAATCCAGTTCATCCCCCAGCTGATTGACTTGGGACATGGCGTTATCAGTCACATCATTGACACGAGCATTTTGACGGTCCAGTTCTTGAGAAACCATCACCACCTGATTACGGGCATCGGTCACAGCCTGGGTCATGTCATCGCCGCGTTTGGAGAGCATCTCACCCATTTCAAACAAGGTGCCTTGCGCACCTGATGCCATTTCATCCAGTGACGTCATGCGGTCTTTCAAGTCTGCACCCATCTGGTTCAAACGTTCCGCCGTCTGACTTGTCAGCCCCAGCACCTCATGGGTGGCTTTTTGCGTTTCTTCACTGACATTATTGATTTGATGGGTCACATGGTCAGCCGATTGTGACATACGCAAAGCTTGTTCTTCCAAGCTCTTGGTAACGTTATCAACACTTTCAACAACCGCTTCGGCCTGAATGCCAACACGCTGAACCCGCTTGGTCAGGCTGACACCAGCATCTTCCACCCGGTTTTCCATTTCCGTAACCGTATCAGCCAAAGTTGACCCGGCCTGATCAGCCACATCCTGCACGCGCAACGCATGGTTTTCAAGCCCCTCACCGATATCAAAAATGCGCTTACCCGCTTCTTCGGTCGCATTCATCATGGCATCGCGTTGACGTTGGAAACCAGAACCAACCAGCCCCATAAGCTTGGCCGCACGGTCAGATGCCCCGGCCATTTCATGACCACTTTGACGAATAGAAGCCTGTGCCTGCTCCAGCTGGCTTGCCGTCTGATCCGCTGTCGTTTGCAAAACAGCTGTTTGCTGATCCAGACGTTCAGAATACCCTTCCATCTGACGTGCTGCGGCATCGGCTGTATTTTTCAAAGAACGGGTACTGGATTGCAGGGTCTTATCCATATCATGCAGACGGTCTGCGGTTCGTGCACTCACCTGATCCAGTTCATCTGTACGCCCTTGCAAGGTTTCACTCACACTGGACATCCGTTCAGCCGCTTCACTAGAGGCCGTATCAAGGTTGGAAGCATGGTGCGCCAGACGACGACCAGCTTCGGCCAAGGCATCACGCGAAGCCATGGATGTTTTTTGCAGCCGTTCATGCTGTTCTGAAATCTCTGCCCCCAGCGATTTCATATTCACATCCACATTGTTGGCACTGTCGCGAATTTCATCAAGGCGATTGACCAGGTGATCACTCTGGATCTGTGCTTTTTCACCCAAGAGCGTGACTTCCTGTGCACTGCGGCGCAGGCTCTCAGTTGCCAGGTCAATACTATCAACCCCTTTGTCCGACAAAACGGACAAGGTCTGCGACCCATCGTGAAGTGCCGATGTGACAGACTGGATGCGGCTGGCTGCATTGGTCGCTTTATCAATCAAATCAAGGGAACGTTTCTGCAAATGTGTCCCGGCATTTTGCAGGCGTTGTTCGGACATGATGGACAGTTCTTCCAACTCATCCATACGCGAACGCAAAACTTCACCTGTCCCTTGCAGCTGCTGTCGGGCTTCATCACCGATCATTTCAATATCACGTCCGGCTTCCTGAATTTGTTCATCTACCCGACGAATACTTTCAATCGCCAAATTGGAAGAGTTGGTCGCTTTTTGCGTACTGTCATGAATGGCATCGGTTAATTTACCTGTGCGATCCAATGCCCGTTCGGTTGCCGCATCCAGTTCACGAGCCTGTTGGCGAAAACCATCAGCTGTTGATCGCATCCCCATCAGGGAATTATCGGTAGAATTCATTAATTGCTGGGCACTGTCCGTCAAGACATCGCGCATGTCACGGACCCGCTCACTAACCTGATCAGCCGTTTTATTCAAATGACTTGTTTGAGACGACAGATTGTCCTGAATTTGCCCTGTTTGAGAACGAACCAGCTCAGCAGTGGAATTCAGTTCCTTAAGCTGACGATCAAACGCTTCGCCCATGGCCTCGCCCTGCTCACGGGCATCATCGGTATTTTTGCGCAAACTCAGTGTATGGTCTTCCAGCAATTTGGCACTGGTTCCAATACGATCAGCCGCACTTTCAGCAGCCTCTGTCACACCCCCCATGGTGGTAGACAAAAGTTCGCTCAGTTCTTCGCTGCGCCCCTTGGCATTTTCATAGATGGTTTCCAGCGATTTGCCTTCACGCTGGAAGATCGACGCCGTTTCCTTGGTTTTATTGACAATCCCATCAGAGACCCGGTCCAAATCCTGGGCACGACGTTTCAGGGTTTCCGCAATATCTTCGGTCCGACTGGAAGCACGTTCAGACACATTGACCAAATCATGGGCTTGGTGGTGCAACACGTTGCCGACTTCACGCGCCCGGTCAATGGCACGATCAGATACATTCAGCAAATCTTCGGCCTGACGGCGCAGGCTGTCTTCGGCTTCCTTGGCACGAATATCGGCTTCGGTTGAAACTTCGGTCAATTCCACACTGCGTGAACGCAACAAGTCATTGATGGCACGTGAACGCACCAGCGCATCTTCTGAGGCACGCGTTAATTCCTGTGTCTGATCACGAATAGAATCGGTAATGGCACGCACGCGTTCTTCTGCTGTTTCAGAGGGATAAACCATGCGGCGCAGATACCAGCGCAACGCCTGACTTTCATTTTCCATAGCACGGCTGCGTTCCAGATAAGCCGCAACCAACCACAACATAGCCAATGGCGTCACCAGCCCCGCAGCCAAGCCGCCAATTTCATGGGGCATCAATTCCGTCAGGGTCGACCAGCCGAAATAGGTTTCGATATAATCATAGGCCCCATAGACCCAGCCGACACTCAACAAGGCAGCAGACAGGCTCAACAGGCGAAAACGAACATAGAAGGGCGCACTCCAGTCTTCGGACGCGAGTTCTTCCACATCGACCATGCGGTCGCCATCTTCCAGCAAATAATCTTTCTGCAAGGGCGAAAGCGTTGGCATTTCTGCCGCTTTTTCATCCTGCACCTCAGACGTTTGTTCTGTCTGATTATCTGCATCGAAGGCCACTTCTATAGAAGAGCCTTCCCGTTTTGAACCATCATTACCCATTTTGCCACTCGTGCCCGTAAAGCGGGTTATCGAAAAAAGCCTCACAGCCGTTCATATTTTCTTTGCGCCACCACAAAGCGTCCATTACGATACATCGACCGATTTTAGACAACCTAAAAGGCGCACCCACCCTTCTCTTGCGTGAAAGAAAGTCAATGAAAATGCGAACATTAATAAAATATACATGTTTTTTACCAAAAATACACAGCTTTGCATTCATTTTTTCAATTTTATTTCTTGGTGCGACTCCGCAGATTCCTAAGGCTTTTGCTGATGGGAATGAAGATGGCATTCGGGTCTTTCAAACCCCGCTGGAAGCACAAGCCATAGAAGGCGAATTTCTGGTTCAATTTAAAACAGACACATCGCTTAAAAGCCTGCAAAGCGGCACGAAACCAAGCTGGGTGCGCAAATTAGGCAAAGACGCCAAAATTGACACGTCTCTTTCCGCCTTTAACATTGCCCATATTAAAACGACCAACCCGGCAGCAAGCGGGCAATGGGAAAACCTTGCCAATACCTTATCTTCCGACCCCAACATTGCCGCTGTTGAACCGAACTATATCCTGCACGCCACAGGCACCAAGCCCAATGATGAATTCATTGATGAACTGTGGCATCTCAATAAGGTTTCTGCATTTCAGGCTTGGGACCGCCTGCCCTCCAAACGATCTGATGACGAGGAAATTATTGTTGCCGTTGTGGATTCCGGCATTCAGCTGGATCACGAGGACTTGCACGGTTTAATGTGGAAAAACAAACGTGAAATCCCTGATAACCTGGAAGATGATGATAACAACGGCTTTGTGGATGACACATATGGCTGGAATTTCCATGATGACAACCCCATCCCTTATGCGCACCTAAACCCGACCCCGGTACTTGCCGTGGATTCAGCAACCGGGCGTTTTAAATGCACAGGCCATCCTACCAAGCGTGAATATGAGCTGCACGGTACACATGTTGCCGGCATTATTGCAGCGGCGCGTAACAATCAAATCGGCATTGCCGGTATTTATGATCGCATCAAGATCCTGCCGATTAAGGCTCTGGGGGGACCTTGTGGTTCTGGTGACACGATTTCGGTTTTACGCTCTGTTCTTTATGCCTATCAGATGGGGGCGCGGATCATTAACATGAGCCTTGGCGGGTACGGCAAAACCAAAATGGCAAAGAATGTTTATGACTATCTGAGTAAACGAGGGGTTCTGGTCATCGCTGCGGCCGGGAACGAAGCCAATAATAATGACGAGCGTTTAAAAAGCTATCCCGCCAGTTATGAAGCTCCCGGTATTTTAAGTGTTGCAGCAACAAACCGCCGTGACCAGCTCGCAGAATTTTCAAATTTCGGGCCGCGCAATGTGGATATTGCCGCCCCCGGCGTCAAAATTCTCAGCACAGTGCCGCGTGATGTAAAACGCGACTGGCCTAAAAGCAGCTATTATTCCACATCTGGCACCTCAATGGCAGCCCCAGTTGTGAGCGGCGCAGCAGCCTTGCTTCTGGCACAGAACCCACGCCTGACCAATCTGCAACTCAAAAGCATGTTGATGTCCGGCACTGACCCCCTGCCCAGTCTGAAAGGTAAAGTTCTGTCCGGTGGCAGGCTGAACATTGCCAAGGCTCTGAGCCAGCGGGTTGTGGTGACAAAAGAACAGTCTTCAGAACGTTCTCCAGCTCCGGCCTATAACCAGCGACCGACCAGCCCCACCCAAAACACACAACAACCCACAAGCAATTCAGTGGGTGGCATTCGCATTTTTGATAGCCGTACGGGACGTAGTGAAAGCATGAGATGGTAGGTTTTTCCTTGCATCACAGTCCATGAGATCGCAATATCCGCCTTAAAGAACTTTGATAAGAAAATAAAATCAGGCACTCATGGGCTGTCGAAGACGACATAGAAATTTTAAAAACGCTTTACGCTTTAGTGTATCGCTGGGTATTTGCTTGTCTCTAAGCTCAATTTCCTGGGCACAAACGGTCAACGATCCGTTTGCCCCAACCACCATAGCCCCCAGCCTGCCCACAGCCGCACCGACAGCCCCTGTACCTGTTGCCCCAAAATTACCGCCACGCGCCCCACAATCCGTACAGACAAAACCGGTTGAGGTAAAACCTGTTGCCACCCCGATTACCATACCTGAAACGGTTCAAGAGCCCCCTGAAAAAACGACTAGACCTGCACCGACCCCCAAAACGAATATCAAACCGACTTCGCAACCTGTTGCAAAGGCCCCTGCGCAAACGGTTGAAACATCTCGCCCCTATCACGCCCCGGCAAACCCGAATGAACCCAACCCGTTTGCCCCCACATCAGTGGCCCCGAACCTGCCTAACGCCCTTCCTCAAACGCCCTACCCCGCACCGCTTTATGTCAAAGAACCAGACCAAAAGCCTGAAACGGTTGTAAAAGCGCCAAAAGCTGATACAGAAAAAGTAACTGACAAAAGCCACGATAAAACAGAACTGACGACACAAGAACCCAAGGCAAAAAAAACCTCTTTTTTTGAGCAGCTGAGTGACCTGTTCACACCAAAAAAGATACCCGAAGCAACCACGAAGCCTCCTGTCGCCCCTGCTCCCGAAATTGTCATTCCCAAAGAGCCTGCGACAAAACAGACAGAAACATCTTTCTTTGATCAGCTCAGCGATATGTTCTCCCCTTCCGAGGCAAAAGACCAAACGCAAGAGGCACCCCAACCTATTGCAGAAAAACCGGACACGGACGCCCTGTTTGACGAGATTTTGAGTCAAGACAAAAAAGAAGTCGCAGTAGAAACAAAGCCCAAACCAGAAGAAAAACTTGAGACACAGCCGCTTGAGACAACGACCTCTCAAGCACAACCATCAGAAAAGCTACAAAAAGGGCTTTTTGATCGGCTTAGTGATTTCTTTACTCCCAAAGACACGCCACCTGCAGCAGCGGTCGAACCAAGCAAACAAACAACAGATATTGCTCCAAGCACGCCAACCCCTGCTCCTGTTGCTACAGTTGAGAAAACGCCTGAAATAGACGAGCCCACAGAAGAGACCTCAGAAGGTCTTCTTGAGCGTTTTAAGAATATGTTCGATCAAGCCTTTGGTGCAAACGAAGAGGTAGATACAGAACGCCACATTCTTGTTGAACCGATAAAAATAAAACAAAAGACACCGCCAGAAAAAGTAAAGCCCAAACAAGAGCCGCCAAAAGAACCCACCATCACAGCCAAACCAGTAGACCCGCGCCTGATCAAGGCTCAACTGGGGCTAGGACGCGACATCTTGTTAGGTCAGGGCGATGATGACCTGAGCAAAAACGCCCGATGTTTCACTAAAAACCGGGGCACCGTCGCCTTTTGCGTCACCCCGACTCGCTGGCCGTCTGACATTGCAGGACATTTCAATGTTTCCAGTCACCTTTATAAAGGGCGTCAGGGCATTGTACAATTTGATGGCAGCCTCGCCACACGTCTTTTCACCATGTTCAAGACAGAAGGGTTTGACGATATCATCGCCCATTATGAAGAAAAGCTGGGTCCTGCCACCACCCATTTTGTCCGGCGCACACGGACCTTAAAACAAGGGATCATTCAGAACCCCACTTATGTCTGGCGCAAGGAAAACACGGACGAAGGTCTGGTCGAAGTCTTTGAAATTCGCAAGATATCAGATATGCGTGGCACTTTACCCGATATCCAACGCGGAGCCATACGTGCCTATTTTGAAGGCGCCCGTGAAATTTTCAGCCTGACCTCTGATCTGGATTATATGAAATTACGTTAAGAAAAAGGCCCGTATCAGCGTATGATACAGGCCCTTTGATATTATATTATATAAACGGCACAATCTTCAAGAAGCTGCGCGTGCGACACGGCGGCGTTGACGCAAGGAACTCACCGTTTTGCGGCCATCCCCTGTCGGCTGGTAGAAAGTCGTAAAGTCTTTTTGGGCATCCAGCCAGATTTGCAATGCCTTTTGATCCTGCGCATCAATCACAAAAGCATCAAAGCCGCATCGGCTCATCAAAAACACCTGATCACGCAACACATCACCGACAGCCCGCAATTCACCATCAAAATTATGACGTTCGCGCAACAGTCGGGCATAGCTATAGGCACGCCCATCGGTATAAGCAGGGAAGTCCAGGGCGATTAACTGGAAAAATTGTAAATCGCCCAGAATTTCCTCAGGATTTTCATCACTGCGCAAAATCAGCCCAAGGCCACCAGAACGCGCAAGCAACGCCTCACGGTTTTCTTGCCAATAGGTCAAGGAGACAATAACGTCCCCCTCAGGCAAACTGTCTTCATCGCCAAGAAGACTCCATTTATCTTCAACAATAAGGTTATTTTTAACGAGTGCCATAAAGAGCCTCCTTAAACGGCTTGTCACCTACACGGTTGAATGCCTCAAGGAAGGTTTCTTCCTTATTTTCACGCAAACCAAGGTATGTGTTAATAATGGTCTCAACGGCATCAACAACATCTTCTGTTGAGAAACCCGCCCCGATGATCTTCCCTATTTTGGCATTTTCATCGGCACGCCCCCCCAGGGTAATTTGATAGAATTCCTGCCCTTTCTTATCCACACCCAAAATGCCGATATGACCGACATGGTGATGTGTACAAGCATTGATACAGCCAGAAATTTTTACCTGAATTTTGCCGATTTCATGCTGGCGGTCCAGCTCACCAAATCGTTTGGAGATACGTTGTGCCAACGGGATTGAGCGCGAATTGGCCAAGTTACAATAATCCAGCCCCGGACAGGCAATCAAATCCGTGATCAGGCCGGAATTTGGCGTCGCAAGGTCATGTTTAGCCAGCTCTTGCCAAAGAACATAAAGATCATCACGCTTAACATGAGGCAAAACCAAGTTTTGTTCGTGGGTAGAACGCAACTCGCCAAAGCTGAAACGATCTGCCAAATCCGCCAGTGCGTCCATCTGCACATGACTGACATCACCGGGAATGCCGCCAATCGGTTTTAGAGAAATATTGGCAATCGCATACCCTTGCTGCTTATGTTCTTTCACATTGTTCTGAATCCAATAGGCAAAGTCCTGATCGGCACTAACCTGTTCAGAAAAAGAAGAACTAAAGGCGGGCAGACTCTCAAAACTTGGGGCGGTGAAATGCAGTTTGAATTCATCAATTTCATCAATAGGCAGATGAAGGTCACTATCACGAATAGCTTCCCATTCTTTTTCAACCAAGTCTGCAAATTTATCAGCACCCAGTTCATGAACCAAAATCTTGATCCGTGCCTTGTACTTATTGTCACGACGACCAAATTGGTTATACACCCGCAAAATGGCCTCAACATAAGACAGTAAATCTTCTTTGGGTAAAAACTCACAGATGGTTTTACCAATCATGGGCGTGCGGCCCAACCCACCGCCAACCATAACTTCAAAGCCCAGTTCGCCCTGATCATCACGGCGAATGCGCAGACCAATATCATGAATGGCGACAGCCGCGCGATCCGATGTTGCACCTGTCACAGCAATCTTGAATTTACGCGGCAAATAGGTGAATTCAGGATGTAGGCTGGACCACTGACGTAAAATCTCACTCCAGGGGCGCGGGTCTTCCAATTCATCAACCGCCGCACCGGCATATTGATCCGATGTAATGGCACGAATGCACGAACCACTTGTTTGAATGGCATGAGATTGCACTTTTGCCAAATCCGCCAAAATATCCGGCAAGTCAACCAGTTTAGGCCAATTAAATTGCAAATTCTGGCGCGTTGTAAAATGACCATAGCCCTTATCATATTTACGCGCGATATAGGCAAACTGACGCATCTGCGTGGAATTCATCGTCCCGTAAGGAATACCCACACGCAGCATATAGGCATGCATTTGCAGATAAATACCATTCATCAATCGCAAAGGGCGAAATTCTTCTTCACTCAGTTCACCGCTTAAACGGCGCTTGACCTGATCACGAAATTGCTCGACGCGCTCATCAACCAGTCGTTGATCGTATTCATCATACTTGTACATAGGTCACGATTCCTTATTTATCAGCCTGATAGCCAAGATCGGGGCGCACAGAAGGGCCTTTTGTGCGAATCATTTCACGGTAACGTAGTGCAACCGGTGCGCTACCCTCTTTTTCAACATCAATCAAATAAGGGCCGACCACAACCAACTGATTCGCATCATCTGATGCACTCGCCAGTAAGTTGTCGCCTTCATTACCTTTTTCGACAATAGCGGCATTATTAATGGTGTTATGCCACTGACCATCTTCGCCATAGAAAACAGCCAATCCATCATCCAGACGGTTTGCAGTTACGACTTGTAAAGACATGGGTAGAAGCCTCGATTTGTCTTAATTTCCAACGGTGACAAGCACCTCACTGAGGACTATATGCGACTATTTTTTTAATTAGTCAATATTTTTTGTATTTTATTTTTTATACACATTTTTTTATTGTTATTCAATTTAACCGCCTATTTTTTAAACATCCCTCTTGATTCATAAGCGGTTTTGGTAGAATCTTAGTCCTACCCTTAAGGATAAGTACTAGGATAACGAACAAAGTGGCACCGATTAACGTATATCTTGTCGATGATGACCAGGACTTGCTGGACTATCTCGAAACAGCGATCAGCGGGGACGAACGTAAAGTCCACACTTACGCATCAGCCAGCGCGTTTCTTTCAGATATAGACGACCTCCCACAATCTGGCTGTGTGGTTCTGGATGTCAACATGCCTGAGATGGATGGGCTTGAGCTACAGCAAAAGCTAAACGAGATGAAATTCCCGCTCCCCATCGTTTTCCTCACCGCCCATGCCGAAGTTCCCATGGCTGTGAAAGCCATGCAGGCCGGTGCGATTGATTTCATCCAAAAGCCAGTTCAGCCAGATGAGCTGATTGCCTGTGTTGACCGTGTCATTAACACACCGCAAAAAAACCTGCCTTCTGCTGAAGAAGCCGAGATTGTGAAAAAAACGGTCGATGAGTTAACCCCGCGTGAACGTGAAGTCATGGACCTGATCGTTAAAGGTGCTTCCAACAAGGAAGCGGCGCAATCACTGGATATCAGCCCGCGTACCGTTGAAATTTATCGCGCAACGGTGATGCGTAAAATGGATGCGCCCAACCTGCCTGATCTGGTACGCAAGGCCATCGCCATCGGCATGTAATTTCGCCAGCCTGTAAAATGCAGAGATAGAGTGGGATTTCTTTGAAGTTTTCTCACCATATCTCTTGACATTTGCCCCTCTTAAATGCGATTTCACGCTGTCTGATTTCTTACAATCAGGACACCCTTGAAATTCATGCAAAGAGACGAGCGAAAGATGCATCCCTATCGCACACATAAATGTAACGAACTGCGCGCAGACAACGACGGCGAAGTTGTTCGCCTTTCCGGCTGGATTCACTCCAAACGTGATCATGGTAACCTGCTGTTTATCGACTTGCGCGATCACTACGGCATGACACAATGTGTGATCGACGTCTCTTCTGAACTGTTTAAAATCGCTGAAGGTGCCCGTGTAGAAAGCGTTCTAACGGTTACAGGTAAAGTGGTCAAACGTACAGCAGAAACGGTTAATCCAGACATGCCGACAGGTGAGATCGAAATCTATATGGATGAGGTCATTCTGGAATCTGCCTGTGACGTTCTGCCCATGCAGGTCGCTGGTAACGAAGAAGCTGGTGAAGAAATCCGCCTGCGCCACCGCTTCCTTGATCTGCGTCGTGAACAGCTGCACAACAACATCAAACTGCGTTCTCAGGTCATTTCTGAAATCCGTCGTCAAATGACGGATCAGGACTTCATGGAAATCCAGACACCGATCCTGACGGCTTCTTCACCAGAAGGTGCGCGTGACTATCTGGTACCGGCACGTAACCATCCGGGTAAATTCTACGCCCTGCCCCAAGCCCCGCAGCAGTTCAAACAGCTGTTGATGGTTTCCGGCTTTGATAAATATTTCCAGATTGCCCCGTGTTTCCGTGACGAAGATGCCCGTGCTGACCGTTCACCGGGGGAATTTTATCAGCTTGATTTCGAAATGGCTTACGCCACACAAGATGATGTCTTTAACGCCATCGAACCTGTGATGCATGAAATCTTTACCAAATTCGGTAATGGCCGTGATGTCACACCCCTGCCCTTCCCGCGTATCCCTTATAAAGAATCCATGCTGAAATATGGTTCTGACAAACCGGACCTGCGCAACCCGCTGATCATCGCCGATACGACGGAACCATTCCGCGGGTCAAACTTCGGCCTATTTGCCAAACTGGTGGATCAGGGCAATGTGGTTCGCGCCATCCCGGCACCGGGTTCTGCCGGTCGTCCACGTTCCTTCTTTGACAAGCTCAACAACTGGGCACGTGATGAAGGTAAGGGTGGTCTCGGTTACATTGCGATTGCCGAAGACGGCACGCAAAAAGGCCCGATTGCCAAAAATCTAGGTGAAGATCGTGTTCAACAAATCCTCGACATCTGTGGTCTGGGCAATGGCGACTCCGTCTTCTTTGTCTGTGGCAAAGAAAAAGATGCGGCTGATTTTGCTGGTGTGGTTCGTACCCGCGTTTGTGACGAGCTGGAACTGCTGGAAGAAAACAAGTTCAACTTCTGCTGGGTTGTTGACTTCCCCATGTATGAGATGAACGAAGAGACAGGCACAATCGACTTCTCTCACAACCCATTCTCAATGCCACAAGGCGGTATGGAAGCGCTTGAAACACAAGACCCGCTGGACATTCTGGCATGGCAGTATGACATCGTTTGTAACGGTATTGAGCTGTCTTCCGGTGCGGTTCGTAACCACAAACCGGAAATCATGTACAAAGCCTTCGGTCTGGCAGGTTATGAGCCGGAAGTGGTGGAAAAAGAATTTGGCGGCATGCTGCGTGCCTTTAAATTTGGTGCTCCCCCCCACGGTGGTTGTGCCCCGGGTATCGACCGTATGGTGATGTTGCTGGCTGATGAGCCAAACATTCGTGAAGTCATTGCCTTCCCGATGAACCAACGCGCAGAAGACCTGTTGATGCAAGCCCCAAGCGAAGTCTCCGTCCAGCAGCTGCGTGAACTGCACATCAAACTGAACCTTCCAAAAGAAAAAGTTAAAGTCGAAAAAACCTCTGATGCAGAAGGTGAGGTAGGCTAACAACTCTTGCGTTAAGCACACGTTAAGGAAACGCGGTCATACTGTAAATGACCGCGTTTTTTTTAACTTCAATAAGAAGCAAAACATGCCGAAAAAAACACAACTACGCGCCTATCTCTTGCTGGGACTTTCCCCCCTGTTTCTCTCTGCCTGCGCAGGGCCACCAGCTCTTAAGGTCATTTCATTTATGGCTGATGGGATTTCCTATCTTGCCACGGACAAGACAATCACAGACCACGGCTTATCTGCTGTCACACAGAAAGACTGCAAAATGATCCGCACGCTCAAACGTGAAGATGTCTGTCAGGATGAAATTATCGAAGAGGCTATGATTGATCCTGTAAAACTGAT
The DNA here is from genome assembly GCF_004564135.1 of Terasakiella sp. SH-1. Taxonomy (NCBI): domain Bacteria; kingdom Pseudomonadati; phylum Pseudomonadota; class Alphaproteobacteria; order Rhodospirillales; family Terasakiellaceae; genus Terasakiella; species Terasakiella sp. SH-1. The sequence goes on along the minus strand of NZ_CP038255.1, from coordinate 832,247 downwards.
CGAACCAGAGGTACAGTAATCCTGCGCTTTTGCGCAAGAGCACGGCGATCAATTTCCTGAACGAGTGTGATGGCTTGTTCAAACGAACGTTCCATGCGCAACAGCATGAAGGCGATGACGTCACGCTCAACCTGAATCTGGCGATCTGAAAACAGTTTCACCAGAACGGCTTCCATCAGCATGTCATCAGGCTGACCAATCTCCACCACAGGGACAGTGCCCAAGCGCGTTTTAAGGTCTGGCAGGTTAACATCCCAATCCACCGGGGCATGGCGTGCTGTCAGCAATAAGGTCAGGCCCTTTTCTCTGGCATGATTATAAAGATGGAATAAATCTTTCTGATGATCTGAAATAATCAGATCAACATCTTCTATCACACCGACTGTGGCCTCGCCCATTGTCTCATAAGGGTCAGACTGCAAGCTCACAGGTTCCGCCCCCGTTGCCTGGCGAAACACTGCAGCTAAATGGCTTTTACCACATCCTGCTTCGCCGTAAATCACCACAAAGGGAGCTGGCCAGTCCGGCCAGCGATCCAGCCAGGCTACGGCTTCTGCATTGCTGGCACAAACCAGAAAGTCATCGCCGCTCATGGCAGGGCGATATTCAAAATCCAATGGTAATTGCGAATGGGTCGACACGGGTTCTACAGACTTCTAGGAAGGGTCAGTGGGGTTGCCTGTATAAAGCGCACTTTTCATATATTGGGCAAGACCAAATCGCACCAGCACCCCAATAATTGCCGCAACTGGTACTGCTAGCATCACCCCTGTAAAACCAGCCAAGGCCCCACCGGCCATTAAGGCAAAGATCACCCAAACAGGATGAAGCCCAACCTTTTCCCCCACCAGTTTAGGGGTTAAGACATTTCCTTCCAACACCTGCCCAATCGCAAAGACACCTGCAACCAGCCCCACTTGCGTCATATCACTGAACTGTACGAGGGCAATGGAGATCGACACACCAAAGCCAAGGATAGAACCGAAATACGGAATAAAGGAAATTAACCCGGCCCCGAGCCCGACCAACAAGCCAAATTCCAAGCCCAACACTGACAGGCCAACCGCATAAAAAGTGCCAAGCATCAAACAGACCGATGCCTGCCCACGCACAAAGCCTGCCAATGTTTCATCAATTAAGCGGAACTGTTCACGGATCGTCGGGGCATGTTTGCGCGGTAACCAGTGATCAATACGCGCCACCAACAGATCCCAGTCACGCAAAAGATAGAACGTCACCAAAGGAGTCAGGACCAAAATGGAAATCACATCAAACAGGGCAGCACCGCCGCTGATCAATTTTTGTAGAAGGTTTCCAATCACACTAAATGCCTGCTTGGCAAAACCTGCGGCTGTTGCCCCTAACTCTTTTAAATCGGCCTCAGATGCACCGGAAAAAATCTGCTTGGCCACAGGCTCCAGTATGGCATGTAAATGATCAAAATAGATCGGTACCCGCCCGGCAAAACCAATGATTTGCGAGGTTAAGACAGGTAATAAGGTCGACAGTGCCCCAATCGTTAAAATAAAAAAGGCGATCGTAATGACACTTGTGGCCGCTGTGCGCGACAGTCCCCATTTTTCCAGCTTGTCTGCCAACGGGTCAATGAAATAGGCCACGGCCATTCCAGCGACAAAAGGCGTCAACACATCGCGCAAAACATACAGCAATACAATAAAAACCAGCAGGCTGAATGACCAGATTCTCAATTGTTTGGTTGCGTCCATCTTAATCCCCATTGGCCTGTGAAATTGTAATCCCCCATTGATAGAGGTAAATCAGCCCGGATACCAACGTTGTGAGAGCCGTCGCATAAATCAAGCCCGTCACCGCCCAGTCCATCCCTTGAACGGACAGGCCATGTACCCCCAACAACACAGAAACCAGTACAATCTGCACCGTTGTATTCACCTTGCTACTGAAATTAGGAGCCATTTTCAAATCTCGGGTCAAAATTTCAATTAAAGCGGCACCCAGCACAATGGCAAAATCCCGAAAGACCACCATAATCACCAACCACAGGGGCAGCAACCCCTGCACCCCGAGCGTCAAAAATGCACTGACGAGCAGAAGCTTGTCAGCAATCGGGTCTAAAAAGGCACCAATGCGTGTGCGTGCTTGTAAAATCTTGGCAAGATAGCCATCAACCCCATCGCTGATACCGGCCGCGACAAACAACCAGAAAGCCGCATGTAAATCATGGGTCAGGATCAGCCAAACCATGAAGGGAACGGCAAAAACCCGCCCCACTGTAATGACATTCGGTATATTCAGCCAAAAATGCTGGCCCACGTAGCCTTATCCCCGCCCAGATAAATTCACCAATGACCAGCTTTCCCCTGTCACAGCCAGATCAAGATCAACCTGACGCAGGGAACTGATAAGCTGGTCCAGCTTGCCAATAAAATGCAGGTTCAACTGGACCGCATCACGTGAAAGTAAAGCCAACTCAACCCGGCGCACCACAGGAACCTTTTTTAACCGTTCCTGTACACTCAACCATTCCTTGAGATTGCGAATATTTAAATTCACCGGGAGTACATCGACCATCCCAAATTGCAACAGATTATCGCGCTTCCAGCTTTCCTCAATCACATCAGCAACTTCCATAGCCGCACGTTTTAAGAAAGCTTGAGATGTTTCCCCCTCCTGTGCGGCAACCCCCAGCAAAGTCATCCGCCCAGCGTATTTGGAACCAACCCGGTTAATCACCAAATCCACATTATTAGGCTGGCCAGCCTGATCACGCCCTGTCACCACCATATGGGCAACAACCGCACTGTTCACCCCGTAACGATTAGCCATATCCATCATTGCGGCTTCATCAGCACCGGCTGCCTGCTGAATAGACACACCTGAAATATCTGCCAAGTCCCCCAGCGGCAGTGCAATCGGGACCAAACCATGCTGCACACCCAAACCACTCCAGGCTTCGCGCCAGGGGTTCGGATCATTCCATAAAGTTGCCTGCTGACCATTTTCAAAAAGCGGCAAAACCAACACAGGCTTGCTGATGGTTTCCGCAAAAGCGATGCCCCGCGCTTTCAACAAGTTGCGAATTGCATCCGGCTTAAAGTGATAGCTATAAGTTGCCAGATAACGAACGGATGAAGACTTTTCCCCTGTAACTGAAAAATCACGGATATATTGTGCGCGATGACGCGGCTCAATCCATGGCAATAACCCACGGTCATCTTTCATGGTTAAACGTTTCAGCAAAATAGCAAAGGCACGCCCCTCACCTTCACGCATAGCTTTTTTGCGGGCCTCAGTCACGCTTTTGGCCGTGACATCCACATAAATCCCTTTAACTTCAAAAACATCTGCGCCGTAGACAGGTGAATCAACAGTGAAAAAAAAGCTCCCGACCAAAGTCAGCAAAGCAACAACGCGCATATGTAGGGTCATTTAAGGGTCTCATCATTAAATTCTGCGTGCAACAGTTTTGCCCGTTTTTTCAAACAGATGCAAGAAAATGGCCCCATTTTGCGACTTTGTAACATAATTTTTACATCAGCAAACTTGACTATTGCGGCGCACAATGCAAATATTGCATTGCAACAAAGACAATGCCGCTAACTGCTGCGCTAACACATAGACAAGGAATCACATCCATGAAAATGAGCGTAAGTCCCAAAGAAATTGCACAACACCTCATTGAGGAACATGGCCATTCACAGGCTATTGAAAAATATCGCTATCACCTGAACCGTTGTCAGGACCAGGAAACAGCATCTGTTTGGCAAAATATCGGTACGGCTCTGGAAAGCCTGAAACACGGCGAACAGGCTGCCTAAAAGAAAAACGTCCTTTCACGTTTTCTTCATTGCAAACTGTGCCCAATTAAGTATGTTCATCGGCGTTCAATATGGTGTATGTTGGACGCCGTTTTCATATCATATTTAGATAAGGTTGGGTCATGGCAGATCAAAAAGGTCTCACCTATAAAGATGCAGGCGTTGATATTGACGCTGGTAACGATTTGGTCGATGAGATCAAACCCCTTGCAAAATCCACAAAACGCCCCGGTGTTATGGACGGGCTTGGCGGTTTTGGCGCGTTTTTCGATCTGCGCGCCGCAGGTTATCAGGACCCGATCCTCGTATCTGGCACCGATGGTGTCGGTACAAAATTAAAAGTCGCCATTCTGGCTGACAAGCATGATACCGTTGGGATCGACCTTGTTGCCATGTGCGTCAATGATCTTGTTGTCCAAGGGGCGGAACCGCTTCTATTCCTTGATTATTACGCTACAGGCAAACTGGATGTTCAAGCCGGTCGCGATATCATCAAAGGCATCGCAGAAGGCTGTAATCAAGCCGGTAGCGCGCTTATCGGGGGCGAAACGGCTGAAATGCCGGGTATGTATTCAGAAGGCGATTATGACCTTGCCGGTTTCTGCGTTGGTGCGGTTGAACGTGGTGAAGAACTGACAGGCGCCAATGTAAAAGAAGGCGATATTGTTCTGGGCCTTGCTTCAAACGGTCTGCATTCCAATGGCTTCTCGCTGGTGCGTCGCGTTGTTGAGGCTGCGGGTCTGGATTACGCGGCCCCTGCCCCGTTTGATAGCTCCCGCACATTGGCAGAAGCCCTGCTTGACCCGACAAAAATCTATGTCAAAAGCACACTGGCTGCGATTAAAGCAGGCGGTGTTAATGCGCTGGCTCACATCACAGGCGGTGGTCTGGTTGAAAATATTCCACGTGTTCTGCCTGATGGCTTGGGTGTGGATATTGATGCCTCCACATGGAAGCTGCCGGCTGTTTTCTCCTGGTTGGCCGAAGCAGGTGGGATTGCCAATCATGAACTGGCACGCACCTTTAACTGCGGTATCGGTATGTGCGTCATTGTTGAGGCCGATCAGGTTGATGCGCTGACAAAAATTCTGGAAGACGGTGGTGAGACAGTCACCAACATCGGTACCGTTGTGAAACGCGACAGTGGCGAACAAGTTGAAATCGCAGGGATTGAGACATGGCAAAGCTAAAAGTCGCTGTCCTGATTTCCGGGGGCGGCAGTAACCTGCAAGCCCTGATTGATCTCTGTGCCCAAGACGATGCCCCGGCTGAAATCGTTCGTGTGATTTCTAACGTCGATGGCGTTTATGGCTTGGAACGCGCCCAACAGGCGGGTATCAAAACCATGGTGATTGATCATAAGAAATATGATGGCCGCGAAGCCTTTGAAGATGCCATTCACCAGGTTTTGGACAGCGAGAACATACAGCTGGTCTGTCTGGCAGGTTTCATGCGCTTGCTCACAGACGGGTTTGTCCAGAAATGGCGTGACCGCCTGATCAATATCCACCCGGCCCTCCTGCCCTCCTTTAAAGGGCTGCACACACACGAACGTGCAATTGAGGCAGGTGTAAAATTCCATGGCGCAACTGTTCACTATGTGCGCCCAGCCATGGATGAAGGACCGATCATCGTACAGGCTGCGGTCCCGGTTCTGCCCAGTGATACACCAGATGAACTGGCTGCACGCGTCTTGGAACAAGAACACCAAATCTACCCGCTTGCCCTGAAACTGATTGCACAGCGCAAAGTCCGCGTTTCAGGTGAAAAAGTTCTTTATAACGGTGTGGCTTGCTTGCCGGAAAGTGTGATTAACCCTGTTGGTTAAAAACAGATTGAACAAATAAAAAGGCCACCCGCTTGTAAAAACGGGTGGCCTTTTTTATAGGTTCACAATTTTCTTATGGCATCATCATGCCACGCAGTGTGAAATAAATCATACCAGCCAAAAGACCGGAAAGCGGCACCGTAATCACCCAAGCAGCTGCAATTTTGAGCACAGCAGAGCGTTTAACCAGCTCTTTCTTGTATTCTTTGCTCAGTCTTTTGCGTTCTTTCTTGGTCACTGTCGGCGCTTGTTTATGCTTTTTCAGGTCTCGGAGCATATGGCCTTTTTCTTCAAAGCTTGCCATTTCAAACTTATCAAGGAACGCATTGACTTCCTCTTCATCCTGACCTTCATGATGAGAACGAATTTCTGCAACCTTTTTACCATAGTTGGATTTGATCGCTTCTCGCAGGAAGCCAATCCCAAAGATCGCCCCAATGGCAATGTGGGTCGAACTTACAGGCAAGCCCAATTGAGAGGCAATAATCACCGTAATGGCCGCAGCCATCGCAATACAGAAAGCACGTGCCTGATCCAACTCGGTAATTTCAGAACCAACAGTGCGGATCAGTTTCGGGCCGAACAAAGCCAAGCCAACAGAAATCCCCAAAGCACCAATGATCATCACCCACAATGGAATAGCTGCTTTCGCTGCCATCGCCCCATGAGAGATCACGTCATAGATCGCCGCCAACGGGCCAACCGCGTTTGCCACATCATTTGCCCCATGAGCAAAGCTTAACAGAGCTGCGGCACAAATCAGCGGAATGACAAACAATTTGTTTACAGATGCCTTTGTCGGTTCCAACCCTTCTGCTGCCTTGGCAATCATTGGGCGGACAATCATGACAATAATAACAGCCACGACAAAGCCCCCACCGACAGCTGTCAGGAAATCCAGTTTAAAGAGCTTCTTCAAGCCCTTCATAATCAGATAGGTCGTGAAAGCCCAAGCCATCGCCCCGATCAACAGCGGCACCATTTTCTTGGCCGCCTCAATCATATTGGACTGATAGGTAATGGTTCGCTTGATAATATAAAGGAAGGTCGCCGCAATCATCCCGCCAAAGACAGGAGAGATCACCCAGCTGGCCGCAATCTGACCAACCTTGGTCCAGTTGGCAATATCCCAGCCAGCCGCTGCAATACCAGCCCCTAGCACGCCTCCAACGATGGAGTGTGTGGTGGAAACCGGCATGCCCAAGGCGGTTGCCAGGTTTAGCCAAACTGCACCGGCCAAAAGGGCCGCCATCATCAACCAGACGAAAACCTGCGGGTCCGTAATGGCTGATGGATCAATAATGCCTTTTCGAATGGTGCCGACCACATCACCCCCGGCAATGATGGCACCAGCCGATTCAAAAATCGCAGCGATGATAATCGCACCTGTCAAGGTGATGGTCTTGGACCCCACCGCCGGGCCAACGTTATTGGCCACATCGTTTGCACCGATATTCAGCGCCATATATCCACCGATAACAGCTGCTGAAATCAGCAAGAAACTTCCCGGCATTTTTGCGCCGACGAAAATAATAATGCCCACCAGAAACAATGCTGCTGTGCCGATACGAACAAGCTCACGTCTGTTGAGATACTGAGCGTTTTCGATTTTCTGAAGATTATTGAGATCCATGCCAAATACTCTTGATGTACTTCCCATTACAAAGAGGGCGAGGTCTGATTGCCTATAGCAATATGACAAACGTGTTATATTTTTTTTAAAGTTTCATTACAAGGAGACTCTTGGCGAATTTTAGGCAGAAAAAAAGGGCCCTTTTCTCAAGCACCCTTCCTTCATAAAAAACTCTTTGTAATCAAAGCTTAAGACTCTACTTTCGCCTCATCACGTAATTCAACACGACGAATTTTTCCTGAAATCGTTTTGGGCAATGCCTCGCGAAATTCAATTTCACGCGGATACTTATAAGGGGCTGTCAGATTCTTCACAAAATCCTGAATTTCCCTTTCCAGCTCGTCAGAAGCTTCATAGCCCGCACTTAGCGTGACATAAGCTTTCACAATCTCGCCACGCACCGGGTCCGGTTTCCCCACCACAGCGGATTCGACCACGGCCGGATGTTCGATCAAGGCACTTTCCACCTCAAACGGGCTGATGCGATAACCAGCAGACCCAATAATGTCGTCAGAGCGCCCAACAAACCAGATATAGCCATCACCATCACGCGTGGCCGTATCACCTGTATAATACCAGCCGTTTTTAAAACATTTGGCATTGGCTTGTTCATCTTTGAAATAACCATCAAACAGACCAAGGGGATGCGGCTCTGTCAGTTTCACCGCAATATGACCAACCGTGTCATCTTCAACGATTGTACCGTCTTCATCAATCACATCTACCGTCAGGCCCGGTACAGGCTTACCCATGGAACCGGGGCGCACTTCCATCCCCTTGTAGTTCGCTACAATATTAACCGTTTCCGTCTGACCATAACCGTCATAGACATCACAGCCTGTGGCATCCTTCCAGGTACGCATAACTTCCGGGTTCAGCGGCTCGCCGGCGCCAATACAATGGTTGAGGCTCCCCAGATTATAAGGCGACAGGTCCATTTGCGCGAACACACGATAGACAGTCGGTGGGGCACAGAAACAATTCACGCCGAAGCGTTCAATCAGCTTTAAATGCACATCCGCATCAAATTTCGGGTCGCCATCATAAAGCAAGATGGTCGCACCTTGCAGCATAGGCGGGAACAACATGCCCCAGGCCGCTTTCGCCCAGCCCGTATCAGTCAAGGTCCAGTGGATATCCCCATCGGCCAAATCCATCCAATATTGCCCGGTAATTTTATGGGCGAGGCCATAGGAATAATTACGTGGGACCATTTTGGGCAAGGATGTGGTGCCAGATGTGAAATAGATCAACATGAGATCATCTGCACCAGTGGGCTCACACTCTGCACGCTCCAACTGATCGGAGTTTTCTTCACACAGGGTTTCAAAATTCACCCAGCCGTCACGATCTTCCCCAATGATGATCAGATGCTCCAACGTCGGGCATTTTTCTTTGATCTCTTCAATCTTGGAGGCATGTTCCGCCGTCACAATCGCCAGCTTGGCCCCAGCGCGATTGATGCGATATTCCAGATCATGGGCTGTCAGCAGGTTCGTTCCCGGCATGGAAACCACCCCAACTTTCATAGATCCCACAAGCACTTCATACCAGGCCGGAAGACGCGCAATGACGACACAGGCAAAATCCCCTTTCTTACAGCCAAGCTTTTTCAACCCATTGGCAAAACGGTTGGCCTGGGCATTGAGGTGAGCGTAAGTATGTTCCACCACCGTTTCACAATCCCGGCTGACCGCAATATAAGCTACCTTTTCAGGCGTTTCCTTGGCGCGTTTTTCCACCAGATCAAAAGCAAAATTGTAATTGGCCGGAATTTCCAGATCAAACCCGTCGCGCATCGCCTGATAGACATCACTCATATGAAGATACTCCCTGTCTTTATGTTCTGTTTGAACAGAGTGTAGCGCGTGATGGGAAAATGATCTTGTGAAAAATTGTAAAGCTAAGGTCAGAACCTGAAAGTATTTCCACCCCGGAAAAGTCTTATGATCTACATTTTTGTTTTTTTAATCTAAAAAAATATAAATATTTTATACAAAACTGTTGTATGTTACCCGTTCTACTTAAAGTTCTCTCTTAGGTATGGACTTAATTTTCATGAAAGACGTCTTCCCTGCGATCCTTTTTTTTATGCTGGGATCATTATCTATTATCTGGATGACAGCCACTTCGATACCTGAGGGGAAAGGCGCACAATATGCAATTCTCACATCACCGTGGGAAGGGAAACAGGGCTTTTTAAAAGTTGTGGAACGTTCTGCAACACAGATTGTCAGATTTGGGGCCGCTGCCAATATTGGAATTGTAACGACAGACATACCTCATCAAAAGCAGAAGCTGTATGAAGCCGGCGCATGGCTCGTTTTTAATCCTGTTGTTACTGGGTTTTGTTTCCCGATTCAGCAGAAGTAATCAAGCAAAAGGAATTCGTAAATGGAACGCTTACATAATTTACAGGCATTTATCGCAAAATGTCTCGTCGCATTTATATGGTTTCATGTTCCTTTGATTTGGGTCGCATGCCTCTTTACAGGAAACGACTGGGTGTTCCCAACACTTCTTGCTGCACTGGGCGCCACACTTTACACACTCACCTGGCGCAAAAATCCGATTGGGTTGAGCAGTCTAAGCATGTCCTCCTTAGTCCTTGCCGTTTGTGTCATGCTATTGGTCTATGTTTTCCGTGAACACCCGTGGCAAATTGATGTTCACATGTATTTCTTCGCCCTACTGGCGATCTTATCCGCATGGTGTGACTGGCGGGCAATTTTGCTGTTCACAGCGGCTGTGGCTGTACACCATTTATCATTGAACTTTCTTTATCCTTTAGCCGTTTTCCCCCAAGGAGGAGACTTTTTCAGGGTTGTTTTCCATGCTGTGATCCTGTTGATTGAAGCTGGCGTATTATTTTTTGTAACCCGAAGCCTTCAAGCCAACTTGCTTGAAGCCGATACACTCCTCAAAGCAGCTGAAGAAGCAACAGAAAAAGCAGAAAAACTTTCAGAACAAGTTCAAAGTTCTGCCTCAGAGCAAGAGAAAAAGTTTGCCCGAAGTGAAAAACTCATTTTTGGTTTTGAACAAGACATTCAAAAAACGATTAGTTCTATGAATGAAGCGACAGAACACATGAATGAACACACACAATCTATGAATGCCATATCCCAACAGATTGAAGAAAGGTCCGAAACAATCCATTCCTCAATTAAGTATGTTCACTCTGATGTGGATGAAGTTGCCAAAGCGACAAGCAACCTGTCTTCATCTATTCAACAAATCAATGACCAGATTACTCATTCATCTAAAATCATTGAAGTTGCTGATGAAAAAGCCAGAAACAGTAATCAATCTGTATTGGGCCTGTCCGCTGCTGCCGAAGAGATTACTTCTGTGATCAACTTAATCACCGATATTGCAAATCAAACAAACTTGCTGGCTTTAAATGCGACAATTGAGGCAGCACGTGCCGGCGATGCGGGGAAAGGCTTTGCAGTCGTTGCCTCTGAAGTGAAAAACTTGGCAAACCAAACGGCCAATGCCACCTCTCAAATATCAACACAAATTGAATCCATACAGAAGCAAACTTCCAATGCAACCAATGCAATTTCTCAAATTACAACAACGATTGAGGAAGTGAAAAAAATATCATCTTCGATTGTTTCAGATGTTAATGAGCAAAATGAAGTCACCCTAAAAATTGCCCAAAATACCCGTAGTGCCGCAGAACAGGCGGCAAAGGCAAACAACGACGTACAGCAGTTCAGTGAAATTGCGGATGCAACAGTCAGCAAATCCAGTTCAGTCATGGCAGCCAATCAACAAATGAATTCAGAAACTCAATCTGTTGAGAAAACAATCAAGGAATTCTTGTCTACACTGGAAATTAAGTAACAGGCTCAAACACAAAAAGACCAGATAGGACCCCCCATCTGGTCTTTTTGTAATTTTTGTGCAGTGATTGATGCTTTTAAAACACCGTCCATACTGTCGACATGATATCAACAACAGAAACCACACAAGCACCTACAGTTAAAAAACCGCAAGTTTATTAGCCAACGATCTCACATGCAGAGAAGAAGTAAGCGATTTCTTCAGCAGCAGTTTCAGGAGCGTCAGAACCGTGTACGGAGTTCTCTTGAACCTTGACGATTTTCCATCTTCTTTGATTGTGAAGCACAGCGTACCATCAGGTTTTCTGCCATTGTTGGGCAACGATATGCCCCACCGTTTTTAACTGTTCACGACCATGTTTGTGCAATTTCTGTGCAGTCAGGAGCAAAAAGCATGGCAAGCGTACATAAATCTGGAAAGAAATGGCGGGTGCAAATTCGCAAGCACGGTCACAGTATCACACGCTCATTTACCAAGAAAGCGGATGCCACCCGATGGGCGATGGCAGAAGAATCGAAACTGGAACTTTTGCGCAACCGTCCCGAAGAAGTTTTGAAAACCATCACGCTTGCAGATTTGTTACGACGCTACCAGAAAGAAGTCACGCCGACAAAACGCGGCAGTACCATTGCGCGGGAAAACACACGTATCAACCGATTGTTACGTCAGCCTCTTACCACCACCACACTGGACCGCCTTACCGCTGGTATGATCGCCACCTACCGGGACCAGCGCATGACACAAATCAAAGAAGGGTCATGCCGCCATGACCTATGTCTGATCAGTTCCGCAAGCGGACCTGAAACTTATTGCAGATAGGTGGGACAAGGCAGACAAGTCACAAGGAACCGCTGCTTTCATTAAACACCCATGGCGAGGTGAAGGGATGGTCTCTGAGGAAGTCTGGGATATTTGCTTCCCTAACTGGCGAGAACATGCTGACGCACCAGAACCGCCGAAACGTACCCCAGAGGAGGACGCGAAGTTGATGGAGCATTTACGCCCTATGATGGATGCTATAGAGAAGGCCAGTGCGAAACGACGCAAGAAGCCAATCAATGAATGGGATGCTGCATTGAACCCGGACCCTAACGACCATTACTGATTGATCAGGACAGTTATTTTTTCAAGGAGCTTCAGTTTCTCCGCAGTTTCCCTACGATCATCATGGTGACTCTTGGAATAGGTCTTGAAGCTATTGTGTTGTCAGTTCCATCCCCTGTAGGTGATCATTTCCATAGCATCGATCATTTCTTGTAACAGGCTACCATCGGCGTACAGGCCATACGTCATGGTGGGGATGTCATGCCCGACAATATCAGCAGCTTTGTCTTCATTAACCCCAGCGTGTTTGAATTTACTGATCACTGTTTTACGGAGTGAGTGGAATACGTGACGTCTGTCAAAGCCTAACTCTGTCTTTAAACGTCCGAAGCGTTTACCTATAGCATTGCTCCGGTCACCATACTTGTTCTCGCTTAAACCACTGAGAACATAGCCATCTTTCGAGTCTTTAACGAGGCGCTGGATGTTCGGCTTTAGTTTTGAATGGATCGGGACTTCACGCCAACCAGAGGCGGTCTTGGCATCTTCAATCTCAAATGATTTGTCCTTCACCTTATTCACCTTCAGCGAACAGAGTTCTTCAATACGGGCTCCAGTCCACATGCCGAGTGTGATCAGATCAGCAAGGGAGGTATCACCTTTTTCTTTCGCTTTACCCAGAAGGGTTAAGACTTCTTCTTCTGTGAATGATTTGCGTTCGTTGGCTTTGTCTTTTGTCACCTTGCTGGCAAGGCCCAGGTTGTTCAAAGGTGTATAGTCTTCGCTGACCACTTCGATTGCAGTCAGATACTTCCAGTAATCACGACAGGCCGACAGGATACTCTTAACGGTCTTGAGGGACAGGCCATCTTCCTGCTGAAGTCTATCTACCCAACGTCTGACTTCCTTCTTGGTTACCATGTCAATGGTAGTGAACTTCTCGGCAAACCTTCTGACAGAAGATACCTTCATGTCTTTGGTCTTCTCAGTATTGGTGAGAGCCTTCTTCCACTCTTCGATATAGTCAGATGTGACGGCTTTTTGCCCTGTGGACTGTTGGTAAAAATCTGTACCTGAACCATCCTCTTGCTTATCCAGCTTCTCTGCCTGACCCTGCAGGTGATCAAGAATGATGTCGTACTCTGAAGGGTAGATGTCTTCGCCTTGTTCGTCAGTGTAGCCACTGTTGGTCTCAGCTATCCCCAAGGACTCCCGCCAGAATTTATGGTCGCGCTCTAAGGAGTTTTGGTTCTCGTTGCGGGCAGCTTCGATCTCACACTTCCATTTGGCAATAATGGGCAATGCTCTGCGCTGGGCTTCTGAGATGTCCCGTGTCTTGAGGGTTTCCTTGAAGCGCCTCTTTCCGAAGTGATTGTGCAGTGGCTTGGGTATTTCCAATGCTGCATAGTAACCTTGCTTCTGCTTGACGATATATCGAGCCATGACTTTCCCTTGAAACCACCTACCGTTACCACCTACCTTTAATGGCTCAAGTGTATGAAATCAAGGGGTTTTGCGGGTTGTAGAATTGATGTCATCTGATCCCTCACTGTCCGCCAGAATTTTTAAAGCGAACCGCTGATTTCCAGCCGGTTCGCTTTTTCTTTGTATTCGTCTTTTAAAGTCAATGGGTTGTGGGTGGTGGCGCATCATATGAGCTCTTTAAGCCGGACCTGAGACAGTGAATTCAGAGCCAGATATCCGAATTATCTCTGTGGCGAAAAGTGGTGGTACGGTTCACGCACAAAAAAGCCCTTTTTGAGGAGAAAGGGCGGGAATGGAATGGGCGTTTTCTTAGATACCAAGCAGAGATTCCTGTTCTAACCATTCAATTGGGAGCACCTTCAAATTCATCAGTTTATTTGCGGTCATCTCAGGTGGCTGTTTTCCAGTTAGAATGACCTCCTGAATTCTCGGAGAGAGTGACGTCAGTCGCAACAGGCGTGTGATGTAGGAAGGTGTGACTTTTTCTGCTTCGGCTATTTCGGTGATGCTGATGCGATCCGTGGATGTCAGTTTTTCGAAAATGACGTGAGCCTGAGTAAGAACTCTGATTAAAGCCGGATCGTTTGCTGGTTTTCGTTCTGTATCGCCTAAAACCATTTTCATCTCCAAACCACATCGCTTCAATTGAGCTGGGACTTTCATCGGGACAATATTGTCACCTTTTCTAATGTTCAGGGTGATTTGAGAAGTATCAACGATAACGGATTCCAGAAGTTGTTTGAGAAGAAAGATCCGGTTGAAGGTACTGTGATCTTTCAAGGTTTTTGCAAACTCTGTGTATTCTTCAAGTTCTTCTGGGGTGGCGATATTCTTGGGGTCATTCAGATAAGCGCATAAATTGACAATCACAATCTGCTCAACATCAGTAGCTGGGAGACGAAGGCCTTTTCCTGTGCCTGTCGTCAATGGTCGGGAAATGTAGTAGCGATATCGTTTCTTGCCGGATGCCGTTTTCTTCACCGCATGGCTGGGTGTCAGGCGGTTGCCTTCGGCATCGTAAATCAAGCCCGCCAGAAGGCTTCCGTTCTTACAATCCGTTTTGCCTTCCTGCCTCGCCTGGTTTTCATCCAACAGGTTTTGAACCTGTTGCCAGAGTTCCATATCGATTATCGGCTCATGTCCCCCATCGTAAACCTTATCTTTGTGCCGGATTTTGCCGATATAGGTAGGGTTTCGCAGAATGGTGTAAAGTGCGCCTCTGGCAAGTGGGTTGCCGCCGGAAGTATTGCCTTCTTTTGAAACTCGAACCTTGCTAACAATCCCGCGCTTATCCAAATTTTCTTTGAGTTCACGAACCGATTTCAGTTTGAGGTATGTTTGAAAGATATCTCGAACAGTTTTGGCTTCAGGCTTATTGATTTTGAGAAGTTTGTCTTCAACATCATAGCCAAGGGGCAACAGACCGCCCATCCACATGCCCTTCTTTTTGGAGGCAGCAATCTTGTCTCGCACCCGTTCACCGATAACCTCGCGTTCAAACTGAGCAAATGATAGAAGGACATTTAAGGTTAGTCGGCCCATAGATGTCGTGGTGTTGAATTGCTGGGTAACAGAAACAAAGGATACCGGGTGGTCAGGATTATCGAATATTTCTACCATTTTGGCGAAATCCGCAAGTGCGCGGGTCAAACGATCAATTTTATAAACGACCACCGTATCTATCAGCCCAGCTTCAATATCTGCGAGTAGCTTTTTCAATGCCGGGCGATCCATATTGTCGCCGGAGGAACCTCCGTCATCATAAAGCTCCGGCAACGTTACCCAACCTTCATGACGCTGACTTTGAATGTAGGATTCACAAGCTTCTCGTTGGGCATGAAGAGTGTTGAAAGTTTGATCCAATCCTTCCTCGGTGGATTTGCGGGTATAGATGGCGCATCTGACAGTTTTCTTAGGCATGGTTTGATACTCCCGGAGGTGTCGGTTTCTTGTTCAAACCGAAGAAACGGGGGCCGGACCAGTGGCTGCCTGTGATCTGTTTGGCGATATTGGAAAGTGACGAAAAACACTCCCCTTCATATTCAAATCCCTGTTCTGTTTTCAAAACTGTATGCGTTTTGCCATTCCATTCACGGATCAGCTTGGTCCCAGATTTGATGCGAATGCTGTCGGTCGGTGTAATCTTACCTTTCTCGGCAAATTGCTTTTTAAAGCTATTCAGTTTGCGAAGGGCCGGTTTTGACAGCCCCTTAGATTGTTTCTCCTGCACTTTGAAAGACAGCAACCGTATCATCAGGTCTTTGCCAAGGCGCGGAGCCGGTTCACAGTCGAACTCCTGCTGCCAGAGGACACGCAGGTTCTGCGCGTCCAGGTTTGCGATATGATCAAGAGAAGAGGCCATGATTTAGCCCTCCTGCTTTTGAATGCGATAGCGGCGCACGTTGTTTTTGGTCAGCGAGCTTATGACCTCAAGCTGGAGTTTCTTGCCCACGGTAAAAGAAATAAAGCTGCGAATGGTATGAGGTTGCCATCCGGTAGATTTCTGAATTTCCGCAACGCTGGCTCCTTGATTGCGTTTGAGCAGAGCAAGGACAGTATCTTTCTTGGTTTTGGTGGATTTATTTGCTTGAGCAGCCATATCAGGCCTCCGTCAGTTTCGGCTTTCACGTTATGTAAAAGCTCCCACTGCCCAAATGCCTGAGAGATCGATATTTCCCTTCAAGCACCGGCCCTAAAGCCACCAACAGTACCGCTCTGTTGGCAACGGAAGTCCAGAGGAAAGTGCAAATAAACAAAATATTCCTCTAGACCTTCCATTAAGATATAAAAGATATCAAACAGCACGTAAAAGGAGTGGCAAAGTGTCCACGTTTGTTAAGAACTATTGGAAACGTTCCATGTTTATCGGGACCCTACTTCTTGCAGCTTTTCTGCTCCCCTCAGATGGGATGAGTGAAACTCTAAAAGCCGAAACGGTTTGCCCGGATAATGGGAAGCCTTGCTTGTTGTTTGATGTGAATTTTCTCAAAGGGGCAGATGGGAAATCACCTGTTCTAGATTTCAATCCTGATGACTCTGGATATGGCCCAGCAACTGTTCAAATGATGGGCAAGCTAAATGGTGGTGAGTTAAAAGCTCATAAAGTGGTCTTCAGGTATCCTGGAGACCAATTGGGATGCCGTGACACAAGTGTCGCAACAGTCGGGTTGACTGAAACCGGCGGTCTTATTTTGACCGATAAAGGCGTTCTTGAAATAGCTGATCCAAAGATAATTATTGGAGACAAAAAGTCTCTCGCCATCATTAATCTTGAAAACCAAAAAACTGAATGGTTGTCCTCACCATCATGGGAGATGGGACAATGGCATGAAAAATTGAGCCTTACCAAAACAGGAGATTTGTATTGGGCAGCGAATAGCACATGCTTCACAGTGGATAACTCTGGCCCTTTCAAAACTGTTTCGACTGACATGTGTGCAAGCAAACTGACGCAGGCTGCATCACAAGATGAGATTGATATAATTAAAAGCCTAGGGTTTTCAAAAGAAGCCTCTGAACGTTTTCAATACGATCTATGGAAAAGTGGCGACACCTCATTTTTGATTTGGAGATGGGGTGTCGCCTGTAGTTAATCTCTAAAAGCCCTCCGTCGGATCAATATATTTCCCATCCTTTTGAACCTGGATATGGATGTGAGGGGTGATAGCTGACTTTCCACTTTTTGCTGGATATTTCTTGCGTAAATCCTGTGTTACGCCAATGACAGTTTCCCCAGCTTTTACCCGGCTTCCATTTTGCAGGCCTGAGTTTGGATCAACATAGAAAATCTTCACCTCACGTCCGTCATCAGTCTTAATGAAAACACCACTATAGTTGTTGTCATCCTTATAAGGATTAGCACGACGAACAAATGTACCTGAAACGGGACTCGTTACGGGCTGACCGGGCGATGCTTTGATATCAATCCCATTGTGGGTACGACGACCGCGGGGGGCTCCATAATGGCCGGAGCCATATGGATCATCTCCTCTAATAGTACCTTTATCAATCGGCCCCTTGAATTTTAGGGGTTCCTGTTCCTCAGCAGAGTTTGTTTCAACAGTTGAGGCTTGAGCAATTTCAGTCTGACGATCTTCCTGCAGAATATCTGTGCCGGAACCGCCAATAAGTTCACCATCTGGATCAAACGGTTCAACTTCTTCAGGTTGGATCACGGCTTCTGCCTGAACCATCTTACCCGTCTCATCATATTGTACTTCACCCGGATAGGCTTTTTTGAATTGTTTAACGATATGATCACGCAGGCGAGTATCGGATTTATCGTTGTAGCGTTTATCAGCCATCATGGACTGTATACGCTGCTGGACCGTATTGCCTTCAGGGACAATAGCTGTCGTTGCTTTTTGCTTTTGTATTTTAGCGGCTTCTTCCCA
The DNA here is from genome assembly GCF_004564135.1 of Terasakiella sp. SH-1. Taxonomy (NCBI): domain Bacteria; kingdom Pseudomonadati; phylum Pseudomonadota; class Alphaproteobacteria; order Rhodospirillales; family Terasakiellaceae; genus Terasakiella; species Terasakiella sp. SH-1. The sequence continues at coordinate 814,217 of NZ_CP038255.1, read as the reverse complement.
TTGCTTCGCTGTTGGCATTTTGCCTTTTGGAGCAGAGGCCAAAGGATCGGTCAGGCCTGTCATGGGATCAATTTTTGGCAAGTTTGGTGTCTTGGACTTTGTAGGTTCACCAAAAGAAGCTGAAGCAATCCAAGATTGTTGATCCGGCTTAGAACTTTCAGGTTTACTGACAGTAACATTAGACGGCAGATCATTTGTTGTAGCTTCCAGCGGATCAATTGCCGACACACTTTTCTGCGAAAGCGCATTAGAAATTGTATTTTCCGTTGGCCCACCTGGATTGATCACGCCATCGACCTTCAGCCCATTGTCTTCCTGAAATGCCTTCACGCTTTTGTTGAGATCAAACTCTCCTTGGCCATTATTGCCAAAGAAGCCGAGATCGGACAGAGCTCCACCTGTCTTGATGGCATCGGGTGATGAAATAGGTGTATCGGGTGAATAGCCATTATCGACGGAGAACAAGTTGCCAAACCCGCTGGCAACATCATCTAAGAATTTAAACATTGTAGGTTCCTTGTTGTGCACACAAAAAAAACCGCGTCTTCCGAATATGCGGAAAACGCGGCTTTGAAACGAAAACAGGAGAAGGCAACCATCCGGTCACACTTCTCCTGTTGACTGAGGCTACATGTAACTTAACGCAGGAATAAAGTCAAGAACATATAGTGAATATTAATATTTCCTTTTTGTTGTAGGATGAGAAAAGTCTCGCACTCCTGAGAAACTGGAACGACAAGCTCTGACAGCTACATTCCCCACGCGAGACAGACCATTTTTCTGCTGGCGGGTGTTATTGGACCTGTACGGAAAAAGTGGAGTGTGTCTCCTGAGTTAACTATGCTGACTACAGGAGAATATGATGAGTCGCAAACGTACCCCAGAATTTAGAGAAGAAGCCGCCCGTGTTGCTTTAAGCAGTAATCAGCCGCGTAAAGTGGTCGCCGCCGATTTTGGTGTCAGTGTCGGCAGTTTGAACCGTTGGGTTTCCCAATATCGTGAACGAGAAGGTTCATCCCCTAACGATGATGCTCAAAAGGAGTTAGCCCGTCTTCGCCGTGAAGTACGAGAACTGCGGGAGGAGAGGGCTCGCGAAGCGGACGGAACGGCACATTCTAAAAAAGGCGGCTCGTTACTTTGCGAGCCAAAAGCCGTGAAGTTCCAGTTTGTCCACCTGCAACGTGAGAACCATAGCATTGCTGGTCTGTGTCGTGCGATGAGCGTTTCTGAGAGTGGCTATTTTGCTTGGCGTAATCGTCCTACCAGCAAACGCCAACGAGAAGATATGGTACTGCTGGCCCATATCAAGTCCATCCATTATGCCAATTACCAATCCTATGGGCGAGGCCGTATGAAAGATGAATTGCAGGAAGAGGGAATTTGTGTCGGTGAACACCGCGTTGCCCGTATTATGAAGCAAAACAATTTGCGGATCGTGCGAAGTCAGAAATTCAAACGCACCACTGACAGCGATCACAAACATAATATTTCGCCTAATCTGTTGGATGGTGACTTTGCCGCGACAGCACCGGATCAAAAATGGGCGGGTGATATTACCTACCTGTGGACGGGTGAAGGCTGGCTTTACTTGGCGGTTGTCATCGACCTTTACTCCCGTCGCGTGATTGGTTGGTCTGCAAGTCGACGTATGAAAAAGGATTTGGTGATGGATGCCCTAAACAAGGCAATTGCCCTTCGCAAGCCACCTGCTGGTGTGATTTTTCATTCAGATCGCGGTTCACAATATTGTTCAAATAAATTCCGTAAACTGCTGGCAAAGTACAAGTTCGAACAGTCAATGTCCGGCAAGGGGAACTGCTACGATAATGCCGCTGTGGAGACATTCTTTAAGACCTTGAAAGCGGAAATGGTCTGGAAAATCGCCTTCCAGACACGCGACCATGCTAAAAAGGAGTTGTTCAAATATATAAATGGATTTTATAACGCAAAGAGACGCCATTCATATCTGAATGGCCTCAGTCCGATTAAATTTGAAAAACGGGCTGTCTAAGTGAGTGAGACGCACTCCACTTTTTCCGTACAGGTCCATCTCCGTTCTGGGCTCGTTTTATAGAATGCTGAAATCCGCTATGTGCTTTGCCAATGAAGCAAAAGAAGCATAAAAGGCAGAGAGAAAATCTAATAAAAAATACCATTTTCATCATCTCGTTCCTGAATAGTATTAGGTATTCAAAATACATATGAAGAGATTAGAGGGTTTTTGCAAAGTCAGCCAGATAGCGCATGCCGTTAATTGCACGACTGCCATACCAGGATGTCATTTCCCCATCAATGATATGCAGCTTTTCGCGTGCAATATTGAAATTTCCGGCAAATTGATCAAGGTGGTCTTCCTTAAACAGGAAAGGCTCGGATGAAAAGAGGATCGCATCAACCTCATTCAGTAGCGCCTCGCTCAGATCAACTTCGGGATAGCGGTTTTCATTTTGTGGCGGCTGGGTGATCATATTCGCCATTTTGAGTGAATGGGAAATATAGGTGTCTGATGAGACACTCATCCACGGGTCTTTCCAGATAAAATACAGAACTTTTCTTTCTGGTAGATCCATGGCACTGAGTTGCGCATGGGTGAGGGCAGCTTGAAACTCGCTGATTAAGCGGGCTGCTTGGCCTTTTTGCTCAAAGATATTTCCCAGCAGACTGAATAGGTCAATATTATCTGCAGGGGTGTTGGGATGTGTCACGACAATATGAGGGATGAACTTTGCCAGTTCCTCGACCAGTTCTTTGGGGTTTTCATCAATATTGACAATCAGGTGGGTGGCATTCAGGGCCTTCACCTTATCCATATTGACTTGTTTGGTCCCCCCAATGCTGGGGATTTGTTTCACACGGTCTTGAGGGTGAACACAAAAAGCTGTGCGCCCGACAAGCTGTGGTCCAAGCCCCATGTCAAAAAGCAATTCGGTTATGCTAGGCACAAGCGACAGGATACGTGCATCCGGTGCCGTTTCATGGGAAGTGCCGATCGCATCCGTAAACATTGGGGTCAACGGGGATTATTCAATAATATTGAAAAGCGTTTCAAAGCGTGACAGCTTGAACATCCGCTTCACAAGGGCATTGGCGCCGCGAATAGACAGGGTGATGCCGTTTCTTTCTGCCACTTCTTGCAGTTCCAGCATCATGCCTAAACCGGATGAATCAATATAGTCAAACTCGTCCACATCCAAAATCCATTCCCGACGAGGGGCTTGTGGCATGGCTTGCGCGATTTCGAGGATTTTGGGGCGAGACGCTGAATTAATATTCCCGTAGAAAGCGACACGTTTGACGTTACCTTCATCAAGTAGAGAATATTCCATAGTAAACCTTTGAGTGTGTATTTCTGTAAGGCTTATAGACTAATCAGATATGAAATCTTTGACAAGGTCTACAAGAGCAACTGTATTATCCTAGACGGAAAATCACTTATAGCAAATGGTTAATATAGATAGAACTCTGGAGAAGTACTTAGTTTAAAGGGGTAGGTCGCTTGCTGTATTAGTACAGACTGGTATATGCATTTATGTAGGGCTATTTTTTCTGAACGACTTTAGGAATTGAAATATGGGGTTATATCCCGTTATTGTTCCATCGAACCTGGATTTTAGAAAGATTTGAACATGTTTGTTGAAGCCGACAACCCGCCGAAAGAAGAACTGAAAAAATTGATGGCTTTCTATTCCAGTGGGGAGCTGCTGAAAGTTAAAGACGGGGCGGAGGCTTTTTTAAAAGAGTATGATCAGTCTGTTTTTTTATGGAATTTGCTCGGAGCTGTTTTCCTTGGCCTTACCCGCTTTGTCGATGCTGAACGCTGTTTTAAAAAGACAATTGAGCTTTTGCCTGATTTTGCAGAAGGCTATTGCAATTACGGTTTAGCTATCCATAAACAGGGTAAGATTAATCAGGCAATTGAGATTTATAAAAAGACGCTGGACCTAAAACCAGACCTGGCGGAAGTTCATAACAATCTGGGGCACCTGTATCGCACTCAGAAAAAACATGTGGAAGCCATAGAAGCTTACAAGCAGGCTTTGAAAGCCAATCCCGGTTTACGTGAGGCGAAACTCTACAAATTTCAGGAACAGGCCCGGATTTGTGACTGGTCTTTTTACGAAGAATATCAGGCTTTATCCCCACAATTAGGGAGAGAAGGTGCACCGATTGAACCCTTCAGTCTGATTAGCAAGGAAGATAACCCCCAATTACAATTGCGTTGTGCCCGTGATTGCGCCACACGGAAGCTAAAACGCAAAGAATATGTTTTTACGCCTTCGGGCCGTGAGAAGCCTGAAAAACTGAAAATTGGTTATTTTTCCTCCGATCTGACCAACCATCCGGTTATGCACTTGGTTGCCGGTATGCTGGAAAACCATAATCGTGAAAAGTTTGAAATTTTCGCCTTTTATTACGGCCCGAAAGACGAACATCCCATGTTGGAACAGGCACGGAAGAGTGTTGATGAATTTGTTGACGTGACAGAGCTTGAAGATGCCGAAATTATTGATTTGGTCCGCGCAAAGGGAATTGATGTTGCCGTTGATATGAACGGCTATACAGGTAACTCCAAAACGGGATTGTTTGCCTATCGTTTGGCTCCGATCCAAATCAATTACCTTGGCTATCCCAGTACCATGGGGGCTGAGTTTATGGATTATATTGTAGGCGATGAAACACTTATTCCTGATCATTTACGCCAATATTACAGTGAAAATGTCATTTATATGCCAGATACATATCAACCCAATGACAATACACGCGTGCTGTCTAAAGAAACAATGTGCCGTTCCGATTATAATTTGCCGCAAGACGGCTTTGTTTTTTGTTGTTTCAACAACAATTATAAAATTACGCCGCAGGAATTTGACATTTGGATGAACTTGCTGCACCGGGTTGAAGGCAGTGTCTTATGGTTGTTAAAGGCCAATCAATGGACGGAGGCAAATATTTTGAAAGAGGCACAGGCCCGTGGCATTGCACCTGAGCGGATTATTTTTGCCGGTCGAGTTGCCAATGATGTTCACTTGGCCCGTCAAAAACTGGCTGACCTTTTCCTTGATACATTTAATTATAATGCGCATACCACGACAAGTGATGCCTTATGGGCAGGGCTGCCAGTGTTGACAAAAATTGGTCAGCAATTTGCAGCACGTGTGGCTGCAAGTTTGCTGAATGCCGCTCAATTGCCAGAGTTAATTACAGAAACTCCGTCGGAATATGAAGAGCTTGCCTATCAACTGGCCACATCAAAGCAAAACATGTTGAAAGAGTTTCGTCAAAGGCTTGAGGAGAGCAGGCTGTCTGTTCCCTTGTTTGATACACTGCGATATACGAGAAATATTGAACTGGCTTATGAGGAAGCCTATCATCTGTTTATGTCTGGGCAGAAACCAACTGATCTTAGAATTGGAGCTTAAGCTTCTTCCAAAGCCTCAGCCGCTTCCAGCCATTCTAGTTCGGCTTCTTCCAGCTGGTTGTTAATTTCACCTAGCTGGATTTGAAGTTCTTGAAGCTTCTCGCTTGGCCCTTCGTAGATTTTCGGGTCCGCCAGTTTGTTTTCCAGCTTTTCCTTTTCACCGGTCAGTTTTTCCACACGTTTTTCCGCCTCTTTGGCTTTTTTGCGCAAGGGGGCCTGTGCGGCGCGTTGAGCAGCACGGTCCTGACGGTTGGCTTTTTTCTGGTTAACACTGGTGGTGTTTGATGTATTGGCTGCTTTCTTTTCCGTCTTTCGGCTTTCAATCAACTGGCGTTTATATTCATTGAGATCACCTTCAAAGGCTTTGCAGTCACCTTTCTCCACAATCCATAAACGATCACAGGTCAGTTCCAGCAAGTGCGGATCGTGTGAGACAATCACGACCGCCCCGTCATAGGCATTGATGGCTTGAACCAGAGCTTCACGGCTATCCACATCCAAATGGTTGGTCGGTTCGTCCAAAAACATAATGTGCGGGGCTTCATAACTCATAAGCGCGAATAACAGGCGTGCCTTTTCCCCGCCGGATAGTTTTTCAATCTTGCTATCGGCCTTGTCGCCTTCAAAACCAAAACGCCCTAGTTGGGCGCGCACTTTGGCTTCAATAGCATCTGGCATGAGCGCCGCCATATGGTCATAAGGCGTTTTTTGTACATTCAGCTCGTCAGTTTGATGCTGGGCGAAATAGCCGATTTTCAGTTTGGAGGATTTACGTAAGGTTCCATCCATGGGCTCTAAGCGATTGGCGAGTAATTTCACCAGTGTCGATTTACCATTCCCGTTTGCCCCGAGTAAGGCAATGCGATCATCCATATCAATACGCAGGGAAAGCTTTTTGAGGATCGGCTTGTCTTCCTCATAACCCACAGCCGTATCTTCCATGGCAATCAGTGGAGATGAAAGCGGTTCCGGGTCAGGGAAATTAAAGGCATAGGTCTTTTCTTCCATGACCGCAGCAATCGGTTCCATACGTTCCAGCATTTTCAGGCGGCTTTGGGCCTGCTTGGCCTTGGTGGCCTTGGCCCGGAAACGATCAACAAAGCTTTGCAGGTGTTTGCGTTGCGCCTGTTGCTTGGATTGAGCCTTGGCTTGCAGGGCAAGTTTTTCACGCCGGGTCTTTTCAAATGTATCGTAATTGCCGCCGTAACGGTTCAGCTTGCAATGTTCCAGATGGATGATTTCATCAACCACATTATTAAGCAGAGTGCGTTCGTGGCTAATGACCAGAATGGTGCCTTGATAGCGTTTGAGGTATTCCTCCAGCCACATAACCGCTTCCAAATCCAAATGGTTGGTCGGCTCATCCAATAATAACAGGTCTGGTTTGGCAAACAGCGCCGCAGCCAGTGCCACGCGCATTTGCCACCCGCCTGAAAAATCACTACAGGGGCGTTGTTGTGCTTCATGATCAAAGCCAAGACCTTGCAGAATAGCAGCTGCACGTGCGGGCGCACTGTGGGCATCAATATCACCGAGACGCGCATGGATTTCGCCAATGCGGTTTGGGTCTTCACTGGTTTCAGCCTCTGCCAGCAGGCTTTCGCGTTCCGTATCGGCCTTAAGCACGGTTTCAAGCAAACTGTCGCTGCCTGTGGGGGCTTCCTGAGCGACTCGACCCACACGCGCACGTTTTTGAATGGTCAGCCCGCCATCATCAGGCGATAGCTCATCCAGAATAAGTTTAAACAGGGTGGACTTGCCTGTCCCGTTTTTACCTACCAGGCCAACTTTATGGCCCGCAGGTACCACAACGGTTGCCTGATCAAAAAGGGTACGTCCGCCAATGCGGTATGTGAGGTCATTAATATGTAACATTCGGTTTAAATAGCATAAATTTTGGGCAATTCACTATGAAAGTTGAATTTCATGATTTGTGCAGTTGCAAAATGTGTTTTGACCCTGTATAAGGCGCCCACTTTGTCACAGGCATTGGGTCGTGTGGCTTAATAGAGAATTATTTTTGGTAAAGGGGTCTCCCTCATGGCTATCGAACGTACATTGTCCATCATCAAGCCGGACGCAACTCGCCGTAACTTGACTGGTCAAATCATCGCACGCTTTGAAGAAAAAGGTCTGCGTGTTGTTGCTTCTAAACGCATCCACCTGACTCGTGCACAAGCTGAAGGCTTCTACGCTGTACATAAAGAGCGTTCTTTCTTCAACGAACTGGTTGAATACATGATGTCTGAGCCGGTTGTTGTTCAGGTTCTGGAAGGCGAAAACGCTATCCTCGCAAACCGTGAGATCATGGGTGCAACAAACCCGGCGAACGCTGAAGAAGGCACAATCCGTAAAGATTTCGCCGTTGACGTTCAAGAGAACTCAGTACACGGTTCTGACGCTCCTGAAACTGCGCGTGAAGAGATTGCATATTTCTTTAGCGCATGTGAAATTGTGGGCTAAGGTTTCTGCGGTTTTTTAACTGTAGGTGCCTGTGCGGTTTCTGTTGTTGATGTTTCATCCAACAGTATAAGACGGTTCAGGAAATCGTCAATCACTGCACAAGAATTGCACAAGTTTGCACAAAGACCAGATAGGTTGCCCTATCTGGTCTTTTTGTGTTTTTGAGGCTTTTGTGCGTGGTTTCACTCACCGTTGTATAAATAACGTGTATGCGATGATATTCCTTTTACTTGGGTGAAAAGTTTATTGCTTTTTTGAATACCCGTATGAGAAAATCAACGCATGCCAAGAAGGTTCTATTGAATATGGGAGGACATCGGGACAAAGACCGACCTCTTATCGGCTGCACCTTCCAGTTGGCTCGAAGATTGCGATATCGTATCCCAAAACGCACCAATCAGTGGCGATGGACATTTAGGTATCAATGTTGTTGCGAGTAAAAATAAAGAACGCCAAAAAGAGGCAAGACCCGTGTCGGATGTTCATGGACTTGCCAATCTCATGTGGTCGGTAGTGTGGCTATATGGGATGCTTCATATCTACGATATGATAACCGTCGATAGACTGTTCGGATATATGCTGGTCAACGGGCGACCGCCAGTGTTTCAGGTAACTGATAACGAACAACATTACAGACTGCGATACTCATTGCAAAACTTCTCCCCTTTGTTCTTGAACTGATTTTCAGGGACAGGGGGAATAAAAAGACCACTTCAATCTATTGCAAGTGAAGAAACGGGCTTACCGCCTTGAAATGAATAATCTGAACCATCTATCAGAGATAAACTAACTCGACCAAAAACAGACACAAACGTCAGTTTGTGGATGGATTGGGCGATGTTATCGACTCTTGCAGCGTCAGCGAAAGAGGCGACAAGGTTCAAAAAAGAACGCCCCATGCGCTATGACGAGATTTCCCCAAAAGGTGCCTTCATGACATACAGAAGAAATCAGGATAGACCTGATGCAGCGCATGGTAACGGCATCCATGAAACCCCGGTGGGACTTCGATCAATCCACCGGAAAGTGTGGGACGTAATTCAGCACCTACGTAGTCAATGCCATTACATGACAGCACGGCATTTCTGATCATGCTTTGCAGTTCTTCTGTGGTTTCAGACAATGCAGCAATCAGCACGGTAATCTTGCCATTAACCGATTTAACCTGACTGGATGCTCCCGGTACGAAGATATTGACGGCAGTGGCATTACATGGGTTCTCAAAAGTAACAGTGAAAGCAAAAGCCGATGGTTCGTCTTCCGGTACATATATGTCATCAATGCGCATGTATCTCTCCCGTGCGGTCCACTTTGACCATGATTGATTGCTGTTGGAAGTCCACCCGCACCACATTACCGACGATTTTGACACGCCCTTTCTTGAGCGTGAAGTCACCAATCGGTGTGTGAAGGTTCGGGGTGAAGTCTTTAACGAGATTTTCTAATTCCTCGTGATTTTCGGCATTAACGATGATGTTACCGAAACACTCTGCCATTGCGATGATTTCACCACCACCTGCATCTTCAAATGTAATGTCGCTGGTTTCATTGCCGATAACTTGATTATCAACGACCACATGGGCTTTCTTGGGTGCTGTGCTGGATTTGATGGTGCAGGTGCCTAAACAGCGTACCGGAACGATATAGACGTGTTTATCCGTGGGTGTCGGCAGGTGTTGGATATGGCTGGTCACTTCATTAATGCGCATGATCATGCCACCAGTTTCTTATGGGCGCGGTCACAAAGTTCCTGCCAGATGATGGTCTGTAAATCAGCCAGTGCGGTTGCTGTATCGGGTTGGTCTGCCGTTTCCATCACAAGGTTGCCCAAATCGATATAGAGATGGAATAGAGCCTCCGTTGTTACCGTGGCGTTACGGCACCAGACTGACCTTGCATAAGAGGATGTCCGTGCCATCATGATACTGAGTTCTTCACTCGATTTGAGGATATTCAAGCGGCGTAGTTCCGTGAATACGGTCTTAGAAATGCAGGTCATATGCGTTCTCCATTGGTCGTTTCTAACGTCAATTATTTATCGCTAAATACGGAACGTAAGACCGTTCTATTAAGACGGAGAATCACAATAATATGCACGGAGAATACATATGTTCTGTAACCAAGCCGCACGGGTAACGATAGACCCGTCACAACATCACAATGACGTTCTGAAAGCCCTTCACACAGGTTATATGCTGAAAGAATGTGTGACCATCACGGACAAAAACGACATCGCCCAATTGGATGGTCAATGGTATCTGAAAGGACGTAAATCAGTTATCACAGATGGCATCGGGACATTGCTGGACCGTGATAGCATCCGCACCGAAATTGATGGGTTCGGTGGCTGCACCGTGTACGTCTGGTCCTATCCATTTTAAGGGTTTCGTGCGTCTAATTCTTCTTTCAATCTGCTTTGTGCGCTTACAAGATTGACCGCTCGAGGTTCCCACTTGTCTTCGATTTGGGATGCTTCGTACACTCGACTAATCAGTGCTTTATATAGGTCCAGTTTCTCGTCAGACATATCAGCGGCATTTACGGCATCAAATGCCTTCTTGATTTTGAGGTGACGCTTGTTGGGTAATCGCATCTCGCCATCGGCGATGATAACGCCAGTGATTGTTTTATTCGCCTTTGGTGGGAAGTAGTGCGATTTGTGAGAGCGCAGCCCATGGCGCGATATGATTGCGCGGATTTTGCTCAAAAGGTTTTGGCTTACATGATCACCTGATACGGAGATGTCATCGACATATAGTGTCATAATCGCTTCTCGTGTTTCTACAAGAGCATGAATTTCTTCAAACATAGGGCGATGTGCGAAATAGGACAGTATTGGGCTAACGCTGCTTCCTGTTGCTAAATGTCCGTTTACTGTAGTCAGTTTTGCCAGAAGTGCAGCAATGTCTTTGCTACACTCCAAACCATGAGCGAAGAACCCATAAACAACACTGCGTTTCACTGACGGGTAGAACTTTTTCACATCTGTTTTCAACGTGCTGTGAACGCCCAAATGCTCTTGAGCATTAGTAACGTACGAACGGTCTTTTTTGGCAGATTGCAGATATTGAGGTGTCTCAATTCTTGTGAGCAGTTTCTTTAACCGTTTGTGAAGCCGTTGTAACGGTTTGATAGGTTCTTGAACTGTACGACCCTTTTTCGTAGTGAAAATGCGAAAACGCTTGTTGTCATCAAGGTTTGCTAAATATTCCAATTGCTCCCGCGACACATACAACAGTTTTGCCAGCGCATGTGGGGAGCGCATTCTATACAACGACGATCTATGCAACGGGTATTGGTTCAATGGCTCAGCCTCTAACCTTATCTGGGTCTGCATCCGAAATGGTTGCAAGCCAGTCCAACATTTTTACAACTTTACCAGCGACGGCATTTTTCACTTTCGTTGATGCCGATGGGTTTTCCAAATTTTCAGCAAAGAGCATGAGAGATGATGCTGGTACCCCAAAGTAATCAGCATACTTTTGAAGCGTCTCCATGCTGACTTTCTTCCGAGACTTCTCGATCTCAGAAATATATGATTTCGATAACCCTAAACCTTCTGATACTTGTGCTTGCGTTTGGTTGTGATAAACGCGAATTAATCTGAGTGCATCATTTAACATAACTGTTATTCCTTTAGTTAGTTTAGGGGTTGTCACTCATCGAATAGTGTGGAGATGAAGCGCACAAAGTTGATTGCTGCATTCCATACACGCGGATTGACCAAGAGGATGCGGATAACATCCTTAATGCCTTGATACAGGCGTGCGAGCAACGCCTCTCGTTTGGTGTTTAGTGGGGAGGACATAATAATAAACTCCTATGTCACGTTTCACTAAAGCAGGAGTGCTTTAGCGTCGCAAAAAACGCAACGTAGTCCAAACGAGAGCAGAACCCCTAAACCTTCTACCGATGCCGTTCGCAACGGCATCGGATTAACGCTGGGTGAGTGGGACGATACGGAGCAGCGGAAGTCGTTGTCCATTTCGTCGCCTGCGCAGCGGAGAGTAGGAACCGAAGTTCCCGCAAGCCAAAGGCTTCGAGTTATGCGACATCAACACCAAGGGTGCCAATATTCTCACTAAACAAGATGACTATAGCAGGTGTAATCGCAAGATGAAATACTTTTTTCGTCAAATTGAGAAAAAAGTTCGCTACTGGCGAACTTTTAACTTTCGCCCTACTTCTTCCACCCGCATGTGGGAATAGTTCATCAATATCCGTAAGTCACGGTGTCCGCTAATCAATGATACTTCAATCGGAGACAGTCCTTTCTCCGTCAAACGTGATACCGCTTCATGGCGTACATCGTGAAAATGATAGTCTGTGATACCAGCGTCTTTACAAGCGGCACGGAACCATCTGCCAAGTTGGTGGTACGTGCATGGGAACAGGGTCGGTTTGTCGCAGTTATTATACTTTCTCGCTAAGACGGTTGCGCGTGATGACAAAGGGATGCTTCTTGGATGTCCATTTTTAGTGATGGGGATGTGCAACAAGCAGCGTTCAAGGTCAATGTTATCGGGTGAAATACGAACCAGTTCAGAACGGCGCATGGCGGTTTCTGCGGCAAATTCTACGACATCGGCAAGGCACGTTAGATAGGATTGTTGTGCAGCCTCCATCAGTTTTGACCATTCATCCACCGTAAGGCGACGATCCCGTGCTTTCGGGGAACGGGGCTTCTTGATCATCTTCACCGGATTGACCGTCAGTGGTACGTCCCATTCTTTCTGTGCGGTGTCGATTTCCATCTGCGCATGGCTTTATCTTCAGGAGCCTCTTGTACGAGAACGCCTTTTTCGCCCCGACTATCCGTAAAGCCACCGCAGCTAAGAAACCAAAGGCACAGTAGAGAGCACAAGACCTCATCTCTATGGTCACAGATATTCAAGTAGGCGGTGTAAGCCGTTTGGAACGCATTGCCAAGATACTTAACGATAGGGGCATTCCACCTGCTTGAGGTGAACAGTGGCAAGCAGAGCAGGTTCAGAGATTGGTAAGCCAATTCTGCTGGAAAACAATTAACCCGCACTATAGGAAGCCCCCGGAAGGTTTCCCCTTATGTTTCCCCTTATGTGTTCCTTGAAGAAACCTCTGGATTACCTGATGAGGAGAGATTGTTTTTTAAGGTGTTCCTTACACCTCAGACCACCCTGCCCTCATCTATTGTTTTCACCTGTTCAAGGCTCTTCATCTGTTTTTCTGTGAAGCCTTAACAGTTCACGCAGCCCTTCAACATCAGATGGATCGTCCATTCTATGGATCATTCGGTGGCAATTCGAACACAAAACGGCAAAGTCTTTTTCAATATCATACTCCCGGGCAACACCTTCTGTAAGCTCAGAGAGAGGAACCTTATGGTGTGCTTCAATAAATCCTGCACCCAACTCCCCATAAACCTCTTCAAAAGTCATGTCACATGCCATGCAGACCGAACCATGATGTTTTTTTGCTTTCGTGGCAGCGGCTGAACGACGATCAATCCTGCGGTGAAGTTTGTATTTCCGAGTTTCTTCCACCGACTGGGACGGTGGCCTTGCTTCAGGGTCATCCTCGTCTGGGGAAGTGAAGTCTTTATCAAACTTATCACCACAACGGAATTCAAGCGTCCCATAAGCTTCAAGCAACATTCTCAGGTCATTTTCAAGGATGTCGTTGTTGGGTAAGTTTTTCAAGTCATAGTCGATGCCAAGAGCGTGTCCGGCTGCATATCCCCTTGGCAGGTCTATATTTGACGAGAAGGCGATCTCGTGAACATTCAGTTGACTATGGAATTCGGGCAGAGCACTTCTCATAAATGTAGCTCGGTCCGTTAGGATTTTGAAAGCCTTTGACTTAAAATCGTCCAGTATTTCTCTCGCACCTTGGTTCAGTGACAAGTGCACAATCGGCTCTTTGTCTGAGAACAGATAGACGACATAAAAGCCCTTCTGAGGTGTTGTAGTGATGCTTGGGTCTAAGATAGCTCCCCATGGGATAGTGCTCCATTGATTGGGGCCTGGGCTTGCTTTCACCTTGTACCTGTCAACCAGCCCTCTAAGAGCAGTACGAATTGCATTGGCCAATTCATGCCGAACGTAGTGAGCAGTAGGGTGACCTGCAAAGGTCTCTTTCTTTGCGTTCGGATATTCACGCCCAACTCTCTCCAACGCTTCTCTAAGTGTTGCCATTGGTTAGCCCTCCAACTTCGGAGGTCGCCAGCCTTCGACCTCATCAATACGTTCGTTCCACGCTTCCCTTGCTTGCTCAAGGTTCTCATCGCTGAGCCATTGCGTATCGAGATGTTCGAGAACATCAAACTGTGGGTGAGGAATTGCAGGTGATGCAGTCCCCCATAGCAGTTGCCCTGAAATGGCCTGAGTAAGAGAGAACAGTGCTTGATGACATGTGGACAGTTTTGCCATGGAAACAGTCATACCTTCTTGAGAGATGGTCGCCCGTGATGTCGGGTCTGCTGCATGAGCTATAAACTTGTCTGCAAAATCACCAACCTCGTTGATCTCTTGAATGGCTATCAGATTACTCAGTTGCGTGAACACCTCATCAGAGACCTGGTCAGAGCGTTTCCTATCTGCCGGCTTAACGCCTGAAAGACGATCAAACTCTCCATGAAGGCGTTTAGAGTGATCCCACGCATCTCCAAGTGCTTTGTCTTCTTCAGTCTGCTCTTGTGGCTCATGGCCCAATTCAACTGCGACCTTTTCAAACCACTTATCTCGTTCGGCCTTGAAGTCATAAGGTAAACCATCACCGCAGACGAAGTTCTCTCGTGTTAATAGCTCCTTATGACGTTTTATATCTTTAAGGACACGCTTTATAGAGATGGGCTGGCGTTCAGCTCTGCGGGCTTCTGGATCCACCAGGCGACGAATTGAAAGAACCTGAGTGGAGATGTAACCTTGATCGATGAACTGACCCAAGGCTCCGTTACGCGCGGATGTAGGGGCCTCATTTCCCAGGAGTCGTGCTTGGTTCACGAGAATGCGGTAGACAGTGTCACTCCACATCATGTTGTAGATCTGGTTCATGACTGAATGTTCGTCATCACCGTGTAACCAAGATTGCCACTCCTCTCGCTTCTGACGGTATTGCGTTAAGGCTTCCTTGCCCTCAACGTCGCACTCTTCTACGGTACTGTTGTATTCAGCCATAAATCCCCCTCACCTTCATTTTTGACGGGCATCATAAGCAATTCTTCAAGCATAGAACAAGAGGAAGTGAACAGTTTAAACTGGTAGGTTGACGTTAAAATTTCACCTCCACGTCTCGAATGTACTGCATTTTGTCGGCGTAAATGGATCAACTTAGCTGAAATCTTTATTGGTTCATTCACAACCAGAGCAGATTGCTACACAATACACACTCTCTATCGGGACATTTTTCAGCATAAAAGTAGGTGGTAGAGGTAGGTGGTTTTACTGCCATCAGGCCTTCGACTCTACCCAGAGAAGCACACCATAACACCTTGATAATAAACAAAAACCCCCACCGAATTAACGGCAGGGGATTTAATGGCGGACAGTGAGGGATTCGAACCCTCGATGAGCGTTAACCCATACTCCCTTAGCAGGGGAGCGCCTTCAGCCACTCGGCCAACTATCCATAAGATGTTGTCACAGGGTTCTACAAACACATGAACGCTCTGTCAACGTCCAAAAAGAGCTTTTAGGAATTTATTTTCTCTCTACGTTGAACAGTCTTTTTAGCTCCTCATCATTATAAGGGGTTTTGCGCGTACTTTCCTCCAACACGGCCAAGCCCCGTCTCACAGCAAGACGTTCCTTAATCGTCAAAAACCAGCGTTTGAGATTTGGGTAACGATCTAAATCCTGCCCCTGATCCTTATAAGATCTAATCCAGGGCAAGCAGGCAATATCGGCAATAGAATAGCTTCCCGCCAAATATTCAGCCTCCCCCAAACGTTTATCCATCACGCCATAGAGACGCGTTGCTTCGTTGGTATAACGATTAATGCCGTACTCTACTGTTTCAGGGGCATATTTACGAAAATGATGGGCTTGACCGAGCATGGGGCCAAGCCCCCCCATCTGAAACATTAGCCATTGCAAAGTCTCATATCGTTTTGCCGGATCACTTGGCAAAAGTTCAGAGCCCGTTTTTTCAGCCAGATAAATCAAAATGGCCCCACTTTCAAACAAGCTGATCGGCTTCCCACCTGGGCCATCATGATCCAAAATGGCCGGGATCTTGTTATTGGGGCTCAGTTTCAGAAAATCCGGTTCGAACTGGTCGCCTTTGGCAATATCCACCCCATGGACGCGATAATCCAGTCCGGTTTCTTCCAGCATGATATGGACTTTATGCCCGTTTGGTGTGGGCCAGCTATAAAGATCAATCATTTTTCCACCGTTTAGAGAGTTTTAAGAATTGTAGGCTATTTTAAAGCATTCCAACTAGGGGAAATATGACCAACTTCACAATTTTGTCTTCAAGGATGAAGGCAAAGGCCAAATAAAGGGGTGCAAAGATGCCGGACGTTCTTCCACAACAACGTTTATTGCTTGAACTGTTGATCATGTCCGGTGACATTGCGCTAGCTGATGACATTTCCGGTACAATTCTGGAACGCACAGTTGAAGAATGTGAGAAAAAGGGTTGGGTCAGGCGCTCTGTCTTTGGTGCAGGTTTTCATAAAACAACCATCACACCACTGGGGCGTACAGCTGCAAATATCCCCAGCCGTTCCTAAAACAGCTTAATCCATCGTTTCCGGCATCGAATACTCTTTGTATCTCTTATCCATAAAGTAAGGGATCATCAGGCCGTTTTGGCTAAGAGCTTGTTTGTTTTTTAACGCCGTATAAGCTTTATTAAACCGCATAAGCGGTAAACTTTTGACCTTTTGCGTCCATAACACCACATTTTTCTTAAACAATGGCTTATAGTGATACTGCTTGTTTGGAGCGATACGTTGCAAATACCATTTAAAATCTTCCCCACCCCAAAGGAAATCAGCACGATCTACGGCAAACATCTTCACTGCTGTAGAGATGTTTTTTACTTTATACAACCGAATGCTCTTCTCCTTGGCTAATTGATCCATATCGGGGAGAAAACTATAGGGTGAACGCATCCCGTTCACCACGATTAGGGAGCCCCCCAATATCTCTTCACGAGTAGATGGTATCTTTGCTGGCTCATGAGTTGAGAATAGCCCCGCAGACCATTCAGAAAACCATTTACTGCTGAAACAGCACTCTTTGAATTGACCTAAATCCAATGTAATCAATCCATCCACACGGCCGTGTCGCAAGTCGTTATAAGCACGCTTCAACGGCACCAGTTTAAATGTACAATCCAGTTTGGCTTCTTCACAGATAAACCTGACAGTCTCCCCCATTGTGCCAGAAAATGTACCATTATCGGCCAAATGCAGCAAAGGAGGGAAAGAAAAAGACGCAATCACCAGACTGTTATCCGGTGCAGGGTCCTGTGCCTTCACATTGGTGTTCATCACGCAAAATGCGAGTAAAAGAATAACGCTGAGAAACTTCATCGGACATCATTTAGCTGTTTAAAGCGATCTAATTTTCAACCCAAGAATATAACTCAATTTTAGCAGAGATGTAATACTCCAAAAAAAACGCCCCCAATTTTATTGGAAGCGTTTTCTTTTCTAGCATTTTTTTTACCAAGGTAAAAAGAGCAGGCTTAGCCCATAATCTTAGCGCGCAGCAGTTTATTGACGACACCCGGATTGGCTTTACCCTGTGTGGCTTTCATCACCTGACCAACAAACCAGCCCAGCATCTTGTCTTTACCACCACGAATTTCTTCAACCTTGTCCTGGTTGGCCGCAATGATCTCGTCAATGGCCGCTTCAATCGCGCCCGTATCCGTGATCTGCTTCAGACCTTTTTCTTCCACGATTTTTTCAGGATCATCACCTGTTTCAATCATGATTTCAAAAACGTCCTTGGCAATGCGCCCAGAAATCGTGTCATTGGAAATCAGTTCAACCAGCTTGCCGAGGTTTTCTGCGGATACCGGGCTATCCTGAATGGACACACCTTGCTTGTTCAACACGGCAAACAGGTTGGTGATCACCCAGTTCGCTGCCAGCTTGCCATCACGGCCCTTGGCAACAACTTCGTAGTAATCCGCCTTTTCCTTTTCAGCCACCAAAACAGAGGCATCATAAGCAGACAGACCCAGCTCATTAATGAAACGGTCTTTCTTTTCGTCCGGCAGTTCCGGCAATGTTGCACGGATATTGTCTACATAGCCTTCCGGCAATTCCAGTGGCAACAGGTCCGGGCACGGGAAATAGCGATAATCGTGGGCATGCTCTTTAGAACGCATGGAACGTGTTGTCCCTGTCGTGCTGTCAAACAAGCGTGTTTCCTGAACGATCTCGCCACCGTCTTCGTAAACTTCAACCTGACGCGCCGCCTCGGCCTCAATGGCCTGCATGACGAAACGAACAGAGTTTACGTTCTTGGTTTCTGTACGGGTTCGCAAACCTTCTTCGCCCACTTTACGTACAGAAACGTTCACGTCACAGCGCATGGACCCTTCGTCCATGTTACCATCACAGGTTTCCAGATAGCGCACGATGGAACGCAACTTGCGCACATAGGCACCGGCTTCTTCAGGGGAGCGCATATCCGGCATGGATACGATTTCCATCAAACACACACCGGCACGGTTCAAGTCAATATAGGACTTGGACGGGTGCTGATCATGCTGGGATTTACCCGCATCAATTTCCATATGGAGGCGTTCAATGCCCACTTCCTTGGTTTCACCATCTTCCAGATCGAGGATCATTGTCCCCTCGCCCACAATCGGCTTATCAAATTGTGAAATCTGATAGCCCAGCGGCAGATCGGCATAGAAATAGTTTTTACGGGCAAAAACAGAATATTCGTTGATTTGTGCCTTCAGGCCCAGACCAGTACGAACAGCTTGTTCAATACATTTTTCGTTGATAACCGGCAGCATGCCCGGCATACCGGCATCCAGAAACGCCACATTATGGTTTGGCTCAGCCCCAAATGTTGTGGAAGCCCCGGAAAACAGCTTGGCATTTGAAATCACCTGACAGTGAACTTCCAAACCGATGACCAGTTCCCAATCGCCTGTTTCACCTTTGATTACGTAACCCATAATTTACGCCTCCAACATCTTCGGCTTGGCGCTGAATGCAGCGGCCTTTTCCAATACATCTGCGGTGCGCAGAACAGTTTCTTCATCAAACGGACGACCGATCAACTGCAAGCCCAGTGGCAAGCCACCTTCGCTTAAGCCCGCCGGAACAGAAATCCCCGGTAGACCCGCCAGCGATGTGGGAACCGTGAAGACGTCATTGAGGTACATTTTCACCGGATCGTCTTCGTTTTCACCAATACCGAAAGCCTCAGACGGGCATGTCGGAGTCAGGATCACATCACATTGCTCGTACGCTTTTTCGAAGTCTTGGGCAATCAATGTGCGGATTTTCTGTGCCTTGGCATAATAGGCATCATAATAACCCGCAGACAGCACATACGTCCCGATCATGATACGGCGCTGAACTTCTTCACCGAAGCCTTGTGCACGTGTTTTCATGTACAGATCGTCCAGGCTGTCCAGATCACCTTCTGCGCGGTGGCCATAACGCACACCGTCATAACGCGCAAGGTTGCTTGAGGCTTCAGCAGGGGCAACAATATAATAAGTCGCCAGCGCATATTTTGTATGCGGCAGGGAAACAGAAACGATTTCTGCGCCTGCGTCTTTGAGCATATCTTCGCCTTTTTTCCACAGATCAACGATTTCCTGTGGCATACCGTCCACTTTATATTCCTGAGGAATACCGATTTTCAGCCCCTTGATGTCACCGCTTAGCGCAGCTTCAAAGTTCGGGAGATCAACACGGGCAGATGTGGAATCATGCACGTCATACCCCGCCATGGATTGCAGCATGATGGCACTATCGCGAACCGTTTTGGTCATCGGACCTGCTTGATCCAGTGAAGAAGCAAAGGCCACAATGCCCCAGCGCGAACAACGGCCATATGTCGGCTTCAACCCAACAATACCGCTAAAGGACGCAGGTTGACGGATGGAACCACCCGTATCTGTCCCCGTTGCCGCCAAGCACAGCTCACCCGCCACAGCCGCAGCAGAGCCACCAGAAGACCCACCGGGCACCAGATCTTTACCCACATTTGCACCCCACGGGTTTTTCACAGACCCGAAAGCAGAGGTAATGTTGGCAGACCCCATGGCAAATTCATCAAGGTTGGTTTTACCAACCATCACAGCACCTGCCTTCTTCAAATTGGCAGAAACAGTCGATTCATATGGCGGGATGAAGTTATCCAGAATGCGAGACGCCGCTGTTGTGCGCACATCTTTGGTGCAGAACAGGTCTTTCATGCCGATCGGCAGACCTTCCATCGCACCTGCATCACCCGATTTGATTTTTTCATCAGATGCCTTGGCTTGTTCCAAAGCCAGTTCCGGTGTTTCTGTAATAAAAGCGTTCAGGTCTGTGTTGGCTGCCATGGCATCCACATGGGCCTGTGTCAGCTCAACTGCGCTGAAATCACCGGATTTCAGGCCGTCGCGGGCCTCAGCCAGCGTTAAGTTCGTTAATTTTGTCATGATTATTCAACCACCTTGGGAACGAGGTAACAGTGATCGTCTTGATCCGGTGCATTATTAAGGACCAAATCCGGCTGGTCGCCGCTGGTCACTTCATCTTTGCGCCAGTGCAAGGACTGTGCAGCAACGGATGTCATCGGCTCTACGCCGTCTGTATCAACTTCTGAAAGTTGTTCAACCCAATCAAGGATTTTGGTCAAGTCCTGAGCAAGCGGCTCCAGCTTTTCATCAGCGACTTCGATGCGTGAGAGAAAAGCAATGTTCTTGACGGTATCTTTGTCCAATGAAGACATGACGATTTCGTCCCTTATCGGTCCAGCTATGCAGACCTACTCATAGATGTGAAAAATAGCGGTGCAGAAAGTAGCACTAGCCCACGCAAGAAACAAGGGGGCAGAGTAACATTTGAGACTCATTTTATGGCAAAAAGGACTAAAAACGCCCTAATCTGTTCATAACAAACTTTGTAATCAAATTAAGCAATGGATTTTCACAATGTTTTCCCCCGCAATGCCCCAAACCAAATTGATCCGCCGCATGACAAAATCCGGTGTCGAAGTCGATATTTGCCCACAAAGCGGAGGCATTTGGCTGGATCAAGGTGAACTTTTCTTGCTGGCGAAAAAACCGCAGTTGATGGAGCAGCTCTTTCATAAATATTATGAACAGACCTCTGAACAAGGGCGAATATGCCCCCGTTCCGGCGTTCCCATGCAAATTTGTTCCTTGCACAATATTGCCCGATTTGAACAAAGCCCAACCAATGGTGGATTATGGTTTGATGCTGAGGAATGGCAAAAACTGCTCAAATGGTCCCCCTTGTTGGACTTTGAGCTGTGCGAAGACATCCTGATTGAACCTGAACAGCAAAAAACAGCCCCCTTGCCTTCTTTAGGACTGCATACCGTAAAGCTCCTTGTTTTGCTTAATGCCTTCTTTTTAGGAACGGGGTGGCTGGCTGGATATACCTTCAATCTTGATATCCCTTTGCATATCCTCATTCTGCTCGATATTTTGATTTGTCTTGTCAGTTTTTTGGCCTCCCCCTGGATTATTGATGCAACCGTAGCCTATTTTTACAAAAGTAAACTCAATGCCTTTGATGACCTTCCCCCACACCTGCGCCATTTCATCGACAGACTGGCCCAACACCATAATATGGCCCGCCCCGCTCTCCATCTGATTTTAGACGGTGCCCCACAGGCATTCACATATGGTCATACACCTGACACTGCCCGCATCGTCCTTTCAACCGGATTGCTAAAAATATTGGGGGAAAAAGAACTTGAAGCCGTCTGCGCCCACGAAATGGGTCATGCCAAACATTGGGATATCGCCTTGATGAGCTGGGTCGAACTCTATCCTCTGGTGTTTTATCAACTTTTTCGTATGACAATCCCACGTCCAAGTGAAGATCGCTCCGCTTACGCAGGTGGGATCAGTGCCTTTTTCTTTCTGCTTTATGTTCTGTCTGAATATCTGGCCCTGGGGTTATCACGTGTGCGTGAACTGCATGCTGATCGTTTTGCCGCCACGGCCCAGCAAAATGGTCATTACCTTTCTTCTGCCCTGATTAAAATCGGATATGGCCTTATCCATGGTTCAAGCGAAAGCGCCCCCTCGACAGACAAGCCCCACAGTGTCAAACAATTTGAAGCCCTGAATATCATGGGGATCAATTCTGCAGGCAGTCTCATGGTGCCCCGCCTGTCAAACGACTTGCCCCATAGTCCAGATGAACTGAAACAAGTTATGAAATGGGATTTATGGAACCCTTGGGCACGTTGGTATGAGCTATCCTCCACTCATCCCTTGATTGCACGACGCCTGCAACATTTGGGCAATTGCTCCAAAGCCATGGGGCAAAAACCTTATGTAGATTTTAATCTGAAAAAACCAGAATCCTACTGGGATGATTTTGCCATCGACTTTTCCATCTATCTGTTGCCTTGGATCGGCCTGTTCTGCGTGCCCTTGGGACAAATCCTGTGGCAGTTTGTAAACTTGAGTATATCCATGACATCAACAAACTGGCTGGAAATTCTAAAAGCCATTGATTTGGCACATACGGTTCACGTCCCGGCTGCTTTTCTCACCTGTGCCATAGGGTTGGCAATTAAGGCATACGTACGTTACCCCTTGGGACATTATGTCAAAAGCGCCATCGCCAGCCTGCTAAAAACCGTCAAGGTTTCTAACGTCCGTCCCGTGCCCTGTACAATACGCGGGCGCATTATCGGCAAGGGTAATCCCGGTTCTTTTTTCAGCGACGATTTTTATATCCAAGATGAAACTGGCATGATGTATCTCAGCCATCGCACGCCCCTTTCCATCATGGAGTTCTTTTTTGGTTTTATCCTGGCCAAACGCTATATCGGCAAAGAAGTTGAGATCATCGGCTGGTATCGCCGCGCCCCGGTTCCCTATATTGAAGTCAAAGAACTTCGTTGCCTTGATGAGAGTGAAGCCCCTATTAAGACCTCAGTATGGGCCTGGAGTTATGCCCTGCCCGGCCTGATTGCGCTCATCAGTCTGTATTTTTGGAATATTGGCTAGAAAAAAGACTATACTAGGGAGTAAACTATAAAAAAGCGTCATCTGACAGAGCCTTATAAAATGCCCCTATCCGCCAACATTCTTCAATCTCTTCACTCCATCGTCGGAGATACAGGCTTTGTCACCAAACAAAGTGAGATTGCCCCTTTTCTGGTGGAAAGTCGCAACAAGTTTCACGGCAAATGCGATGCGCTGATTAAACCCGCCACCCCGCAGGAAGTTGCCGAAGTTCTCGCAGCCTGTAATGATCACGACATCCCTGTAGTGCCGCAAGGGGGCAACACTGGTCATTGTGGCGGGGCGGTCCCCAACGGGGGGATATTGCTCAATCTCTCCCGGCTTAATCATATCCGCGAGATTGATGCACTGAATGCAACCATCAGTGTGGATGCAGGATGTATTTTGCACAACATCCAAACTGCTGCAGATCAAGCCGGATTATATTTCCCCCTGTCCCTTGCTGCACAAGGCAGCTGCCAAATCGGCGGAAATCTTGCCACCAATGCAGGGGGCATTCATGTTTTGCGCTATGGCAACACACGAGAACTCACTCTCGGTCTCGAAGTTGCCCTGCCCGATGGTCGCCTGTGGAATGGCATGCGGGCCTTGCGCAAGGACAATACGGGCTATGATCTCAAACACCTGTTTATCGGATCTGAAGGCACCTTGGGAGTGATTACAGGCGCTGTTTTAAAGCTATCGGCCAAACCCAAAGATCACGCAACGGCTTTTCTTGGCGCTTTAAGCCCAGCAGATTTAATGGAAGTCTTTGCCTTGTTGCGTGAGCAGTTTGGTGAAGAACTCACAGCCTTTGAAATCATGCCCCGTTTTGGTCTGGAAATCAGCATCAAACATATGACGGGAACACGGGACCCTTTTCACACCCCTTATCACTGGTACGCCGTGGTGGATATCGCAACCTCGCGCCCTGACAGTGACTTGCAAAGCGATTTGGAAGATGCCCTGCATCCCTTGTTTGATCGTGGCTTCCTGCAAAATGCCACGGTCGCGCAAGATATGGAACAAGCCAATCAGCTTTGGGCCTTGCGTGAAAATATGTCAGAAGCCCAAAAACGCGAAGGAGGCTCCATCAAACATGACGTATCGGTGCCTGTCTCAAAAATTGCTGAATTTATCGAAGAAACCAGTCACATGATTGGAAACATCGTCCCCAATTCCCGTATTTGTGCCTTTGGTCATATGGGAGATGGTAATATCCATTTTAACATCAGCCAGCCAGAAGAAATGAAGAAGGTGTCCTTCTTGGCCCACTGGAATGACTTCAACGAAATCGTCCATGAAATGGCAGAAAAAGTCGGCGGGTCTTTCAGCGCAGAACACGGTATTGGTCAACTTAAAACAGAAGAAATGGAATTATTCAGAGGCGGTGTGGAACTCGACATGATGCGCGCCCTGAAACAAACCTTTGATCCCAATAATATTATGAATCCAGGAAAAGTTATCAAAGATACTAAAGGTGGGTAAAGTGATTCAAAAGACAACATCTCCCCCAGAAAATGACCCTGATTTTGATCACAAGAAAAAACTCTATTTAACAGGGGCCATCATCTTTTGCCTGTCCCTCAGCCTTGTGGCTCTCTGGGAAATTTATACATCTCGTCAAACGGCGCTTAACCAAACAACAGAACAGGTTCGCTCTTCATCTTTTCTGGTGTCGGAATGGATCACAGGCTCTTTTGAAGTTGTCAAACACAAGGACATGACCTTACGGGCAAAGGTGCTCCCTTCTGATATTGCCATCCCTCCCGTGGATATGGAACGCTATAAAGAGCTGGAAACCTTTCTTGTCGCAGAAGGAAAAACCATCCCGCAGCTTCTCACCGTCGGTTATACAAATCATGAATGCTATACGGTGATTGGCGCAACGCGGGGTGTTTATAAATCCAAGGGCAAAACCTATCCCAACAAGAATTTCAAAGGCATACTGCTCCCCGTCGGCATGGATAATAAACATCGCGATGCCTGTCGCGGCCTGGTCGATTTTCCAGAACGAGAAAGCTATCTGTCTAAAATCTATGATGGCTATACTGGTGAAAAAACAATGGCCTATGTTCATCGTGTTCGAAATGAACAAAATGAATTTGTCGGAATTTCTGTTGTTTCCTTCACCATGACCTTCTTCCAGCAGTGGTTGAATAAATTAAATGTGAAGCATGAAGGCTTATTTGCCATTACGGACCTAGAAGGCGGCATTCTGGCGCAACTCCCCCAAACAGAAAAAACGAAAGAACAACAAAAACTTTCCCCAGCCTTCCTTAAACTGTTACCCCAAAGTGCTGATAGCCCGCTATATCAAACGGTTCAAAATAACGGCCACCTTATCCATATAAAACGTGTGGAAGGGCTTCCTTTTTATGTTGTCATCGCCTTGGAACAAGACGCGCTACTGGCTACATGGCGGGGGAAGCTCTATAGTTATGTTTTTGGCCTCGCCTTAATCTGGTTCTTGATGACCATCTTTATTCGAGAACATTTTCGCACCGTCAACCAGTCTATCCAGCTGCATGAATTTGCCCTGTATGAACGTTCAAAAAACGAAGAAAAAGCCCGTTTTCTCGCCATGCTTTCCCATGAGTTAAAAACACCGATCTCTGTTATCCGCATGGCACTTGGTAGCGATCAGATGACCCCGCATATTCGGGAAACAGCCGAACAAGCTATTACGGATATGGATTTCGTCATCGGCCGCAGTAAAGATGTGGAACAACTGGATGCCGGTAAAATGGAACTGGATATCGCCAAGCATGATATCCTTTCGAGCCTTAAAAACATCATGGCAACTTTAGATTCAGAAGATCGGTTCGCCCTTGGGGACTGCCCCCAGCCCACGATTACAACAGATGGTCGCCTCTTATCTATCATTCTGACCAACCTGCTTCATAATGCGGTCAAATATTCCACCCCGGAAAAACAAATTGAGATTAATTTTGCCATTGTGGAACGCAACAAACACCAACGGATTGAAATCAGTATTGCCAATCATCCCGGCCAAGCAGGCTGGCCGGACCCCACAATGGTTTTCACCAAATATTATCGCCACGTCAAAGCCCAACGCATTAGCGGAAGCGGGCTGGGGTTATATCTTGTCCATGGCATTACCAAGTTATTAAAAGGACAAATTGAGTATAAGCCGAACGAAAACCAGATTCGCTTCGTTCTACAGCTCCCTATATCCCTCAAGCAAGAATGAAGGCAAACGTAGGTTTTGTGCCAGAGGTCCTGATAAGTAAGATTCTACAGTAGGAATAGAGAGAAAGACTTGGCAATGCATATCGTTATCGTGGAAGACCATGATGCCTTGCGTGAAATGACAGCTACGGTTCTGCGCGAAAAAGGATATTTCGTGACTGATTTGGCCTATGCAGAAGACGTGGATTCCATTTTGGACGGGGCACGCATTGATATTATTGTCATTGACCTCAATCTCCCCGGTGAAGATGGCCTCAGCCTAACCAAACGACTGCGTAAAGCCCACCCCCTGGTTGGCATTATTATGATGACCGGGCGTGATACCCCAAAAGACATGACCGTTGGTTATGAAAGTGGCGCTGATATTTACCTCATCAAGCCCTTGGCCCCGGAAACCTTGCTGTCAGCCATTGGTTCCTTGCAACGTCGCCTTCATGGGAGAACGCAGAATCAACCCATCACTCTGAGCCAAAGCGAGAACCAGCTTAACGGCCCCAAAGGCAGCGTCACCTTACAAGAGGCGGAAACTAAACTCCTCACTGCCTGTATGCGCGCCCCAAATTACGAACTGGAATATGGCCAAGCCGCAAACCTGCTGGGGATGAATGATGAGGAATATAACAAGAAAACCCTTGAAGTGCGGGTCGTTCGCTTGCGCAAGAAAATCAAGAATGCAGCCGGTGATAAACTCGATATCCGCGCCGTTCGCCTTAAAGGTTACAAGCTAACCAACAGCATTGAAATTTTCTAAGACCTGAACACATGCCCACAGGTTGTAGGCAAATGAAGGTTTAACAACATATCTTCAGTTATACGACAAGACCATGTGGTTCTTTGCCCTTCTCTTATCATTCATGAAAAGGTCAAGAACCCGCTGATTATGTCGAAAATTACTCTTGATGGTCGTTGTAAACAAATGAATATAAGATTTTTCCTGATTTGGGCCTTTATCCTGTGTAGTGTATTTATTGGCAACCACGTACATGCTGCCTCAACCAGTGTGAACTGGACGACTTCAACTAGCTCATTCACCAATGCTAACCCAAGCGCCAACGGCGAGACGCGTACAGGTACATTAGGGGCAACGACAGTCACCTTAACCGAAGATTATAATGCCATTAACTCTGGTCAAACATTTGCAGCGACATGGGCTGATGTATTGCCTGCCGATCTTGCACCAGTAAGCAATAACATCGGTATGTCAGTTGCTTACACTTCTACTCAAACCGCAACGGTGACGATTACTTTCAGTGCATCCGTCTCAAACCCATATGTCATGCTAAACTGGGTAGATGAGAATACAACATATGACTTTTCACCAAATGGTACAGGCGTGACAAGTCTTGTTGGAAGTGCCGGTGCGGGTGCCACTTATTCACTTGCGAATGATAAGGTATCTGTATCAGGTTCGGCAGATACGGCAAACCATGGCTTTGGTGTTCGCCTAACAGGGTCATTCACGAGCCTCACCGTTAAAATCACAAGAACGAGTGGTGGAGATCAAACGGCTGGCATTTCCGTAGCGACATCTGAGCATCCCTCTATAACGATCTCATCAGCAGAAATTTCAAGTGGTGACACTTCGACGCATGATACACTTAGCCTGACTTTCACATCTTCAAAAACCACAACAACATTTGCAAGTGGCGATGTAACCGTTGCCAATGGCTCCATCAGTAATTTCGCTGGTTCCGGCACGACCTATACGGCGACACTAACCCCGTCTGGTCCGGGTGTAACCGTAACTGTTGATATCGCGGCCAGTACCTATACATCCACAGTCGGTGGTCTTAACAACTTTGCAGCAGCACAGTTTGTCTGGAACACCTCACCTACCCCCATGGCAAAGGCCGATGTAGTTGGAACAGTTGAAGCAAGTTCAAAAGCTGCCCTCAATTATGCCCAAGCCAACAGAAGAATGGTTAACACCCGCCTTCAATGGCTACGCAACAACAAGACTGCTGAACATAAATCTCGCCAAGGCATTAAAGTCAGATTTGCAAACCCTTATTTGGACCAGTTTGTAAATGGTACCTCCCAAGGGTTTAAATCCATGACTGGTGAGAATGCCCCCATATTTTTGCAAAAATATGCAGCGGCTTACAGTGCTGAAACCATTGCACCAACACTCAAAACCGATTTAATTGAAACTACAATGGGTGAACTGCGTGACCAGATGGGGGGCTTTAACTTAAACCCGACAGGCGGCACATTGGTTAAAGACTGGTCCGTCTGGACAGAAGGCCAAATCACAATTGGTGAAGTTGATGAGACAGCAGATTCCTCGCTTCAAAAATCAAAGACCTTTGCCCTGACCCTTGGACTTGATCGTCCCTTCTGGAATGAAGGCGTGCTTGGTTTCTCAATGACCTATGGACACGATGATGTCAAAATCGGCACAGTTGGTAGCCGCATGAAATCCAATAACTACACCCTATCAACCTATTCCACATTCAAAACCCAATATATCCCGCAAGTAGAGCTGTCACTCGGCGCAGGCCGTATGCATATAAAGAACAATCGCATTGATGGGACACAAACCCTGACAGGCGATCGTAACGCCGATTTTATCACGGGCTATGTCAAGATGTTCGACGATCCGATTAAGGTTGAAGACTTCACCTTCACCCCATACGGCCAGCTTGAAACTTCTTATATCAAAATGAATAGATTTGAAGAAGCAGGTGGAAGTGAAGCTCTCGTCTTTGACACACAACATATCAATCGCAGAATGGCTTTCTTGGGCTTTGATGCAACCTATCAAACCGATTATGCCGATGGCCGTTTCATGCCTTATGGGGCACTTGAATATGGATATGACTTTACAGGAAAGTCCGACGTCGGCATGCGTTATGCCAATGCGTCCACAGCATATACCCTTCAACAAGAAAAAATCGCAAGCTCACATTGGATGTTCAGAATCGGAACGGATTATAGCTTGGATGAAACAGTAAAAGCTTCTGTATCTTATGAACGTTCCATTGCGGTAAGCGCAGGACACGCCGATACTTTTCGTCTTAAATTAAGTATGTCCTTTTAAAACCGCACTGCCAAAATTTTGCAGCTGTAACCCGTCGATCTCTTTAATGGCAGGCACCTTGATTGAGGGCCTGCCTTTTTCTTATTCAATCCATGTAGGTACATGTAGGCAACAATCTTAGCAACTTATTAAAGTGCCCCCAACTGACAAAATTTTACTTTGGGGGATACCGTGCCTAGACCTAATCGGATTTTCATGGGTTTGACAATGCCTCGTGCATTTCCAATATTGGCTCTCATGCTTTTACAGCTGGGTCTTTATATTTCAACAGCTCATGCAGTTAATTGGAACAGTACGTTAACCGTAAATAATACAACGACCATTACAGGTGCCGCTGCGGGGACAAGCTTCACCATTACCAAAGATGCAGGTGCAGATACCTCTATCACTAACCCATGGTCATCAGGGACATTTACCGGATGGAACGTCCCCTCTACGGCCAACGCAGCTCTTGATCTAACAACAGGCGCTTCTTATACAAGCGGGACCTATACAGTTACCTTCTCAAGCCCCGTGGATAATCCCTATATGGCCGTTGCCAGTCTTGGTAACGCAGGCAATAACGCGACGATCCAGCTCAATAAAATCAATGGTTCCAGCAGTGGCGCAACCATGGATATTGAATTCCTCACCAACGGTGGTGGCGGTGCCAGTGGGAATCACACGACTGATAACGGCACGGCTGCGGATGCCACAGAAACCACTGTTTCAAACGTGACCTATTATACGGCTGATGAAGGCTTTTTCATCGGCAAAGTAAATGCCACCAATGTTGTCTCCTTTCAGTTCACCTTTACACGCACGACTCCAGCAACTGAATTAACAACAGTCGTTTTTGGTTTTTCTGCTGTTGCCTCTGCTGCGTCTGGTCCTGCTGTGGACCCAACGGTTGCTGCGGTGTTGTCTGCCCCCGAAGTCGCAGGCGTCAATTTCACCACAACGGTCAGAAATTCCATGACCCGACGGATGAGTTTCTTACACGATCACAAGGATACGAATAAAAAATCCAAACTTTCCTTGCGTTTAAAAACAGCTGACCCCGTCTTAAAAGGGCTGTATGAAGGGTTAAGTTCAGATGCTAAAGATGAAGAACTGTCTGAACAGACGAAAAACAAATATACACAGGCAATGTTTCAGATCGCGTCCAATAAAGGCGTTATATCTGAGCACACACAGGCCGATGCTATTGCTTTAGCAACCTCAAAGCTTAAAGAACAAATGGGTGGTTTTAATCTAAATCCAACAGGGGGCACCCTTATGGGGGACTGGTCAGGCTGGATGGAAACCCAACTGACAATGGGTAAAATCGGCGCGACCAACAGAAGCACTTTCTCTGATATTGATACATACTCTGTCACAATGGGTGTCGATCACCCACGCGAAGATAAAAATGGTTTCTATGGTTTCTCCGCCACCTTTGGTCAGTCTGATACAGATATTGGCACCGATGGAAGTGGTGTTAAATCCAACAACTATTCTATCGCCGCTTATGGCAGCATGCCCCTTGGTCCGATCCCAACCGTTGAGGGCATGATTGGTATTGGCCGCAGCATGCTGGACACCAAACGTGTTGATGGGGAACAAACATTAACAGGTAATCGCAACATGGATATGGCTTATGGCTTTCTCATGGTGCGTGATGAACCGATTGACGTAAGTGGTATTCAGGTGAAACCATTTGGCCGTGCTGAACTTTCCTATTTCCGCTTAAGTGATTTTAGTGAAGATGGTGGTGTTCTGGCCCTGCATGTCAATAAGCAGGATATGCTCAAGACAATGGCCTTCATCGGTTCAGACCTTTATTATCAGATGGATTTAGGCGGTGTACAGCTGAACCCGTTTGGCTCGCTGGAATACGGCTATGACTTCTCTCGCTCTTCAAGCATTGACGTTCAATATATTTCAGCTTCAAGCACAAATTATCACATCATGCCAAAAGTGGAATCCCGCTCCCACTGGAAGTTCAATGTCGGGGCTGAATATGAAACGGATCTGGGTTTAGCAGCACGCGTTTATTACGAACAGGAAGGTGCCCTAAACCATTCGCGCTTCCATACGATCAAGCTCAGTCTTGATATGACGTTCTAGCGGACGCCACTTCCTCACTAAAAAAGGCAGGCACCTCGATTGAGGGCCTGCCTTTTTTAGTGAGTTTGTTTTCATTTAAAAGAATAATGCTCTTTTAAGATCGCACTGCCGAAATTTTCCAGCTTCAACTCTTCAATATTTTGGATGGCCTGAAAGACTTCAGGCTGTTCCGCTTTAAAGCGAGGGGCTGCATAAAGGGCTAAATACCGATCGCCTGCAAACAGGGAAACATCAAAATCATCATAAGTGATCGTCCCTTCTTCAATTAATTCGACGAACCGGAAATCCGGTGTGAAAAAGGCATCAATTTTCCCAACGAGAAGAGAGGACATCAGCGGTCGGTGGCTGCTGAATTGCAAAATATTCGATTTGCTAATTTTCCCCGTCAGTTCTTTACTGACACCAACCCGGCTGATCCCCACCGTTTTCCCCGCAAGGTCATCAATCCCTTTAATGGAGGAGTTTTTTGGGCGCACTAACACAAAGTTGGTTTGATAAATTCGCTGGAGCCGATGAGCGATTTTGTCTCTTTCCGGGTTTTCAATAAAAATTCCCAAGTCAATTTCCCCGGCTTTCAGCATGGCAATAATACGGGGAAACGGTAACACAGACCCATCAACCCGTTGAGTTGTTGCCTGTTCTATTGTCGCAATGACAGCCAAGACAGCCCCGGCCAGAGCCCCCTTTTCATCTACATGGGCCAACTTATGAAGTGTGGGTGCCGCCAGCTTAATCGGTCTAATCTTTTCTTCGGCATATAACGGGTTATACATCAACACCCCCACCAGCAATAAAATGAGAGGATATCTTTTTCTCAGCATTTCCTTACACCTCCCCATTATAATTCACCGAGAAGATCCGTTCGAATCCGCTCAACTATTTCCTGCCTGTTAGATAGTTGCTTTGTTGGGCGCACGGTCAGACTTTCATTAAACGCAAAGGCATAACCACCTTCATAAAGAGACTTCACCATACGCTTATGTTTGGAAGAAATCATCCCATCCGGGGCATAGATATACACAGGCTTACCTGTTGAACAGGCTTCGGAACACATAGAGACACTATCACCCGTCACGATCAGGATATCAGACAGGGCCAAAATTGCAAAATACGGGTTATCCCCTTCATCACCGAATTTATATTTCAAGGCGGGCACGCTAATATTGCTCAATAGAGCGTCTGCAGCGATGCCCGTGCGTCGTGATGTCGTCACCAGCACGCTGGCCTGCATCTGTTCAGCCTGTGCATTCACCACCTGCCCCAGTTTTTCTGCCATTTCAGGGGTAAATTCTTTATTCTTTGTTGCCCCGCCGACAATCAAACCAATACGCGGAGATGCAAGGGAGGCCAAGCGCTCTTGCCACTCATTTGCTGCTTCGTCCAATTTGCTTTCCGTGACCCGGTGCGGTGCACCCGTAATGGTCATTTCATTGGAAGAAAAACTTTTTTCATCATGGGCAGGCACACAAATCAAATCAAACGCATCGGCTCCAGCCTGACCGGGGTGCATAATATGGACAAGCTTCGTCTTCCCGCCGCTTTTCTTTTTAATATAACGCGCAACCGGTGCCGTGCGCCGCCCAGCCCCAATCAC
Source organism: Terasakiella sp. SH-1 (assembly GCF_004564135.1). Lineage (NCBI taxonomy): Bacteria > Pseudomonadati > Pseudomonadota > Alphaproteobacteria > Rhodospirillales > Terasakiellaceae > Terasakiella > Terasakiella sp. SH-1. The sequence goes on along the minus strand of NZ_CP038255.1, from coordinate 781,232 downwards.
AAGATCTGGCCAAGGCCCTACCAGTTCCTTTCTACTGCTGGGTGATAGTCCTGCTAAAGATGCACCTAATAACATATTAGGAATTTTTGCTAGGGAATTATACGTAATATCTTTTCGTATAAACTCTAGATTTAATGCCTCAGCCACGCCCAAACACTGGCTTACATTACCTGCGCGATCATCACAAAGAGCCCAAATGCGTGTATCAGAAGGCATAAAAACAACCTATCAAAACAAATTACCTATATATTTCTAATACATAAAGACAGTTGTTCATATGATTTTATTTCGGTAAATCTACGTCAAGTTTTGGATAAAATTTTATGAAAATTAAACAACATCATATTCTCTCCCTGTTACTGACTTTGCTTTTTATGGCGAATACAGCCCATGCACGTGTGGTCAAGCTGGTCACTTTCAATTACCCGCCTTTATTTCACACCAGTGTTGAAGGGGAATTTTCCGGCACTGTTGGAGAAACGGTGAAATACGCCTGCGAACAAACTGGCCTCCAATGTGACATTGAGGTTCTCCCTTTCAAACGGGCCTATCAGAAAATTGATAATAAACTGGCCGATGGCATTATTACCATCAAAGTGCCTCGTTTTGAAGACTGCTGCACCCCCACCCAGTGGGAAACACCGTGGTCAGCAGGTTTTTTCACCCATATGAAGTTGAATGAAACACCACAAATTTCCAATGATGTTCTGGGCCAGTCCCTGATTGTTGTGGCTGGCATGCGTTCGCCTTATGCCTTCATGCCTCAGCTTGACACATGGCATAAGGAAAAAGCCGTCCAGCTGTTCACCGCCAATGATGTCTATACAGCGACCAGAATGTTTTTAAGCAAACGCGCCCCGTTACTGTGGGGCTCAGATGATTTCAACTGGTACTTTAAAAAGCAAAACATTAACAAAGAGCCAAATTTCCTACCCCTGATTGTGCGCCCTATTGTGATTTGGTTCCAAAAAGAACAAACCGACCTGCAAAAAACATTCAATCAGGCATTTGCACAAATCAAGGCAAATGGCAAGCTGGACCACAAACAACTTCTGCATGGGGAACTGATGGAAAAACGCTATAAAGACGCCCCATTTCAAGAGAAGTAATTTCATGTTAGAAAGAAAGTCGTCCCTTTAACCTCTTCTCAAACGTGATGACAGATACTTCTTTTGAGCTGCCGCCCTATTCGGAACTCAATGACGATACAACCGACTTACTGAAAAACAGATCAATCAAAATCACCTTGATCGTTTTACTGTGTGTTGCCATGCCCCTTAGCTTGTGGGCTTTGGCGCAATGGACGTATGACGCCAGCTTGGGCAATCTTCGCCAGCAACTGGATTCCCGGATGAAGCTCTATTCCTCCAACATCGTCAGCGAACTTGAAAAATACGAATATCTGCCCACAATCCTTGCCCGCGACCCTATCCTGAAATCCCTGTTTGAAGGCGACATGATGGACTACCGAATTGATCGGGCCAACCGTCACCTTAGTGCCATTCGCGATACAGCCGAAGTTTCTGCCGTTTATGTCATGAACCCGCAAGGTAATACAATTGCCGCCAGCAACTGGGAAGAAGAGGCATCTTTTGTCGGAAAAAACTTTCAGTTTCGCCCCTATTTTAAAAATGCCATGACCGGCAAAACAGGTCATTACTTTGCCTTGGGCACAACCTCCAAAATTCCCGGCTATTATCTGTCCCATCCCATTGGTGATACAGATGATGTTAATGGTGTGGTCGTTGTAAAAGTCAGCGTTGCCCGCCTTGAAGAAGCCTGGGCCACCGCAAATGAGGAAGTCATTGTGACAGATAGCAATGGGGTTGTGATCATCGCAGGACAGGAAGAATGGAAATTTCGCACCCTGAAACCACTTAGCGAACAAAAACGCAGCACCCTTATCCTGTCACGTCAATATTCCGATGCCAAACTCATCCCCGTTGAAATGGGGCGTCAAAATACGATTGACGAACAAACAGTACGCCTTGCCATTCGCCAACCCAAACTGGAGGGGCAAAATTCCAAAAAATGGGAAGATATTTATCTGCGCTCCCGTCCGGTTTTAGGAACGGACTGGACCATCCATTATATTTTCCGTGAGGCCAAATTACGCGAAGATGTGATTAACACCCTGATCATTGCTGCCTTTGCCTGGCTCATCACGATTTTGAGTTTTCTCTATATCGTGCAACGACGCAATATGATCACCCATCGCCTTGCCTATCAGGAAAAACACCAAAAGACATTGGAACAAGCTGCCATTGAACTGGAACATCGGGTCAAACGACGCACCCAAGCCTTAAGTGAAGCCAATAATCGGCTGGAAGAAGAAATTAAGGAAAGGCTGAAAGCCGAAAACGATCTCCATATGGCACAGGATGAATTGATACAGGCTGGAAAGCTTGCCGCCCTTGGGCAAATGGCGGCTGGTATCACCCACGAAATGAACCAGCCCCTGACCGCTATTCGCAGCTATTCTGACAATGCAACGGTCTTGCTGGACCGTGGACGTCTGGATGATGTCCATTCCAACCTGCAACAAATTTCAGACCTGTGTGCCCGATTGGGCAAAATTTCAGGCCAGCTTAAGGTCTTTTCACGCAAAACCCCGTCAGAAAAAGAACCTATCAGCCTGTCAAAAGTGATCAATGAAACCCTTGCCTTGCTGGAAAGCAGCGCCAAGATGGGGAACGTCACCATCCATAACGAGATTGGCAAACAGGATATTATGGTCTTGGGTGAACCCATCCGTCTGGAACAAGTTCTGATCAATATTTTGCGCAATGCACTGGATGCAATGGCTGACCAAAGCGAAGCAACAATCTGGATTTCCTGCCAAACCACACAAACCCGTGTCTCTATCCTGATCCGTGATACTGGCCCCGGCTTTAAAGAAGAAGAACTTGATCGTATTTTCGACCCCTTCTTCACCACCAAGGAAGTGGGCAAAGGTCTGGGATTAGGGCTTTCCATTTCATCACGGATCATTCAAGATTTCGGCGGTGTCTTAAAGGCACATAATCACGTTGACGGCGGTGCTGTCTTCACCATCGAACTTCTACAGGCGGCACATGGTTGACTATCAATATAAAGGTCCGGTTCTTTTCATCGACGACGAAATGCATATCCGGCTTTCGGCCAAACAAACATTGGAACTGGCCGGGTTCGATGTGGTCTGTCTGGAAAATGCCGAAGATGCCCTGAAACAACTGGAACAAGGCTGGCCGGGGATTGTCATTTCCGACATTAAAATGCCCACAATGGATGGGCTTACCTTTATGGAAAAAGCCCATGATATTGATAAAGACATCCCGATTATTCTGATTACCGGGCACGGCGATGTCACCATGGCGGTTCAGGCCATGCGCGATGGGGCCTATGATTTCATAGAAAAACCTTTCCCTTCTGAACTCCTCAGTGATACCGCCGGGCGGGCGATGGAAAAGCTCAGCCTGATCCGGGAAAACCGCGAACTGCGTGAAAAACTGAAAAACCAGTCCGGCATTGCGGAGAATCTGCTGGGGAAATCCCAACCGATTGAACAGCTGCGAAAACTCATCGGCAATGTGGCAAACACCGATACAGACGTGCTTATCATGGGCGAAACCGGCACGGGCAAAGAGATGGTTGCACGCTGCCTGCATGAAAACAGCACCCGTCATAATGCCCATTTTGTTGCCGTAAACTGTGGTGCCATGCCCGAAAGCATTTTTGAAAGTGAACTTTTTGGCTATGAGCCCGGTGCCTTTCCCGGCAATCCAAATCGCCGCATCGGCAAAATCGAACATTCTTCCGGCGGCACATTATTTTTAGATGAAATTGAAACCCTGCCCATGACCATGCAGGTCAAGCTGTTACGGGTTTTACAGGAACGTTCCATTGAACGGCTGGGATCAAATCAGGTCATTCCCCTTAACTTACGCATTTTAGCAGCCACCAAAGCCGACCTGCTGCATGAAGTCCAAAAAGGCAATTTCCGTGAAGACCTCTATTATCGCCTGAGTGTTGTGATGATCCCCACCCCCCCATTACGCAACTGGAAAGAAGACATCCCCCTGCTCTTCCAACATTTTGCACAAGAAGCCAGCCAGCGCTTCTCACGTGATTGCCCCATAATACGTGAAGGACAAATTCAGGGGCTTGTCGCACACAACTGGCCGGGCAATATCCGGGAATTAAAAAATGCGGCTGAACGGTTTGTTCTCAATGACGGGCAAAGCCCTCTGGCAGGCGAACAGGCAGCCCTTAATGAAGACAGCCAGAACCTGCCTCAAAAAGTAGAAGCCTATGAAAAGGGACTGATTATGCAGGCCCTTGAAAAAGCAGGCGGCAGCATCAAAGGGGCGATGGAAATTCTTGGGGTGCCGCGCAAAACCCTAAGTGACAAGCTCAAGAAATACGAAATTGACCGGGCAGACTTTCAAGAGAAATAAAGCTTCAAAGGCCCCTGCTAATGGTCATTCAGCAAATCCATAAATTCACCGACCTCCAAGTCTGAGCGTCCGCTTAAGGCTTCATCGGTTGTAAAAACCGGGGCAAAGGACTGCAAAACATCGTCAGGCAGTAAAAAATGCAAGTCGATGGGCAGGTCCCCTTTGGTAATTTTCCCTGCACTTAACAGATCCAGTAAAAAAGCGGAGACCTTGATTTCCAAGCTTTGCGTCGTCATGCCCTGGCTTTTCTGCTTCTTGGCTTCTGTATAGGCATAGGCATTTTCAATGGTCGAAGTCAGCAGCTCATAAGAGCAGGGTTTGGAAAGGTATAAATGTTCCGATCCAACAAGGCGAAACGCTGTGGCCTGATTGCAATGACCGGATAAGACCACGCGTGCGGTATCGGGAAAATGTCTCCAAATATGATCCAGAAGTTTTTCACCGCTCATCTGCGGCATCATCATATCTGAGACAATAACGTCGTATGGATGCTGTTCAAACAGATCAATGGCCTGATAGCCGGAATTGGCAAAATCCATTTCCCAATCTCCCCGTTTGTGGCGCAATGTCCGCGCCAATGCATTCAAAACATTTACCTCATCATCAACAAACAGTACCCGCATTGTCTTTCAGCCCCAGAAATCCAAGTTGCGACAAGCTATTCTAATATACAAATATAGACTATCCCCATTTGGGGACCCTTTATCACAATTCCACCATGTTATTTCATTTGACAGCCCGTTTGTGCTGTATATATATGACAACTTTAATATTAAGAATTAATCTCAGGTTATATCATGCATATTCATTCTCTTGATGACTGGTGCCATGAACATGTCTTTATCGCAGAAGAACAGGAAAAAGGCGAAAAGCGGGCCTATTGGGTGATTGCCCTGACCGTCACCATGATGGTTATTGAAATTTTCTCTGGCTGGCTGTTTAACTCCATGGCCCTTTTAGCCGATGGCTGGCATATGGCAAGCCATGCCGCAGCCCTGTGCATTACGGTCTTTGCCTATTGGTATGCGCGCAAAAACCTGCATAACCGACAATATACCTTTGGTACCGGAAAAGTCAGTGTTCTGGGTGGTTTTGGCAGTGCGGTTGTTTTGGGTGTCGTTACCATCATGATGATCTGGGAATCTGTGCAACGGTTCTTCGAACCTATGACCATCAGTTTTAATGAGGCCATTGGCGTTGCCGTTATTGGCCTTGTGGTTAATCTTGCCAGCGCATGGTTGCTGCACCAAGGCGGTCACGACCACCATCACGGCCATGACCATGGACATCATCATTCGCACGATCACAGCCACGATCATCACCACCATGGACACGGGCATGGGCATGATCACAATCTTCGTGCTGCCTTTCTCCATGTTGTAGCAGATGCGCTGACTTCGGTACTCGCCATTGTCGCCCTTTTGGCCGGAAAATTTTATGGCTGGGTCTGGATGGACCCGATGATGGGCATCGTCGGTGCCTTGGTGATTTCCCATTGGACTTACGGCTTGCTACGCGATACCGGGCGTATTTTGCTGGATGGGGATGCAGATGAACACCTGAAAGACAAAATCAAACACACAATTGAAGACCATTCAGATAACCGTGTCACAGACCTGCATGTCTGGCGCGTTGGGCCAAAGCATCAAGCCGCGATAGTTTCCCTTGTCACCCATTACCCACAAAGCGCAGACGACTATAAAAAGCTGCTGGCCCCTTATCACCTGTCACACATCACCATTGAAGTGAGCGAACCCTGCCTGCCAGAGCAATCTTCGGCCACATAAAACAGGTGCGAATCTTTCATTTCAGCCATGCATTTTTTGCATAACGTAGACATTGTTTAGAATGCGAACAATTGAATAGGCGGAAACCCGCCACCCTTTTTTTCGGGTGTTGGCGGGTTTCCGCCTATCATTTTTTCAGGGTGAAACAAAATATCTAATATTGCATTGCACCCACGCTTTTTTCCCGTTTTTTCACATTTTCACCCTTCTCCCCGGCTCAGGTCTTTGTCACCTTATGGATACTTTCTTTGTTTAAAGTTTCAAACTTCGGTGTGGCGCGGCAATGGGAGTGTCGGGTTTCATTCCCCTACAGGTGAAACCTCACGTAAGCCGCCCCACCATTATTTTAACTGGGAGGATTTTTCCTTATGCGTAAGCTTACCGCTGGCCTTTTTGCCGCTGCTGCTATGATGACTGCAACTGTTGCAACAGCTGCTGATCCGATCGTAATCAAGTTTTCACACGTTGTTGCTGAAAACACACCGAAAGGCCAAATGGCTAACAAATTCCGCGACCTTGTTAAAGAGCGCCTGGGCGACGACAAAGTAATTGTTGAAGTGTACCCAAGTTCCCAGCTTTATGGTGATAACAAAGTTCTCGAAGCTATGCTGCTGGGCGACGTTCAAATCGCAGCCCCGTCTTTGTCTAAATTCAAAAAATATACAAAGAAACTGCAACTGTTTGATCTGCCGTTCCTGTTCAAAGACATGGCAGCTGCTGAAAAATTCCAACAGTCTGAAGCGGGCCAAAAGCTGCTGAACTCCATGAAGCGTAAAGGCATTCAGGGCCTAGGCTACCTGCACAATGGTATGAAGCAACTGTCTGCTTCCAAGCCGTTGAAAGTTCCAGCTGATGCCAATGGCCTAAAATTCCGCATCATGTCTTCTGACGTTCTGTCTGCACAGTTCGAAGCTGTTTCTGCAACACCGCTGAAAAAGCCGTTCTCTGAAGTATTTACACTGCTGCAAACAAAAGCGATCGACGGTCAGGAAAACACCTGGTCTAACATCTATTCCAAGAAGTTCTTCGAAGTTCAGGAATACATCACGGCCTCTGACCACGGTCTGCTGGACTATCTGGTTGTGACTTCGACTGAATTCTGGGATGGCCTGCCAGCTGACATCCGTGGCGACGTTAAGAAAGCCATGGACGAAGCCATCGCACACGGCAACAAAATCGCTGCTGAAAAAGCAACAGGCGATCGTGCTGCCATCGAAGCTTCTGGACGCTCTAAAGTGATCGACCTGACTGATGCTGAGCGTCAGCAGTGGGTTAACGCCATGAAGCCGGTCTGGGCGAAATTTGAAGGCGCTGTCGGTAAAGACCTTCTGGACGCCGCAATCGCAGCCAATAACTAAGCTGTCTGCTTGAGATACCCCTTAGGACCACCACATCCTAAGGGGTATTTTCTACCTAAAATTATTTTTTAAAACCTTTTCATTTTCATTTAATCGCACGTAACGTCGTAACAATTCGGGGCAATGTGATGGTCGCTAATTTTACACGCCAATTAGAGGAAGGAGTCTTAAGCTTCCTGCTGGTCTTTATGACCCTCCTCGTCTTTGTCGAAGTGGTTTTACGCTTCGGTTTTAATACAGGCATCCACTGGGCACAGGAAGTGACCCTTCATGCCTCTGCCTGGTTCGTTCTTTTCGGAGTTTCATACGGGGTTAAAGTTGGCGCCCACATCGGTGTTGATGCCGTTGTTCGCCTGCTGTCGCCTCAAACCAAGCGCATCGTCAGCATCATCGCTGTTCTGCTGTGTCTCGTATACTGCGCCCTGATCCTGTCTGGTGCGTGGGTCTATCTTGCCAAGGTCTATAAAATCGGCCTGTTCATGGAAGACACACCGACACCGGGTATTTTCCTCTGGCTCATCCCTGAAGACCTATGGTGGGACGTATTTAAAATTGATCCTGAAGAACCGCTGCTGCCCATGTGGTTTGCCCATGGTCCGCTTCTGATTGGTTTCATCTTGCTGGCTTATCGTTTCATTGAAGTCCTCAAAAAATTGATTACAGGTGAATGGACTGACCTGCATATGGCTGACGAAGCCAAGGAAGCCTTGGAAGAAGCAGGCATTGATACGGACATCATTTCTGAAGAAGAAGAAGCAAAACACGCAAAAGAGGGAGCTAAATAATGACGATTGCATTCCTATTCGCCGCCCTATTTGGCTGTATGTTCCTCGGTATGCCAATCGCGGTTGCCTTGGGTCTTTCCTCTGTCAGTACAATCTTGCTGTTCTCCAGTGACTCACTGGCCTCCATCGCGCTTAAACTGTTTGAGGCCCTGTCTGAACACTATACATTGCTGGCGATCCCGTTCTTCATCCTGTCATCTGCCTTCCTGTCCACAGGCGGTGTGGCAAAACGTTTGATCCGCTTTGCCACAGCCGTTGTGGGCCACATTAAAGGTGGCTTGGCCATGGCCTCTGTACTGGCCTGTATGTTGTTTGCCGCTGTATCGGGCTCAAGCCCCGCAACTGTGGCGGCCATTGGTTCCATCGTGATCGCTGGCATGGTGAAATCCGGTTATCCAGAAAAGTTCGGTGCTGGTGTGATTGCCAACGCTGGTACATTGGGTATCTTGATCCCGCCATCCATCGTCATGCTGGTTTATTCTGCGGCAACAGAAGTTTCTGCTTCTAAAATGTTCATGGCCGGTTTCATTCCGGGGATCATGATGGGCCTGATCCTGATGATTGCCATCTATATCGCTGCACGCGTCATGAACCTGCCGTCTGAACCTTTCCCAGGCTTTGCAGAACTTGGCAAATCCATGATGTCTGCCATGGGCGGGATCATGCTGATCGTTATCGTTCTGGGTTCCATCTATGGCGGTATTGCCTCGCCAACCGAAGCTGCGGCTGTTTCTGCTGTCTATGCCTTCTGGGTGTCCTGCTTCGTTTATCGTGACATGGGTCCGTTGAAAGACAAGGAATGGTCCAAAGAAGGTGAAAACGCTGTTGCAGCCTTTGGTCGCTCCGTCGTTCAATCCGTTATCGCCCTGCCCAAATGTATCAATGACCCGGATATCCGCAAGGTGCTGATTGATGCAACAAAAGTATCCATGATGCTGCTGTTCATCATCGCCAACGCCATGTTGTTTGCTCACGTACTGACCACAGAACGTATCCCGCACACCATTGCCGAAGCCATCGTTGGCTGGGGTCTGCCGTGGTGGGGCTTCCTGATCGTGGTGAACCTGTTGCTTCTGGCTGCTGGTAACTTCATGGAGCCAAGTGCGATTATCCTGATCATGGCACCGATCCTGTTCCCGATTGCCATCCAGTTGGGCATCGACCCGGTTCACCTTGGTATCATCATGGTGGTGAATATGGAGATCGGGATGATAACACCGCCTGTGGGGCTCAACCTCTTCGTAACGGCCGGGATTACCGGACATTCCATCGGCTGGGCTGTAAAAGCTGCACTGCCTTGGTTGTCCCTGCTGTTGATCTTCCTCATCCTGATCACCTATATCCCGCAGATTTCTCTGTTCCTGCCGGAATTCATTGATCAGATGAGAGGGTTTAAATAATCACCCTAGACCTCGTGTCTAAAACCTTGGGGTCGCTTTCACAGCGGCCCCTTTTTTTGTGCGGATGATGGTTGATTTGACTCCATTTTGATTATAAAAACACCGCAAGGATTTTCCCATTCAAAGGATAAAACATATGGCTATTATCGCACGTTCTGACGAACATAAGAAAACAGGTGAAACCGTTGCCAAGATTCTGCTTGAAATCGAAGCCATCAACTTTCGCCCGGAAGAGCCATATATCCTGACATCTGGTAAAGCCAGCCCGGTTTATATTGATTGCCGTAAACTAATCTCTTTTAACCGTGCACGTCGCACGGTGATGGAACTGGCAAAACACCAGCTGCAACAAGATGCAGGTTTTGAAGTGTTTGATTATGCCGCAGGTGGCGAAACAGCGGGTATCCCTTATGCGGCCTGGATGGCCGATGCCATTGATGCTTCCATGTTGTATGTGCGCAAAAAACCAAAAGGATTTGGCCGCAACGCCCAGATCGAAGGCCATATGGAAGAAGGCAAGCGTGTTCTTCTGGTGGAAGATCTGGCAACAGATGGTGGTTCCAAACTGAATTTCGTCAATGCCCTGCGCAATGCGGGTGCTGAATGTAACGATGCCTTTGTGGTCTTTTTCTATGGTGTTATTCCCGGTGCCCTGGAAGAACTGGATAAAGAAGGTGTGACCCTGCACTATCTGTGTAACTGGTGGGACGTTCTGCATGTGGCAGAAAAAGGCAACTATTTCACACCGGAAAAAATCGCAGGTGTAAAAGAATTCCTTGAAGACCCGCTGGGTTGGTCCGGCAAACACGGTGGGGCGTAAATGACACCGAAAAAGCTGGCCTTTTGGGTATCTGTTAAGATCGTTGCCCTTGGGGTAATTGGATATTTCGTTGTGCCCATGTTGATGCCATGACACTCCCAATGGATGCGGCCACCCTGTTTTACCTGATGGGGGCCGTTGCCATTGGATGTTATGCACAAGCCGTCACCGGATTTGCCTTCGGTCTGATCTTTGTCGGTGTGGTATCGGTTGCGCAACTGATTGATTTAAAAACAGCCACACTGATCGTCAGCATCCTTGCTGTCATTAATACTGTCTTTGCCCTCAAAAAAGCAGAACGCCATACGGACTGGCGCTTGGTTGGTGCAACGTTAATTCTCAGTATTCCTATGGTCTGGGTTGGATATTGGCTGCTCGATTTCCTCAGCCAAGACCATGTTTCAACCCTGCGCCCACTTCTCGGGGGCGTTATTATTGCCTCAAGTCTGGTATTGATCTTTCCACCAAAGCCGGGAAAGGCCGTCTCCTCCCTGCCTGTTTTCTCCCTCTTTGGGATGATTGCCGGATTACTGGGGGGCCTATTTTCAACCAGCGGGCCACCACTGATCTTTCAGTTTTACCGCCAAAACCTGCCCATTGCGGTTATCCGTGATTGCCTCTTGGCCATTTTTGCAGTCTCAGCTGCCACAAGAACTGGGCTTGCCATTGCCTTGGATGGGCTACCGGATATGGTTTGGATCATCAGTCTTCTTGCCTTCCCCGTCACCATGGGCGCAACATGGCTTGGCAAACATTATCCCCCCAAGGTCAGCGATACGACCATGCGCCGCATTGCCGCAGGCTTGTTGATCTTAACGGCCAGCAACCTGATTGTGACCTAAACAGAAAAAGCCCCGCGATCAACTTACGGAGCTTTTTCTAACAGATAAGGGCTAAGGCTTTTAATCCACCAGCTTCCAAGCCAGTTCTTCCCCACCGCCAAAAATACGAACCGGGTCGCCCGCAGCCGTTTCAATAGTTTCCTCAGGTGTCCAGGTTGTTTTTGACAAGGTAATGGTTTCTTCACTGGCTGCCATGCCGTAAAAGGCCGGACCGTTTAAAGAGGCAAAGGCTTCCAGCTTATCCAGCGCGTTTTCTTCATCAAATACATTGGCATACGTTTCAATCGCTGTGGGGGCTGTAAAGATCCCAGCGCAGCCACAGGCACTTTCCTTGGCATGACGCGCGTGCGGTGCCGTATCTGTACCAAGGAAGAACGCAGCTTCGCCAGACGTTGCAGCTTCACGCAGGGCCAAGCGGTGAAGTTCACGTTTGGCAATGGGCAAGCAATACAGATGGGGATGAATGCCGCCTTTGAAAATATCTGTGCGGTTAATCACCAGATGGTGCGCCGTAATGGTGGCGGCCAAACGCCCGCTATCGGCTTGAGATCGCACAAAATCAACCGCATCCTTGGTGGTGACATGTTCCATCACCACTTTCAGGGACGGAAAATCATTTAAAATCGGTGTGAGAACCTGTTCGATATACAGAGCTTCACGATCAAAAATATCGGTTTCAGGGTCTGTGACCTCGCCATGGACCAACAAAGGCATGCCGATTTCCTGCATACGTTCAAACACCGGATAGACATTTTTCACATTTGTGACACCGGAATCGGAATTTGTTGTCGCCCCTGCCGGGTAGAATTTCACCGCACTGAACACACCTTGCTTAAACCCTTGTGCGATCTCATCTGCATCGGCTGTATCGGTCAGATAGCATGTCATCAAGGGGGTAAAGCCTGCCTCTGCCCCGACTGCGGCCATGATACGGTCACGATAGTCACTTGCCGCCTGAATGGTTGTTACAGGCGGGACCAGATTGGGCATGACAATCGCGCGGCCAAACTGACGGGCTGTATGAGGCGCAACAGCATTGAGCATGTCCCCATCGCGAAAATGCACATGCCAGTCATCCGGACGGCGAATTGTCAGGGTCGTATCAGTCATAAGTTATGTCTTTCGTCAAAAAAATCGCTAGGTTTGGCCCATCATAAAAGCAGCATAGTCCTGCTATCAAGTCGGAAGTGTGATTTTTGCTTCCAAACCGCCTGCATTTAAATTTCTCAGTACCACATCGCCACCATGGGCATGGGCAACAGAGCGCACAACCGCCAGCCCAAGGCCAACACCGCCTGTTTCCTTATTACGTGATGTTTCCACCCGCCTGAAAGGTCTGAATACATCCTCAAGGGACTCACCGGGAATACCCGGCCCATTATCGGTGACAGACAGAACAACTTGCCCATCATGACACGCCAAAACCACCTGACAGCTGCTGCCATATTTCAAAGCATTGCCGACCAAATTCCCCACAGCGCGTTTCAACCCAACAGGTCGCCCTTTAAAGGAGAGTTCCTCCAGCCCCTGATAGGTCACATCACCGCCCGTTTCGCGCATATCTTCACATAGGCTTTCCACCAAAGCCGCCAGATCAATCTGGGATACAGGTTCATTTGCCACATCATCACGGGCAAAGGCCATAGTGGCGGCAATCATGGATTCCATTTCATCCAGATCAGCCAGCATTTTTTCACGTTGCTGGTCATCTTCAACAAATTCAGCACGCAAGCGCATGCGGGTAATGGGTGTGCGCAAATCATGAGAAATCGCCGCCAGCATATGGGTGCGATCCTGTACGAAACGACGCAGGCGGGTCTGCATTTCATTAAAAGCACTTGCTGCCTCGCGGACCTCACGCGGGCCTGTTTCTTCCATGGGGGCGGCATTCACATCACGCCCCAAACGGTCAGCTGCCGCTGCCATCATGGTTAAAGGTTTATTCGCCCGGCGCATAATGACAAAGGCCAACAGGGCAACAATCCCGGTCATAAACAAGAACGGAAAAACAAACGGCGGCAAAAACGGACGTGGCCCCCCTTTAAACGGCACCTTCATATTCAGCCATATGCCATCATCAAGTTCCACCGCCACAAGGATTTTAGGTTTAAAACGCCCACTCGACATATGACGGCGATGTTCACGCCATTCATGTTCACCATCATCGTCGTCATCATCATGGCGGAAAAAGCGATCCCGAATATCACCGCGAAAATCACTATCTTCGACACGAATGCGTTCTTCTGTGATCCCGCCAAGCTGTTCAGCCAAGCGGGTACGCACAAATGGTTCAATCCCAAACCATTTTTCAGGGCGATGAATGGAGGGTGTTTTGGATTGCCACACCCGCATTCCGGACAAGCGGTTGGATTGCAGCAAAAATTTACGCTGCAACGGGCTGGCTGCGTTCATCCATTTCACATAGGTCGCAAGCCGTTCAATCAACTGTGTCCGTTCTGCATTTTCCGTAAACTCACGCCATTCGCGATAATGCACGATACCACCGACAATCTGCACCGTCAAAATACAGCCAATGACAATCGCCAATGTACGGCCCATCATGGTTTGGGGGATACAGCGCATCTTAATGCTCCACCTTGGCAGAAAACATATAGCCCCCACCCCGCACGGTCTTGATCGTTGTCGGGTTTTTCGGTTCATCCTTCAATTTTTTGCGCAAGCGGCTGACCTGCACGTCAATAGCACGATCAAACGGGATGGCCTCGCGACCACGAGCCATATCCAGCAACTGGTCACGATTAAGCACACGGTTGGGATGGCGAACAAAAGTATCTAACAGTTCAAACTCCCCCCGGCTCAAGGCTACAAGTGTGCCTTCTTCATTCAGCAATTCACGCTGTTCCGGGCGAAACTCCCAACCATTAAACTTAAAGCTTTCCCCTTCTTCCTGTACAACCGCCACCTCACGTTCACCTGTGCGACGCAAGACGGCCTTGATACGCGCCAGTAATTCACGTGGGTTAAAAGGTTTGGCAATATAGTCATCAGCGCCCATTTCCAAACCGATAATCCGGTCGGTATCTTCCCCCATCGCCGTCAACATAATAACAGGTAACTGGGATGTTGCCCGTAAATTACGACACAGGGTCAACCCGTCTTCACCGGGCATCATCACATCCAGAACCACCAGATCAATCGCCCAGTCATCCAGGGCGCGTTTCATCTCACGCCCATCCTGAGCGGTGGTGACACGCAGGTTATGTTGCTTGAGAAATTTCGCAACAAGGTCGCGAATTTCACGGTCATCATCAACGACCAATATGTGTGCTTGTTTTTCCATAACCTTACTATAACCGAAACTTTAACGGGGCGCGGCGCTTTCTCTGTAACAGACTGTAACAGATTGCGCTGCTGAAACAATCCGTCACCTTTTCACCCGCTTTAGGACACATCCCGGTTACACAACAGGTGTTTAATTATAGTCATCGAAAGGGCGATAGCACTCGCCTCAACCTACACAGACGGAGACTTACAATGAAACGCAATGCAATTATCCTGACTGCTATCAGTGCCATCGCCCTTGCAGGGATCACCACAGTGGCGATCGCCGATGATGACGAGCGCGGCTGGTGCCCCAAAGGTAAATATGGCAAAGGCGGTGAATATGGCCGCATGCACCGAGGTGACGGCCATGGCATGGGCCTTGGCATGATGGGGGGCCATCACATGGGTCGCTTTATGAAAGATGGTAATTTCGATCTGGAACTCACCCCTGAACGCGTCAAGGAAATCATGGAAGGCAAGCTGGCTTGGCATGGCAATGACAACCTGAAAGTCGGTGATGTCAGCACAGATAAAGACGGCAACATCATTGCCAAGCTGGTGACTAAAGACAACTCACTGGTGGAAACCTTCACAATTGATCCAAAAACCGGGGCAAAACGCCCACTTCGCTAAACAAAACGCCTATTCTCCCCGAAAAACTCAAAGGGCCCCTGAAATTCAGGAGCCCTTCTTTTTATGTGCGCTTTATGTGCGGTTTGCGTCGTCTTGTTCGGCGCTATCGAGATCAATGTCATCATCATCATCTAAATCTCCGGCCTCGGCACGTTTTTGCCATTTCTTATAAGACTGGAAGCTTAACGGGATACTGCCCAGATAAATCGCCCCGATCACCGATAACATGGCCCACGGTGCGCTGACCAAAAAAGCAACAAACAAGCCAACGGCAATCATCACAGGCAGAACGTAAGGGGCTGGAACCTTGGCCTTTTTGAACGAAAATGTCGGAAAGCGGCTGACCATCAGCCCGCCAATAACACTGAGAAACAGGCCCGCCATATAAGGACTTCTGAAAAAACCATCCCCAAACATGAAAGACAGCACCAATGGGTACATAATCAACAAGGCACCAGCCGGGGCCGGTACCCCGGTGAAAAAGTTATTTTCCCAGGCTTGTTTGTTGGGGTCTTCCAAGGCGGTGTTAAATCGTGCAAGACGCAAAGCCATACAGACAGAGAAAAATAACACAAACACCCAGCCAACCCGGCCTGCATCTTCCAACACCCAGAAATATAAAATCATGGGCGGGGCGACACCAAAGCTGATGAAATCGGACAGGGAATCCAGTTCCGCGCCAAATTTGCTTTGGGCATTCAACATACGGGCAACACGACCATCCAGCCCATCCAAGATCGCGGCAACAACAATGGCAAAAACCGAAGCTTCCCACATTTCGCGAGAAGCAAAGTTAATGGCCGTCATCCCCGCACACAAGGCGGAAATTGTCAGCATATTGGGAATAAGGCGGTTAATCGGTAAACGTTTTAGTTTTGGGCGGCGTTTTTCTGTCATTGTGGTCATCTTCACCGAAAATGGGAATAATTGTGCCCAAATTACCAAATATCACACCCCATGTCTCTAGCAATTAGGATCATAAACTTATGAAAAGAAGGTTTTGTTTATATTTCAGTTACATGTTAGATTGTGCATAAAGTCAAAGAAAAACAGGATCGTATTGTGAGCCCATCAAGCGATTTTCCACAAACAGCCAAAAGCCTCGTCCAGTTTAGCAGCTCCAAAACAGGGGAAATCAGTCTGACAGATCAGGTGTCTGCCCAAGGTACGGAACTCACCCTTGGGGGACAGAAAAACAATCTGGACTTTATGGTTGAATATCAGGGCTACTGGTTTGCCATCCATGTTGATCAGCAAGGCACAAAAACCTTCCTGCATATTCACGGTGCAATAGGCAAACTCCCCTACTCTTTTGAAAGCGCCTTTGCGCGCACCAATATCATGGCTGTTGTGCGTGCTGCCAGTCGGGCCTTGGGCGGTAGCGTCCAGATTGATGAGGCGCAGAATATTATCCTGATTGATACAATCAAATTTGAAGGTGGCATTTCCCCCAAAGTTGTCCTTGCCGAAACAACAAAGGTATTACTGCGGGTCAAACCTTATCTGATGCTGGTGACAGAATTACAGCCCCCCCAAACATCGACCCTGAAAGCCCCCCAGAACTATAAAAAGCAACCGGAATCCAGTGTTGAGTTTACAGAGGCTACACAACAGCAGCCTGCACCGACACTGACAACACCCAAGAAAAGAGCCCCCAAAACATTCCGTGTTAAGTTAAAGCCCAACATAAAGACTGCACCGAAATAAACCTTATTTTGCTTTGGGCAGTTCAAAGATCTGACCTGGGTAAATCAGGTTTGGATCACTGATTTGTGCTTGGTTGGCCTGATAGATCACAGCATAATCAAATCCCGTACCGTAAACACGCCGTGCAATGCGCCATAAGCTGTTACCCGGCTGTACAACAATTTTGCGTTCATCGGGAATATTCGGGATTTCAGCGGCACGGGAGAACGGAATGCTCACCCGGTTCAACACTTTGCGATTTTCATCCACATGGTCTGCACGCAGTTTATAAACACCCGGTTTAACAGCACTATTCGGGGATAAGGTCCACCCCCCGCGATCATCAGCCTGTGTATTACCCAGAAAATCCTGATCTAGATAAAGAAAGACAACGCCCCCTTCCGGTGCTGTACCAGAAATGGAAAGCTTCCCGCCTTCATCATAATTAACCGCATCAATTGCAAGGTCCAGACCTTGAGCCCCCGGCACCTGCAAGGCTTTAACCGGGCCTTTGCCATCTTTGGACATGGTAACAGCCAGCGCTGTTTCCCCTTCTTTTTCAGGGACCATCAACACAACAATATCTTTCGATGTCATGACAGACCCATCCGGGTTCAAGCTGCGCAGGCTCAGTTCACGTTCACCAGGCTCAAGCGGGCTTGTTGGCAAAAACACCCATTCTCCACGATCATCGGTTTTGATATTGCCTAAAACGGTATCACTATCCAATACGGTGACTTCTGCTTTTGAAGTCGCACGCCCTGCCATAACCACATCCCCATTGGGATTAATGCGCACGACATCAAAACTTGGAATCTCATTATCCGTTTTTTTCTGAGCTGTTTTTGTCGCAGATGCAGGTGGGGTGGATTTGGGCTGTTCAGTTTGTTGCGCTTGTGATGGTGTTGCTTCATCCTCGCCGGATAAAGCTAAAAACAAGGCTGCGATCACCGCAGCGAGACCCAACGCAATAAGAATAACTGAACGCAAAATCTTCTCCTACCCCATTGAAGCGATTGCTCTAAAGCTACAGACTAGACCTAAACGCCCCAATATGCAATTCAAGAAACTCTAAAGCGCCCGCAAAACATCATAAAAAACAAGGCTTAAAAAGGCAGGTAATGCACCAACTATGACATAAATAGCATATTTGGCCCGCACAATCAGATGTGAGCGTCCATCAACGATCTTTTCCACGCTTTGTCGACTAAATAAAACCAAACACAGGCATAACAGGCTGATCAATGGTGCATGGCCCTGCAACCACATATCCCATGCCAGTGCACCAATGGCAAGACTGTAGGGTAGAACTGCATTTTCATGAAACGTGAATTGCAGTTTTGGCACACACCAAACCATGGCTGAAATACCGATCACACACAGGGCAATGGCAAAATTTTGCGCCATCTGATCCCCACTTCCCTTGGCAAAAAGAAACAGGGTAAAGGAAATCATGGATAAAGGCAGAAATGCATCCAGCGCCTGATGGGCCTGTGCCAGCTCATTGCGGGCTTTTAAGGCAAGCACAAAACTAAACAGGTATAAAACAAGGCCAGCAAAGGCTGTCTTGATTAATATGGCAAGATCAAGACTCATACCACATAGAATCCAGCCCCAAATCACGACAGTCACCAGCATCCCAATCAGACGAATGGTTGTTTGGCTGATCAGACACAGCAACAACCCCATAAAACTGGCAAAACCCAATCCATAGGGAAGCGCCTTCATGCCAAATTGGAAAGGTTCTTCCACCCGCCCAAAGGCAATCATCACCGCGATAAAACATCCCAACCCTAAGCTGAGCGAAGCAAAAACATCACGTTTTTCACCGCCAATGGCCCAACGCAAAAGCGGTAATGTTCCCAGCACAGTGACGGCAGGAAAGAGAAGGGATAAAAAGAAGCTGTTGTTCATTAGACTGGTCATGATGCTAAGATAGCTCTAAAGAGTTACCAAAGCGTTTCAGTTTGAAAGAGATCAACATGACCTTTACCCCCAAATCCCTGTGTGTGTTCTGCGGTTCAAAAAATGGCAATGATCCCGAATTTGTCAAGGAAGCCCAAAAACTTGGGAAAATGATGGCTGATCAAGGGGTTGAACTTGTTTATGGTGGCGGGTCCATCGGCATCATGGGCGTCATTGCAGAAGAAGTTCTTGCCCATGGCGGGCGTGTCACCGGTGTCATTCCTGAATTTCTGCAAAAATTTGAAGTCGGCCATCAAAACCTTAATGAATTAATCATTACCGAAAGCATGCATGATCGCAAACGCACCATGTTTGAACGTTCCGACGGGTTTATTGTTTTACCCGGCGGATTAGGGACCATGGATGAAACTTTTGAAATTATGACATGGAAACAATTGCGCCTGCATGACAAGCCCATCATTGTTCTGGATACGAAAAATTACTGGCAACCTTTTCACCAACTGGTTGAAGCCACCATTGCCGGTGATTTTGCCCATGAGGCTGTGCGCGACCTGTATTGCCTGGTAAAAACAGCAGAAGATGTGTTTCACAGTTTTAAAGACTTGCCAAATACACGTGAAGAGGTATTTACGAGTCATCTCTGATTGAATAACGCTCTTAATCGTGGCATAAGCTAGGCAGAAGATGGCTCTTGGGATGAAATGAATGAAAAAAGAATATCTTGACCTCACACGTATGATTGAGCGTTTGCACCGTCGTTTTCTCGACGTATTGCGTGCTGAACTCAACCGCCTGGAGATCAAAGATTTAAATGCCGTGCAAGCCTTGTTGCTTGCCAACATCGGAGATGAAGAAATTTCGATTCGTGACTTGATCGAACGCGGGTATTATCAAGGCTCCAACGTTTCCTATAATATCAAGAAACTGACAGAAAGCGGCTTTCTGGAACAAAAGCGTTCCCCTCATGACCGTCGTTCCGTCAATGTGAAATTGACACCAAAAGCGCTTGAGTTCACCGCAAACCTTAAGAAAATGGAAGACCATCATGCCCAAACCATGAAAGCATTCGGTCTCACCCCCATTGAAGTAGAAGTCACCCTAAAAGCCCTGAAACGTCTGGAAAGAACCTGGACAGATTACATCCATTACGGTCCAAACGATTAAAACAGTTCATCTATTCTGATTTCAGCAATCGAATTAAGCGACCTTACATCAAAGCCGTCCTTTGCGACGGCTTTTGCTTTGTCAGCTTCCCCTTCATCGCGCCCATGCCCTGTTAGAACATGGACCCCACCTGAGATTTGTGCCTTTAACCCGGCTTTTAAATCACTGGCCTTATCCCCAACAATCCAGGACCCTTTCCCCTGAATCGGCAATGCCCCCATCGCACGTAATAACATCCCCGGGTTGGGTTTGCGCGCTTCGTGATCAGGATCGTTAAAAGGCTCAATACCAGTTTTATGAAAGGGGCAGGCATAGACCGCATCCACAAAAGCCCCTTCCTCATCCTTCAACAACTCATGCATTTTTGCCTGCACCGCATTGAACTGCGCCCAACCAAACATATCACGGGCCAGCCCCGATTGATTGGTCACAACCACTACAGGAATGTCACGTTCATTTGCCGCACGGATAATTTTCGCAGCCCCCCCTATCAGGGCAACATCTTCAACCTTATGCAAATAATGAACCTCTTCCACAATGACCCCATCACGATCCAGAAATAATGTGGGCCGTGAGGTCTTAAAACGTTTTGCACTGTCAAAAAGCTGACACCAAATATGATCACTGCCGATCGTAACATTTGTGGGAAGTTCAGAAGGCATGGGGAAACTCTTTAACCAGTTGCGAGAAGGTAGGCGAACTTATACACTGAGAGAAGATAAATGTGAAGGAAGTGCCCTATGGTTCATCGGCGCGATATATTGAAGCTTGGTGCAGGCGGTGTCGCTGCCATATGCACCCCTTCCCTGCTTCACGCCCGTGTGCGCCCCCTGATCGTCGGGGATATCAATAGCTATATTCCCAGCATCAACCGCTTCACCATTCCTTATCGCAAAGGCTGGATACTGGCAAAAGAACAAATCAATTTAAACGGCGGTGTTTCAGGAAGACCGCTGGAGGTCTTTTCCCAAAATGATCGGGGCAACCTCACAGAAGCGGTGCGCGCTGCAAAATTCCTGACTGAAACAAAAAAGGCCGATGTTCTAAGCGGCTCTTTCCTGTCTCACATTGGGCTGGCCCTGGCTGATTATGCCGCACAAAACCGTATCCCCTTTATCGCAGCAGAACCCTTAAGCGACAAAATCACACTGGAAAAGGGAAATCCCTATACCTTTCGTCTGCGCCCCAGTACCTATATGCAAACCCGCATGCTGGCAAAAGAAGCGATCAAGCTGCCTGTGACCCGGTGGGCCTGTATTGCTCCCAATTACGAATATGGTCATTCTGCTGTTGAAAACTTCAAAACCGTCATTCGCGCCGCCCGCCCAGATGTAGAATTTGCTGAAACCCAATGGGTTGATCTGTTTAAAATCCGGCCAGATGACGTCATTGAAAACCTGTCGAATAAAAATATCGACGCTATCTTTAACGTCACTTTTTCAACAGATTTGGAAAAGCTGGTCAAAGCATCTGAAAAGACAAAGTTCTTCCAGAATAAATCCGTGGTCAGCCTGCTCAGTGGTGAACCGGAATACCTGAAAACGCTGACCTCTCCAGTCTGTGACAACTGGATTGTCTCCGGCTATCCATGGGAACAAATTCAAACCCATGCCCATCGCCAATTTGTGCAAGCCTATCAATCACGCTTTGCAGAATCCCCTATGCTGGGCTCCCTTGTTGGTTATATGACCCTGACTTCGATTGCCCAAGCTTTCAAAAACGATCAAGCACCATCCAGTGCAGAGAAATTCGAAAATCTGTTTTTTGACAGCCCCTTGGGAACCATTCACTATCGGGCCAGCGATCATCAATCTTCTATGGGAACCTTCATCGGACGCTTGCATCATCAAAACGGTATAAACCGCCTCAGCGACTGGTACTACGCCGACGGGGCTGATTTCTGGCCCAGTGCCGAGGTAATCGCCCAACGACGAAATAGCGAATAACCATGTGTTCCACCTTTGAAGCTGATATTTTGGCAAAGGTCCTCCAGCAAACCTATGGCTTATCGACCATTCCAAAATCAAAACGCCTAAAGCGCCCAACCGATGATGCCTTGGTCATTGACCAAATGGGCCATGCCGAAGTCTTACCATGGGGATTTCAAGTTGAATGGTCGACAAAGCCCCTGATTAATGCCCGTGCAGAAACCTTACTTGAAAAAGCAACCTTCCGCCCCGCCTTACAAAACCGTTGCCTTGTTCCAGCAACAGCCTGGTTTGAATATCGTCAAGATGAAGGGGGCAAATTGAAAAACCGGATTTCCATTAACGGGATCACACAATTTGCCATGGCAGGGCTGTATGATAAGGACCGTTTTACAATCATCACCTGCGCCCCACACCCGGCTATTGCCCATATTCATGACCGGATGCCCGTTTTATTGCCGCCCATTCAATATCAACGCTGGCTGGACAAGAAAACCCAAACCCAACAGTTAGGCGACCTTTTAGCCCCACCAAAGAATATTGCCTTTGATATCGACGAAGAACAACCAAGGGAAAAACAGCTGGGGCTGTTTTAATGCCCCATAATCACAGGAATTTGGGCATTTTCGATCACATCACGTGTGGCGCCCCCCATAATCAATTCCCGCATGCGACTGTGGGTATACCCCCCCATAACCATCATTTCAGCCCCCAGCTTCAAGCTTTCTGACAACAGGGCCTGACCAACTGATTTTCCAGCTGGGGTGAAAAAAACGGCTTTGGCCTCAATATCATACCATTGCAGATAGTCCAGCAGTTCATTGCCCACCGGGCTATCGGTTGCTGATGTATCAGCGGTAATCACATAGATTGTTTCTGCCTTTTTCAAAAAAGGTTTCGCCGCTGCAACCGCACGCGCCCCTTCCATGGACCCATTCCAGCAAACGGTAATATTTCTGGGAAATTTCTCGATAGGTAATTCCGGCAATAACATCATGGGGCGCCCGGTTTCAAACAAGGCTGCATTAATCGCCAGTGTGGAATAAACTTCGTTATCCTCGACAGGTTTTGGCACCAAAATCATATCAGCCAAACGCCCATAACGGGCAATAACCTCATCTTCACGGCCCTGATCTTCCAACCATTGCGTTGTGATCTTTACCCCTTCAAGCGGCCTTGAGCTTTCCACGGCCTCATGGTCTTCTAGGGCATATTTATAGAAACTATGAGCCTGGGCACGCTGTTCACTATTTTCTTTTTCAGCCAAGGCGATCATATCTTCAATCATCGCCCCGGACATCCCCTCCCCCAATAAAGGGATCGCAGAACGGGGATCAGGCTCCACATGCAGCACATTGATATGGCTGGCAAATTCTTCGGCAATGACGAAAGCCGCATTTAAAACCGCATGGGATGACTTGGCCCCATCAATCGGGGCAAGAATGGATTTCATACACATAACAACCTCCCAGCGTTTTTGGTATTACCTGTTAAGCATACCCTGATTTTTTAAGCTTTTCCAGACATCGGTCAAAATTTTATGGGCTTTTTCAGTCAGATGGCCCAAATCAGTCGATGCATCAAGCCTGTGCCAATCTATAGCTCCGAGCTTATATCCCGCCTGTAAACGCACAACCTGAACATCTGCATCCGAAGGATCGTTTTTACGTCCCCTCACCCGATTTTCCAGAACCTTTTGGTCAACCTCAAGCCAAAGGCCCGCAAAAGGAATGCCTAACTCAGTGGCTAATTCAGACAATTTTTGTCGTTCTTCCTCTTTGGCAAATACCCCGTCAATAATAACGCAATAGCCACTTTCAATCGCGACACGGGTTTCCTGATACAAGGTCTCATAGGTCTTTTGCGTCACATCCAGCTGATATGCCGATTTGGGAAGTTTTTCAAAGGGAGCAACCTGCATCAATCTTTTGCGGATCATGTCGGTTCTGGCGATAAAAGCCCCTGGTTGCTTACCTAACGTCGGGGCCAATGCTTTTGCCAGTGTTGATTTCCCGCTGCCAGACAACCCGCCAATGGCGACCAGCATCACAGGCTGCGCTTCAAGATAGCCCAGAGATTCTTTTAAATAACATCGGGCATCTTCTTCCCACGCCAACCTGAGAGCCGCTGATGGCTGGTTTTGTGAGGCCACCGCATTTACATGAGTACGGATAGCTGAACGCGAAGATAAAAACAGCCCCAAGAGCTTCAAACCAGCCACATCGCCTGTGCGCCCGAGATAACGGTTCATCACACAGTTGGCAAGATCCAAACGTTTGCGATGACAGAGATCCATCAATAAGAAGGACAAATCATACAGAATATCGATCACCGCATAATCCGGTTCAAACTCAATCGCATCAAACAAAGTGATCTGACCTTCAAAAAAACAAATATTGCGCAGGTGTAAATCCCCATGACAATGGCGCACATAACCATTTTTTTGACGGGCATTTAACCCCTCTGTATGGCGTGTCATTTCCCCAGCCACCTGCTTTTTCAGATCATCGAGCAAAGCTTGATCCAGCACATGCTCGGGGCAATTTTCAAAAGCTTTGTAATGGCCGTCAAAAGCCCGCACCATCCCCGCAGCACCGCCATATTCATCATTGCGTTGGTAATCCTGATAACACTCCACGATATGATCGCTCAGGCTTTCCATATCAGCGATATGAAGCTGCCCATTTTCACAAAGCTGATCAAACAGTTGGGACTGATCAAAGCATTTCATCTTCACCAGCCAGTCAACGACTTCTCCCTGCCCGCCAAGGTGAAGCCCCTCTTTTTCACAGATGGGCACCACATCCAGATACAGGTGCGGGGAGTTTATCTGGTTAATTTTCAATTCCAGACGGCAAAATTTCTCACGGTCTTCCAATCGGCTGAAATCAACGAAAGGTAAGGCGATAGCCCGCTTTAATTTATAGGCATAATCGCCTGCAATAAAAATGACCGAGATATGGGTATCGTAACGCTGAATGGGTTGCGTCTCATCCAAGCCATAACTTTGCGGTTTCATGAGAAAATCAATCACTTCGCTTTGTTTCATTTCTGATTGTCCTGACAAGCAAGTGGCGTTACTCTCTTCATATTATGGCAAATGACACACAAAAAACAGCAGTGATTACAGGGGCAAGCCAAGGGATTGGTCATGCAACGGCACAGTATTTCCTCAACAAAGGCTGGCGGGTGATTACCTGTGCGCGTCAGGATGTGCCACCGGAATGTATGCGCGACCCAAATTACGCCTTTCATTACCCAACCGATCTGGGTGATGATGACAGTCTGGCAAGCTTTGTACATGAGGCTAACAAGCTATTGGGCGATGACCCGCTTCACGCCTTGGTCAACAATGCAGGCATGTCCCCAAAGACGCCCTTCAAAGAACGACTGGGCTGTTTGAATGGCGATTTAGAGGCTTGGCAACAGGTCTTTGATCTTAACTTCTATGCTCCGCTCAAACTCTCGCGTGGCTTTGCGCCTGCCCTTCATCGCGGTGGCGGGGCGATTGTGAATGTAACCTCCATTGCCGGGCATTATATCCACCCCTTTGCCGGATCAGCCTATTCTATTTCCAAGGCTGCCCTGTCAGCCCTCACCCGTGAAATGGCCAATGAATTTGCCGCCATTGGCGTACGGGTCAATGCGGTTGCGCCAGGGGAAATTCAAACCGATATGATCCAGCCGGAATATGAAACCCTGATCCCACGCATCCCGCTTAACCGCATGGGTTCCACAGACGAAGTCGCCTCCAGCATCTATTATCTCTGTTCAGAAGATTCGTCTTATGTGACGGGGACGGAAATGTGGCTGACAGGTGGGCAACATTTGTTTTAAGGCTTTTCTTTTAAATTATACTTTAAACTGTATTGCACAAAACCTATTATAAAAGAGAATAAGTATTAATCATAATAAACAGGCGCAAAATGACAAAACCAACTGTTCTGATCGTTGACGATACCCAAACCATCCGCACCATGATGTCTGTCATGATTGAAGCCATGGGGGCGACTGTTGTGGGTCAAGCCTGTGACGGGGTGGAAGCCGAAGAGATGTTTACAGAACTCAAGCCTGATTTAACCCTGCTGGACATTGAAATGCCCCGCAAAAACGGGATTGATACCCTGAAAAGCCTGTTAAAAATCAACCCGGCAGCAAAAGTCATTATGTTGACAGCCAATGACAATACGATTGTCGCTGAAAGCTGCATTCACAACGGTGCTGTCGGCTATCTTCAAAAAGAACTCTCTTCAGACCTGTTTAAAAACGGGCTGGAAGTCCATCTGCAAAGTGCTTAAAGCCCGTCTGGAAAGGCTTTTTCGTACAGGGCGTTACGCATTGTTTCAAGCCATTCAAGGCGTTTTTCGATCAGATCAAGGTCATGGTCCAACCAATCGGTGAGATGGCCGGTTTCTTCTACATGGTTATCACGCAAATCCCCCAAACGGGAAAGTTCGGCCTGGGCAGCATCACACAAACTATCGACCTGGTTGCACTGTTCTTCGGCAGGTAAAAGGTGGAGAAAACGGAATTTTAGCGTGATGATCAGTTTATTCAGGTCATTACTTTCCGCACGCACCCGCGCCATAAGAAGCTTATGTAATTCTTCTGCCCCCTTATCGGTTAATTCCATCAGCGCGTCATCTTCCATCCCCTGCCCCTCAGATGGGGCAATCAGCCCTTCAAATTTCAACAACTCAAGGGAAGTGCCCATCAATTCCAGGGATGGGCCAGTCACACGGCTCATAAAATGGCGGGCATCATGGGCCAGAATACTATAACGCATAGGCTGCTCGGCCTGAGCAAGAGTGCCCAGTGCGCATAATCTGACAGCTTCTTTTGGCGTTAGTGTATTATCGGCATACATGACACGTTTCTTCAGAAATAAAAGTGCCTCTATGATATGGCCGATTTCTTGTTAAGGTGCAAGCAGGTAAAATAAAAAGGGCGGCCAAGGCCGCCCAAGTCAGAATATCGCTGTGAAATAAATTATTCAGCAGCCGCTTTTTTCAAAGCCAGACTTTCCCAGACCTGTCTCAAACAAGCCACCAAGTTATCCATCATTTCTTCGGTGTGGAACGGCGAAGGCGTAAAGCGCAAACGTTCTGTCCCCTTGGGAACCGTCGGGTAGTTGATCGGCTGGACATAATGATTGAATTTTTCCATCAACATATCACTGGCCTGCTTACACAGAACCGGATCCCCCACCATAACCGGTACAATATGGCTTGGGTTTTCAATATGAGGGATACCTGCAGCATCGAGTTTCTCACGCAACATCTTGGCGTTGGCCTGATGCTTCACACGGATTTCATTATGTTCAGCCACATATTTGATGGATGCCAAACACCCTGCTGCCACCGCAGGCGGAATGGATGTGGAGAAAATAAAGCCCTGACCAAAGGAACGGACAAAGTCACACATAGCCTTGGACCCAGCGATATAACCGCCAACAACGCCAAACCCTTTCGCCATCGTCCCTTGAATAACCGTCAGACGATCCATCAGCCCTTCACGTTCCGCCACACCAGCGCCATGTTCACCATAAAGGCCAACGGCATGAACTTCATCAATATAGGTCATGGCATTATATTTATCGGCCAAATCACAAATTTCCTTGATCGGGGCAATGTCCCCATCCATGGAATAAACAGATTCAAAGGCGATCATTTTCGGGCGATCCAGCGGTTGCTCTTTTAAGATACGCTCAAGGTCTTCCAGGTCATTATGTTTGAAAACCGTTTTTTCACTGCGGCCCAAACGGATCCCTTCAATCATGGAGTTGTGGTTCAACTCATCAGAGATAATCAGCATCCCTGGCATCTTTGCCCCCAATGTGGAAAGAGCGGTAAAGTTCGCCACATAGCCAGAGGTAAAGATCAAGGCGGCTTCTGTACCATGCAATTTTGCCAGTTCCTGTTCCAGCAGAACATGGTAGTGGTTGGTCCCGGAAATATTGCGGGTCCCGCCAGCACCAGCACCACATTTATCCAGAGCCTCATGCATGGCGTTCATGACTTCTTTGTTCTGGCCCATGCCCAAATAGTCATTTGAACACCAGACCGTCACTTGTTCAACGCCACTGTCGCGATAATTCATCGCATGGGGGAAATCACCCGCACGACGTTCCAAATCTGCAAAGACACGATAGTTACCCTCATCTTGCAGGTCAGCAATACGTTCAGCAAAAAATTCTTCGTAATTCATTCTCTTCTCCAGACCGGGAGCTTACCCGGTTCCCCTTAATCTCTGTTAAAGAGTCCTAACGAATGAATGTGACCTCAATATGTCGAAATCTGCCTTATTTCGCAATAATTGCAAAAATTATCCAATTACATCAATAGGATGTGCGTACAACCTAACCGTTCCAAGCGCAATAAAAGGCCGTCAAATCATCACTTAAGGGACGCGGTGCCTGATCAAGGAAGGGCTGCAAAATCGTTTGAATATTAATACAGGGCTTCCAGCGCCAGCATTTCCACACCATCACGCCCAAGGCTTAAGCCTTCTTTGCGACCATGTTCAATCAAGGCATCGCTATAAAGGAAGATCCCGTCCCCTTTATTGAATTCCATTGTCCGGTTTTCATACTTGGCCTTAGCACTAAGCCCAAGGGGAATCCCTTTTCCTGAACCCAGCTCAATTTTCTGCTTTTGATGATCCAGACGAATGGGTGTGGTTGACCCGGCAGCAGCATATTCAAACACATGACGCTCCAGATCAATGACACCCAATGTGATGGTTGCATATTGCCCGGTCTGTAATTGAGTACTTAGCCATTCATTCAAATGCATTAAATATTCAGCCGGGTTCATCTCCCCAATGGGTTCGCTATCAATTTTACTGTGTAGCCTGAATGTATTCATGGCAGCCGCAATGCCATGACCAGAGAAATCCACAAGATAGAACATCACCTTACTGGGGGACATCAGGTGCATTCCCCAAATATCCCCACCCAGCTCGGTCGATGGTTCATAATGGCTTGAGATCGTCAGGTTATAGGCCCGTTCTAACAAGCGTTCTTTCTCTTCAGAAGGCAGAAGGTCACGCTGCATGGCGTGAGCGCGATTCAGCTCTTTCTGCATTTCACGCTGATCGTTCTTGACCTGTTGCGTTACCCGGTTGACCTGTCGCAATACGGTCACCACACGCGCAATCAACATGTCATAGTCAATTGGTTTGGTCAGATAATCATCTGCCCCACAAGACAGCCCTTTGAGCACATCTTCACGTTCACCAAAAGCTGTCAGAAAAAGGAAAGGCACATTGGCCCACTGTCCATAACTGTTACGCACCGTATCCAACAGCTCATAGCCATCCATAATGGGCATTCGAATATCGCATAAAACCAAGTCAGGCATTTCGGTGCGGATCAAATCAAGTCCCTGCGCCCCGTTGGAAGCTTCAATCACGTCATAATCATTATCACGCAATTCTTCACAAATATCGCGGCGCAGGTCTTTTTCGTCTTCGATACACAGAATTTTGACCATCACAACCCCTCTTTATTTGTGATTTCAAAGGAACATTCGACAATATTACCCTTGCCAATATAACTGATATTTTCCAAACCGGATTTCTGCACAATGACAATACCACGCCCGGATTTCGTCAAGTTGGCTTTTTCCTGCATGGCTTTCATGACCTTTTCCCAGTCAAACCCCTGCCCCTCATCTTCCAACCTAAGGTACAGTCTGTCATTGTCACGTTTAAGTTTTAAGCTGGCGCATCGCTCACGAAAAACAGCGTCTTCCTGACGTTTTTCAATTTCTTCAACCCAGCGCCCCTGATTGCGCAAATCAATCTTTTCTTCGTGGGTAATTTCCAGATTGCCGTGTTCAATGGCATTTACAAACAATTCCATCATCCCCAGACGCAATATTTTTTTGTCTGGAGATAAACTGGACAGCAAGCGGGCAAGCGCCTGTGCTTCTTCAAAATTTTTAAAGACAAATTCACCAGAATTTAAATGCGAAATCCCTTCCACCGCATTCAACATCATTTCACGGATGTTGCGTCGCCGTGCATGGGATAACACATAGGACAACACCATATGAGTAATGTCTTCACAACCATGATAGCTGTGCACATCCTCATAACGTTCGTCCAACATCGCCTTTTGATCCGGCCAACACAGGATCGGAATTTGGCATTCCCGAATGAGGAGTTCCATATCGCTGACATCATCGTCCTCAGACATGATGGCACCGGGGCCAAAAATAATGGTGTCAGGCTCATGTTCCAATGGAGGACAGGTCTTCAAGCCATCACAAAACACCATGCCGAAACCATGAACGCTCACGCAGTTCGTAATTTTCTGGCGTGCTTCGGGATCACTTTCAATGACCAGACAGTTGCTTTTCCAGCTTTCCATCGGAAATAATTACTCTTCGTAAGGGATCAGGCTCGAAAATTCTGAAATATCAAGGATCTCACGTACATCCCCGGAACCAGGGATCAGTGAAACAGTCTTGGATGTATCATCACAAAACTCTTTTAAAACAAGCAAAAGCCCAAGACCTGCGGAATCCAGAAACTCCAACCCTGTCAGGTCAATGACACATTTGCTGCCATTTGCTTCGGATGCCTCCAGACTAAGGGAACGGAAGCTTTCCTCGTCAGTTAACGTCAACTCCCCTAACAGCTTGACGTGTACGACCCCGTTATTTTCAGTAATTGTATGTTGCATTAATTTCTCTCTGTTCTCATTTATTGTGTTCGCAAACTCTTCAGGAATGCTTTGACTTCATCGTCGAGTTGTTGTGCAGGCTTGTTCAAATCACGCGCCGCCCACATGACGCGAATGACCGCACTGTAAGATGTTGCCGAGCCCTGGTTAACCTTAATAATCCGGCTACGGACCATTTCGGAGTTTTCAGCCACATCCCGCATATTAGATGCGATATTTTCAGTGCTGGCCCCTTGCTCTTCCACGGCTGATGCAATAGCTGTTGCAATCTTATCAATCTGGGAAATTGTTTTTCTGGTACTGCTGATGGCATCACTTGCCCGTTCCGTTGCATCCTGAATACCACCAATTTGCTGAGAAATTTCTTCTGTAGCCTGCGCTGTTTGATTGGCAAGGTTCTTCACCTCACCAGCAACCACGGCAAACCCCTTGCCGGCATCACCCGCGCGCGCTGCCTCAATCGTTGCATTCAAGGCCAAGAGATTCGTCTGTTCTGCAATCGCCGTAATCAATTGCACCACTTCTCCGATCTTGTTCGCCGCCACATTCAAGCCATCCATGGCTGATGTGGCTGCCTCGGCATTCCCCACGGCATCACGCGCAATCGCGGCAGACTGGTTTACCTGAGAGCTAATTTCTGTAATGGATGCAGAAAGCTGGTCTGTCGCATCTGCGACAATTTGTACCGTTTCATTGGTGCGTTGTGCAGCACGTGCCACATCGACAGAACGCGTTGATGAACTATCCAGACGTTTGCCCATATTCTGGGAACGGTTCTTGATCTGATTGGCACTTTCAAAAATGGCCACTACACCATTACCAACGGTTTCTTCCAGCTCATCCCCCATTTTCAACATACGGGCAGACACATTTTCCATGGCGTCTGTCGCCGTGTTAATAGTTTGGGAAGCATGCAGGAATGTCCCGACCATTCCTGGTTCCAGAATACGGCGGTAAAAACGGTTGTGGCTGACAGCTTCCATTGAAGCCATTGCTTCACGCACAAAGGCATCCATACGGTCAACCACACCGTTCATAGCCCACAACATTTCTGCGATTTCGCCAGACCCTTCAATGTCTGTAATCCGGCTTTCAAAGTCGCCACTTTCAACCTTGCGGCAAAAAGCAACGGCCCCCTTGATTTTGCCAGAAACCCGCGACAAATAAATCAAGGCGACAAGAGACGCGATCAGAGCAACCAAAGACACAGCAATAGGAAGAACAGCGCCTGATGAGATGGACATTACAAGTTGCACCAGCATCAAAAGCAATGCTGTGCCCATGCACATCCGAATTGTATTAAGGGATGACCCGAACATCTCCCCTCCTCATGTTATTTTTATTTAATTCACATTATTTTTTTATTGGCATCATATGCATAAACGAGAAACTACACAACTAGTCTAATTTTGGAATAACTAAAGTGAACTTGCTTCCCTTACCCGGTACACTTTCAAAGGTTACATCACCCCCATGAAGCACCATTATCTGTTTAACAATTGACAGCCCAACCCCACTGCCTTCTGCTGCTCCAACGTCTGAAGAGCGGAAAAAACGATCAAAGATTTTCGTCTGATCATCAAGCGAGATTCCCATCCCTTCATCTTCGACTGAAACATGAATGAAACCATTCTGTTCTGCGACATTAACCGTGATTGTCGTGCCCTCAGGTGAATATTTTTCTGCGTTATTCAACAAATTCACCAAGGCCAGTTCAAACAATTCTCCATCCAGTTTTGCCAGAATCTGATCGTCTTTAACAGGGGCCTGAATGTTATGGTTTTGTGTCAATTCCGTATGAGAGCTACAGACCTCCTGAATGAAAGAAATTATTTCAATAAAATGAGGTTTATATTCCAATTTTCCGGTTTCCAGGCGCTGTGCAGTTAAAATACTCTTAATTAACTTCAACAAACGGTTTACTGAAATGCGAATCCGCCCCAAACGATCATACAGTTCTGCCTCACTTAACTTATCCCCCCGACGCACGATGCGCTGAACCGTACTATCAATGATCGCCAAGGGGGTTCTAAATTCATGTGAGATGACAGAGGTAAACATTTTTTGCTGTTCGTTCACTTCCTGCTGGCCCTTCAGGGCAATTGCCAAGTCTTCGGCTTGTATGCGCAGCAATTCCTGCTGTTTCTTATAGGCTGTCACATCCGACATCACCGAAACCGTCCCGTCAGAGGGGGTTTTACGACGACTGATTTTAATCCAGCGCCCATCATTTAGACGTACGTCAGCTTCATTCACCCCGCCTTCAAGACGTTCAATACGCTTGCCTTGCTGTTCTTCATTTTCCCCACTGTAAAGGGACCAGACTTTCACCATTTCAGAGGCATTGATACCCGGCTGCAAAACATGTTTCATTTTGGGAAACATTTCCAAGGCCAGATCACTACAGAATTCCAAGTTCATCTTGCTGTCATAAACAAAGATGGCGCTATCTGCCGCGTTAATAGAAGTCACCAACCGTTCCCGCGTTCCTTCCACCTCGCGGGTACGTTCAATCACCAGCTCCTTCAATTTATCGCGGTGGAGCTTTAATTCCTGTTCA
The DNA here is from genome assembly GCF_004564135.1 of Terasakiella sp. SH-1. Taxonomy (NCBI): domain Bacteria; kingdom Pseudomonadati; phylum Pseudomonadota; class Alphaproteobacteria; order Rhodospirillales; family Terasakiellaceae; genus Terasakiella; species Terasakiella sp. SH-1. The sequence continues at coordinate 747,933 of NZ_CP038255.1, read as the reverse complement.
GCATAGCGTTGATCTGTAAAATCCTGATATTGACAAATCACATGTTTCAAACTGCCGTCAAAACGATACACCGCTGTGAAACTGGCAATAACCCACAAGTTATACCCTGCCTGATTCAGCAGCCGCTGCTCTGTCTGATAGGACTGGCGCTTGCGTTCATTCGCACTTTGTAACCAATCATAAAATTCATCCACCATATCCGGATGCATGAAACTTTTAATCGGCTTTGATGACAGTTCCTGATCAGAATAGCCCAAAAACTTTTGAAACGACTTGTTAGAATCCGTAATAAAGCCAGTGGGATTCAAAATCGCCATGGGAACAGAGCTGAGCGTAAACGCCTGACGGAACTGTTTATCACTGTTTGCCAGTCTTTTTTCCGCCCGCATCCGCATTGTAATATCACGACAAATCACCAGCCATTTAAAGTCTTCTGCCCCTTCAATCTCGGTAAGGCGAACCTCCAACGGGATTTTTTCCCCATCATAAGCCCGCCCGTCCACGGCAATGGCCTTATTCAATTCAATAGGATGAAACCCGCCTTGCGATGTGAGTATCTTGTTAAACTCAATCGGAATAAACAATTCAGCGATAGGCCGCCCGACACAACTTTCCAGTCCGCCAAAAAACAACTCATCCCCCCGTGTATTGCCTTTAATAATCATTCCCTTCTCATCAAGGGCAAAAAACGCCTCCAACGTTGAATTCAGAAAGTGACGTGACAATAAATTTCGCTGATTGAGGTCTTGGGTTTGAAGTGCGACCCCATCTTCAATCATAAACGCCATCTGGTTCATTCTGAAGGTCAAGACAAGCACCAGCCCGGTGATCACCACCCCCAGCAAAATGACCAAAAGCCATATCGGTACAAACTGGTTTTGCCCTAGCGATTGGAAACGCACCTCAAAAATCCGCCCTGCAACGGCAAAACGGGTCATCCCCGCTGTCTTTTTCAGTGCATTGCCATGATGGGAAAAGAGCCTTAATGGCACAATTGATAAGGTCACATCATATAATTCAATCGCTTCCATCTGACCTGCTCGCGTGGTCAAAACCCGGCGAAAGAGATTTCCAAAATCAAATTGGGCAAGGAGTACTCCCTCAACCACATTATGGCCTGTGCCCTCCCCGGCGTTCACTGGTAAGGCTGCATAAAAAAGGCTTTGACCACGCAAACTTCCCTTGGGAACAATTAATAAACGGCGGCTTCGTTGCGTCCGTTCCACAAGTAAATCAATTTCGCGAAGGTCCAGAATATTTTCTTCACTCTCAACACCTGTCCGATTGCGCAGAAAGACCTGCGTCATGTTATAGGTCCGGCCCCTTTTCCGGGTTTTCTCCCCCCAAAAAACCTGTTGTAAATGAGGATAGCGTACAAGTGAAGAGGACATAAAAACGTCGATGTGATCTTTGGGAAAGTCGCTTTGACCAGATAAGATACTTTTAACGCTGTGTAAAACTTCCGTCTCACGAGAAATCTCACTTTTAATCTGGGATGCTACATTCGCCCCCCAGTTTTTTTCAGCAATTTTCAAACTGTTTTGATACCAGACCTTAACAAAGACCCCAGCCCCAACCGAACAAAACAACCCAAAAAAGGCAATCAGTATAAAAGTAATCAGGCGTTTTTTAGCCAGTGAGGTCGGATACACCACCATTTTTTCCTACGTATTGGGCCTCTTCATTCCTATATCCAATATAATAAGAAAATATTGTCCATTGTATATACAGGGATTCAGTTATGAGCAGTCACGTCTATAAAAAAGTTGAAATCGTCGGATCATCCACCAAAAGCATTGAAGATGCGATTGAAACCGCTTTAGCCAAGGCATCTCAAAGCATCAAACATATGGACTGGTTTGAAGTCAAAGAAACCCGAGGTCATATTGTGGAAGGAAAAGTCGGTCATTACCAAGTTGTCTTGAAAGTCGGCTTCCGTCTGGATTAAAGCAGGCTTGATCCTAGCGATGAATTCTCTTGAAAAAGAGCCCCAGCTGCTTATATTGCGCGGCTATGAACACTTCACCTAAAAAGCTGGATCGCCGCCTTTCTGTAGCCCCGATGATGGAATGGACTGACCGTCATCAACGGGTGTTTATGCGGGGGCTGACAAAGAATACATTGCTGTATACTGAAATGGTTGTGGCACCAGCCATTATTTTTGGCAAAGATGGACCGGGGCGCTTTCTGGATTATAGCGATATTGAACACCCCATCGCCTTACAACTAGGGGGAAGTGACCCTGCTCAACTGGCACAATGTTGTAAAATTGCCAATGACTGGGGATATGACGAAATCAATCTGAACTGCGGTTGCCCCAGTGACCGTGTCAGTGCCGGGCGTTTTGGGGCCTGTTTGATGGCAGAACCCGCCCTTGTAGCCGATTGCATCAAGGCCATGCAGGATGCCAGTGAAGTGCCCATTACCGTTAAACATCGTATTGGCATTGATGATCTGGACAGTTACGAATTGCTAGGGGCCTTTATTGATACGATTGCCCAAACTGGCTGTGAGACCTTTATTATTCATGCGCGCAAAGCTTGGCTGAAAGGCTTGAGCCCGAAACAAAACCGAGAGATCCCCCCGCTTCGCCATGATATTGTTCATATGATCAAACAAGATTTCCCCCATCTGGAAATCATCTTAAACGGTGGTATTCAAAGCATTGAAGAAGCTGCCAGTCATCTTGATAAAGTGGATGGCGTGATGATTGGACGGGCTGCTTATGAAACCCCCTATATCATGGCAAATGCCGATCAGCTGATTTATGGGGAAGATGCCCCGGTGATTGGACGAAAAGAAGCTCTGGAAAAATTCCTGCCTTATGTTGATCAACAGGTTGAAAATGATGTTTATGTACGCCATATGGCTAAACATCTCTTCGGACTTTTCCAAGGGCAGCGTGGGGCCAAAGCCTGGCGTCGTTATCTCAGTGAACATATGTTTTTGAATGATGCCAATGCAGATGTCATCCGCCAAGCTGTTGAAAAAATCGAAGAATAATTCCAGCTGGGATCAAGAAAGCGTAGAAGCAAGCTTAAAAATACCATAGACTTGCAGCAAAAATATCAAAGAAGGCTGCACGTGACTAAGAAAATTGAATGGAGCCACAAGCTCACAACTGAACTGGTCAGTGTTGATCGGCAACACCAAAAGCTGATCAATCTGTTTAACGATTTTCTGGATGCCATTGCAAATGAAATGGCACACCCCGATTTATGCGACCTGTTTTCCAGCCTGATGGATGAGGTCAAAAGCCATTTCCATTATGAAGAACAGATCATGAAGAATATTGGCTTTCCTGATTACAATACACACAAGCGCCACCATCACAGCCTGCTGGAAGATGCCGTGCAGGTTTATCAGGATCTGTGTCAAAATGATGCATCAGATCAGGTCGAAGCCTCAACCCTGTTCTTGCGCGCCCTTGTCCTCAAACATATGGTCGAACAGGACTTGACGATTAAAGACTATCTCATCAAGGGGACGGAGGGCTAAGAGCCTGCCCGTTATGGTTTACAGTAGAAATCAGCAATGAATGGAAATTCGCTACGTGCTGTCCATTGCGCTGTTTCAATAGGGTTTTGGCCTTGTGCAACCATATTGGTTGGCAAAACGGCAACCAACCCTTCCTTACAATTGACCAAGACCGACATTTCAGTCGTATCCTGATGTTCCTGCATCATCACCGTAGAGCCCATAATGACATCTGGGTAATTTGCATTTGTGCGGGTCTGTGTGGTATCCGCCGCAATCAGGTGAGAGACACGCGGCCACAGGAATGTCCAGGGTTCAAACAGGTTAGAATGACGGTATTCTTTTAGAACAACCACTTCTGGGGGAAATGCTTCGGCCGTGCGGTCCCCCCATGTATAACGCATATAGGCATTAAACCCCAAGAGGGTCACACCCGCCAACATGGGCAGAATAAACTTGGGAAGATCAACGCGCAGATAACGGCAAATGGCCCAAATCGGTCCACAGACAACAAAAACCAGAGAGATGGCGATAATAATGTCCCACATGAGTGATCTTCTTTTTTAACCGTCAGAAATAAAGTCAGGAGAAAATGCGAGGAAACCCGAAAAAACTCAAGCTTTTCCTGCGTAAATTCACAAGTTTTCTCAACGATTACGAAACATCAGCTCTCGCAAGGTTATTTTTTCGCCTTTTGCGGTTTTGTGAGCGGCCTGAGCAAGGAACAATTCGCCGGAGGCAACCGCATCCACCAGGGCATTATGAGCACGATAACGCGGCAAGTTATAGCTTTCGCGTGCTTTTGCCAATCGCAACACACCACCGTCCAAAGGCTGGTTACGTTGCTGGCGGTTGCGTTTTTCCAGCTCTAAAGTATCCACTGCACGGGTAAGCAAGGGGTACCCATAAATCCGTTCACAGGCAACGTTAAGGAACCCCAGTTCAATTGGTGCATGATGAGCAAAAAGCACCCGGCCAGACAGGGCCATCAACACATGGGGCAACACATCTTCCAAAGGCTCGGCTTCTGCCAGACGATCATCGGTCAAGCCATGCACCACGACAGAATCTTCGGGCAACTCCCCACTGGGACGCACCAGATAATGGGCCGATTCAGACAGGATCACATTCTGATCCACAATCGGGGCAAAACCGACACTGAGAATTTCATCCGTTTCAGGATTGAGACCTGTTAGCTCCAGATCAATGCAGAGATATTCCAGCTCGCGATAATCGGTTTCCGGCCAGGGAATGGGTTTGCGATAATATTGCTTCATCGGCCCTTCCGGCATCTTGATCAGATACCATTCCCGTCGCAGGTCCGGGCCGAACATCCGTTTCCACATAAATCACCCCTTAGGTGTAAGCCGTCGCCAAGGCCGATTGCATGGTTTTGACCACATTAAACGCATCTTTAAGGTGGTTGCGTTCAAAATGGGACATATTTTCCGGTGCCATAAAGTTATCCGCCTTTTCCCCATTGCGGATTTGCTGGGCCTGATGGCGCAGGCGCGTAATGCTGATAAACTCAAGCGCATCAAGAAGGTCATCAGACCCGTCTTTTGAGATGATTTTCTTTTCAACAGCTGCTTTTAAGCGGTCTTTTGTATTCACCTCGGTCAATCCGGCATCCAGTGAATAGGTCCGCGCTAAATCAATAATCGGCACAACCCCATTATGTTTCAGGTCAAAGGTATGGTCATGCTCACCGCCCCGGATCAATACGAAATTCTTAAAGAAGCCCAACGGTGGTTGATGTGTCAGCGCATTGCCCGCCATAAAGGACAGGAAAATCCGATTACCTGTTGATTTCTTCAAAACGAAATCACGCAATTCAGCATAAAGGCGCTCGTCCCCATAAATGCTGCGCATATCAAAGAAAATGCTCGATAGCATCAGGGCTTCCGGCTCCGGAGCATCAATCCATTTCGCAAAATAGTTTTTCCATCCGACCAGTGGCTGACGCCATTTATCATTGGTCGCCATCACATCCCCTGGACAATACACATAGCCACATTCGTTCAGCCCATCACTGACAAATTTGGCCAATTCTCTGAAATAGTCCCCATGTTGGGCTTCGTCGTAAGTATCATCCAAAATCAAACCGTTATCCTGATCGGAAATTGCGGTTTGTTCATGGCGCGCTTCTGACCCCACAACAATCCAGGCAAACGGGACTGGGGCTGGGCCAAGTTTTTCTTCGGCCATTTGGATCAAGCGTGTAGCAATTGCATCGGTGACAGTGGAGACTACATGGCCGATATTATGGGCCGTTGCCCCACCGTCCACAAGATTCATCACCATATTCGGGACCTGCTTGACCACATCTTTCAGGCCCGCAACCGTGTTGCGTTTATAAATATCCCCAACCAGATAAACCATGGAAGTTGTCTGTTTTTGCACAATATTGGTCGTCGTGACCACACCAGCAACCTTCTCCCCATCCAATACAGGCAGGTGACGAATATTATTTCGTGACATCACCAATAAGGCGTCAAACAAATACTCATCCGCATCAATGTGGATTGGGTCAAAGGTCATGATTTGGGACAAGCGTGTGTCATAGGCAAGACCTTCGGCCACAACCCGTTTGCGCAAATCCTTATCCGTCACAATACCGCTGAGCTTTTCATTTTCAGTAACCAGCAGGCAAGAGACCCCTTTTTCAGACATGGCCTTGGCGGCTTGTTGAATTGTCACATCCGGTGCAATTGTGACAGGATCACGCTTAAGCATATCGCTCAACTTTGTGGACATCAGGCCAATGGCATCTTCTGTCGATGCCTCGGCATGTTCGCGTGCAGAACGCAAACGATCCCCACCCATTGGGGCAAAGAAATAGGCAAACTGAGGATATTCTTTGCGCAAACGATCAAATTCAGCAACAGGAAGTAAATAGAGCAAACTATCTTCAATGGCTTCGCAACGGTTCACCGCAACACCACCACGCAAAATCGCACGTACCCCGAAACATTCCCCTTCTGACAGACGAGCCAGCAGATTGCCATCTGGATCAAGGGTTTCAACTGCACCTGTGCGCACCACCCACAGGAACTTATTATCATCACCGGGCTCAAACATAACAGTTCCACGGCGGGCATAACGCACCTCAATGGTGGTTGGCAATGTTTCCAAAGCTTCTTCCGGTAAAAGATCGAAGGGATGGTGCACCTTCAAAAAATCCCTGATTTCAATCAGTTCGATATCCATTATGACCCCCATATCGCGCCAAATTAAATTTTGCCTAGATTGGTCTCTTTCAATCCAAAGGTCAAGTACAACCCTATCGCAAACGACAACAAAGGAAAAAGAAAGACAGAACCGCCCAAAAGAAAACGGGCCCTGCCAAAGCAGAGCCCGTCTCCTGAATTTGGTTCGCTAAGATCAGCTAAGATAAATCTTAGTGGTCTTGAGCAGCACCCGCACCTTTCGGGATACGAATGTCTTCAACCATAGCTTCGATTTCAGCCGGAACCGGCGCAGACATGTTCATCACGATGAACGCAACTGCGAAGTTGATGATCGCGCCAACTGTACCAAATGCTTCCGGAGAAATACCGAACAAGTGGTTAGCAGGAGTGTTAGCCATCAACTCAGTGCCTTTGACGAAGAAGAAACCTTTATAAGAGAAGATGTACAGCAGAGTGGAGCCGATACCAGCTGCCATACCAGCGATCGCGCCAGTGCTGTTCATTTTCTTAGAGAAGATACCCATCATCAGTACCGGGAAGATTGAAGAAGCGGCCAGACCGAACGCCAGGGCTACAGTTTGAGCTGCAAAGCCCGGAGGGTTCAGACCGAAGTAGCCAGCCAGGATGATCGCACCGATCATGGACAGACGAGCATACATCAGTTCTTGCTTCTCAGAGATTTCCGGCATGAACGTAGACTTCAACAAATCGTGAGATACGGCAGAAGAGATCGCCAGCAGCAGACCCGCAGCAGTAGACAGGGCAGCAGCCAGACCACCAGCAGCAACAAGAGCGATTACCCAGTTCGGGAGTTGAGCAACTTCAGGGTTCGCCAGAACCATGATGTCACGGTCAACTTTCACCATTTCGTTACCTTTCCAGCCCCAAGCAGCGGCTTTAGCAGCGAAATCTTTGTTCTTGTCGTTGTAGTACTGGATACGGCCGTCACCGTTTTTGTCTTCAAACTTCAACAGGCCAGTTGCTTCCCAGTTTTTGAACCACTGAGGACGTTCTTCGTACTTCAGGTTACCTTCAACTGTACCAACTTCACCAGTTTGAATAGCGTTCATCAGGTTCAGACGAGCCATAGCACCAACAGCCGGAGCAGTTGTGTACAGGATCGCGATGAATACCAGTGCCCAACCAGCAGACGCACGAGCGTCACGTACTTTAGGTACTGTGAAGAAGCGGATGATTACGTGCGGCAGACCAGCAGTACCGATCATCAGGGAGAAGGTATAGAACAACATGTTCATCATACCACCCTTCTGAGCAGTGTACTCTTTAAAGCCAAGGTCCGTGATAACCATGTCCAGTTTAGTCAACATCGCGATGCCACCTTCTGTTTCAGAGAACAGACCGATTTGCGGCAGCGGAGAACCTGTCAGGTTCAAGGAGATGAAGATAGCCGGAACAGTGTAAGCACAGATCAGTACACAGTACTGAGCGATCTGAGTGTAAGTTACACCCTTCATACCACCCAATACAGCGTAGAACGCTACAGTTACCATACCGATAACCAGGCCAGTTGCGTAATCTACTTCCAGGAAGCGACCGAATGCAACGCCGATACCTTTAACCTGACCGATAACGTATGTGATAGACGCTACGATCAAGCAAACAACAGCTGTTACACGTGCTGTGGAAGAATAGAAACGGTCACCAACGAATTCCGGCACAGTGAACTTGCCGAATTTACGCAGGTACGGAGCGAGAAGCAGTGCCAGAAGCACGTAACCGCCAGTCCAACCCATCAGGAAGATAGATGCGTCGTAACCTTTAAAGGCGATCAAACCCGCCATAGAGATAAAGGATGCAGCTGACATCCAGTCAGCCGCAGTAGCCATACCGTTGGCTACTGGGTGTACACCGCGACCCGCAGCGTAGAATTCACCTGTAGAGCCAGCTTTGGCCCAAATCGCGATACCAAAGTAGAGCGCAAAAGAGCCGCCCACAAAGATATACGTAAGTGTTGTAAGATCCATATTAAGTCATTCCCCAGACGATTTTAGTCTTCGTGTACGCCGAAATCTTCGTCAATTTGTGCCATTTTCTTGGTGTAGATCGCAATGATCGCCAAGAAAACAAAAATTGAACCTTGTTGTGCGAACCAGAAACCCAGTCCAACACCACCAAACGGTACCATAGCATCCAGCGCAGGACGCAGGAGAATACCAAAGCCATAAGAGCAAACTGCCCAGATAACCAGAAGCCAAGTCACAAGGCGAATATTTGCCGCCCAGTAGCCTGATCCATCATGATCACTCATAAAAAATGCCTCCCCTACATATCGAGAGCTTCCACTGCAAAATAGCAGCGGTTTATTTGTTACAAAAACTTAAATACGACAACTTTATTACAAACAAAGCGCCGTAACCCGCAATTTTGTACCGCAAGAACGGACCCATGGTCCAGTCATCAATGCAAAAAAAATTGAGAAATTTTAAATTTTTGTACGCTTTACAAACATATTTGTGCGACTGCGAAGTGCATTGCTAGATTTATTCTAAAGCCGCAAGGCTAAGGTTTCTAAGGCACACAATGCTAATTTAAAGAAAAGCCAAGCAAATTAAGGCTTTGTGGTATTACCGCCTTATTTTTTTGCATTTCGCAACGCAATATGCGTTTTTTTCATGCCTGATTTCGGACTTTTGCATAGCTCAGCATTTAGAATCACTCAGAAATGTCCCGAAACGGCCACCATATTTGTCGCCTTTTCACGGTATCTTCACACCTTCTTTTGTGGGTCTTTTTTACATTTATATATAATATGTGTTTCGCAAATGGTGCGTCTTCGTATAGAAAGAATGTAAGAATTTTGTAATCAGCCAATCACTTATATAGAGGCATATAGATAAACGTGGCCCCAAACTACATGCAAAACCGCAAAAAACGCAAAGGTCCAAGTCGCGCCGCCAAAGCTGCGACCATGCCTTTATATGCGGCACTGGATTTGGGGACGAACAATTGCCGTATGCTGATTGCCAGACGGACCAAACAAGGCTTTCGTGTTGTGGACTCTTTTTCCCGCATCACACGCTTGGGCGAAGATGTCGCCCAAAGTGGTCGTTTAAGTGACGATGCCATGGAACGAACCTTGAAAGCCTTACTGGTCTGTTCCAAAAAAATCCAGAACCGCAATGTATCCTTTGTCCGTTCTGTCGCTACAGAAGCCTGTCGTCGCGCCGAAAATGCCATTGATTTTCTCACCCGCGTGCAAAGTGAAACCGGCCTCCAACTGGAAGCCATCAACCCGGAAGAAGAAGCCAGCCTCGCCTTAACCGGCTGTGCTTCCTTGCTCAACCTGAAAAAGCCCAAAGGACTGGTCTTTGATATTGGCGGGGGCAGCACAGAAATCATGTGGATTGAGTTGGACCGGATGGGGGACCCGCAAGTTGTCGATATTATTTCCCTACCGATTGGGGTCGTGACTGTTTCTGAAGAATTTACGGAACCCGGTCATACAGAAATTTCACCTAAAAACTATCAAGCTATTCAGGAACTGGTTTTAAAAGAGATTACAGAGTTTGATATCCGCAACCACATTTCTAAAGATGTGGCAGAAGGTGTGGTGCAAATGCTGGGCACATCGGGCACAGTGACAACCCTTGGCGCGATCTCGTTAAAATTACCGCGTTATCTGCGTTCCAAAGTTGACGGGACAACTCTTTCATTTGACGAAATTGAAAAAGTCTCAAATGGCTTGGTCAATATGTCCCCCAGAGAACGCGCCGCACACCCCTGCATTGGGGCCAACCGGGCCGATCTGGTTGTGGCAGGCTGTGCCATTTTGGAAGCCTTATGCCAGCTTTGGCCTGTGGGGGAACTGACCATTGCGGATCGCGGTATTCGCGAAGGTATCCTGCTTAAGCTCATGCAATCTTCTGATGAGTCCCTTTAGACCTTTCTTTATGCTATAAAGAAGACTATGTAATAACCACCCTGAGTGTCATTCCCAACTTGATTGGGAATCTCGTTGATCATGAGATCCCCGCATCCGCGAGGATGACGCCCTGACCTTTGCACTCTCTATATATATGTGTCGCCATGTCCCAAAGTAAGAAATGGAAAACTTCAATCACCCGTCGCGATAAATCCGTTCGCGTCAAAACGGCACGAGGACGTAAATTATCTTCGACCCGTTGGCTACAACGCCAGCTTAATGACCCGTATGTACAGGAAGCCAATCGTAAGGGCTATCGCTCTCGGGCTGCTTTCAAGATCATTGAGATTGATGACCGCTTTCAATTTCTTAAACCCGGCCAGAAAGTGGTCGACCTTGGCTGTGCCCCGGGGGGCTGGACCCAGGTTGCTGCGGAACGTATTGAAGCCGAGAAAAACCCGGACGGGCACGTCATCGGCATTGATCTGCAAGAAGTCGAGGATATCCCCGGTGCGACCCTTCTGGTTGGTGACTTCATGGAAAATGATGCCCCGGACCGTTTAAAGGAAGTCATCGGGGGCTCCGTTGATATTGTACTCAGTGACATGGCGGCTGCAGCCAGTGGGCATCCGCAAACCGATCACTTGCGTATCACAGGCTTGGTTGAAGCAGCCTTTTATTTTGCCATCGAAATCCTGAAACCCAATGGCTGGTTTGTTGCCAAGGTTCTGGCCGGGGGCACAGATAACGATCTTCTCAACACCATGAAAAAATCTTTCACTACAGTGCGCCATGCCAAACCGCCAGCTAGCCGCAAGGATTCATCAGAAACCTATGTGATTGCCAGTGGTTTTCGCGGCAAAAATGCCTATAGCGACGAATAAATACTGCGCCTGCGAAAAAAAGTTGCGCCAGATGTATGAATCTTGTGGAAGTTTGGTAAGACCTATGTATATATAACGCGCCAAATCCAGACAACCTATGCACATGGAGATGGCCGTGATTATTAAAGAAGCTTTGACCTTCGACGACGTCCTGCTTGTACCCGCAGAATCTGACGTCCTGCCTGCAACAGCAAATACATCAACAAATCTGACCAAGGAAATTCAGCTGAATATTCCTCTTGTATCTGCGGCCATGGATACGGTAACGGAAAGTTCCATGGCGATTGCCATGGCCCAGTTTGGCGGGATCGGCGTTGTTCACAAAAACCTTGAGATTACAGAACAAGCTGCTGAAGTTCGCAAAGTCAAAAAATTCGAATCCGGTATGGTCGCAGACCCGCTGACCTTCACACCGGACGCCAAGCTCGCTGACGTCCTGGCCAAAAAACAGGAAGTTTCTTTCTCTGGTTTTCCCGTTGTGGAACGTGGGACAGGTAAACTGGTCGGTATTATCACCAACCGTGACATGCGCTTTGCTGAAAACCCGAACCAGCCCATTTCCGAACTGATGACCAAGGACAACCTGGTGACTGTGAAAGGTGGCGTTTCTGGTGACGAAGCCAAACGTCTGCTCCATCAAAACCGTGTGGAAAAACTGCTGGTCGTGGATGATGACTATCGCTGTGTTGGTTTGATCACCGTTCAAGATATTGATAAGGCTGAAACACACCCGAATGCCTGTAAAGATAGCCAGGGCCGCCTGCGCGTGGCAGCAGCAACAGGCACAGGTGATAACGGTTGGGAACGTTCCCTTGCCTTGATTGATGCAGGGGTAGATGTACTGGTTGTGGACACTGCCCACGGTCACTCCCGTGGCGTGATTGATCAGGTTGCCAAGATCAAAAAGACCTATCCGAACGTTCAAGTCATTGGCGGCAACATTGCCACAGGTAAAGCAGCCGAAGCCCTGATTGATGCTGGTGCCGATGCTGTAAAGGTTGGTATTGGCCCGGGGTCCATCTGCACAACCCGTATTGTCGCCGGTGTCGGTGTACCCCAGCTTACAGCCGTCATGAATGCCTGTGAAATGGCCGACAAACATGGTGTTCCGGTGATTGCCGATGGCGGTATCAAACATTCCGGTGACATTGCCAAAGCGGTTGCCGCCGGTGCAAGCTGTGTCATGGTTGGGTCCATGCTGGCTGGCACACATGAAGCCCCCGGTGAAGTCTTCCTTTACCAAGGGCGTTCTTATAAGTCTTATCGCGGCATGGGGTCCATGGGCGCAATGGCACGCGGGTCTGCGGACCGTTACTTCCAGGCTGATGTCAAAGACGATATGAAGTTCGTGCCCGAAGGCATTGAAGGTCGCGTCCCTTATAAAGGGGAAGCTTCTGCGATTGTTCACCAGATGGTCGGCGGTTTGCGCTCTTCCATGGGCTATACAGGCTGTGCCACCATTGATGAAATGCGCAAAAACTGTGAATTTAATCGCATCACCAATGCGGGCTTGCGTGAAAGTCACGTCCATGACGTAACGATTACACGTGAAGCGCCGAACTATAGTGGTGCGAAATAAAACAATAAAATAACGTCGTCCCCGTAAGTTACGAGGACCTCTTTAACTTTTAGAGATCCCGCCCTCGTGGCGGGATGACGTATTTTAAGGGGAGGTTATCCATGAAACCAGCTGCGCGCCTTCAATCAACGATTGAAATCCTGCATACTGTATTTGAGGGCCAAAAGCCTGCCGATACGATCACAACACAATATTTCAAGGCACGGCGCTATGCTGGTTCCAAAGACCGGCGTTCAATCAATGAACGAGTCTATCGTATTTTACGTCACCGCGCCAAACTTGCGTGGATGGCTGATCAAGTCTCATGGGAACATGAACCACGTCAACTGGTTCTGATTGATTGTCTTTTACAGGATGAAGAGGTATCTGCGCTTTTCACAGGGGATCAATACTGCCCTGCCCCACTTCACCCAAAAGAAGAAAATGCCTTGGCTGTGTTGTCCGAAGTCAACATCGAAAAAGCCCCGGACCATGTACGCTTTGAATATCCAGAATGGCTGGATACAGACTTACGTGCCTCACTGAGGGGGCATTTTGAAGCAACCCTGAACGCCCTGAATACAGAAGCTCCGCTTGATTTGCGGGTCAATGGGTTACATACAGACCCATCGAATGTGATTGACCTGTTACAGCAACAAAATATTGATGTCACCAAAGGGGAATACTCGCCCTACTGCCTGCGCAGTTCCAAAAAAATAAAACTGGCTGGTCTCAAAGTCTACAAAGATGGGCTGGTCGATATTCAGGACGAAGGATCACAGCTCATTGCCCTGTTAACTGAGGCCAAAGACTGTGAGCTTGTCATGGATTTTTGTGCTGGTGCCGGTGGAAAAACATTGGCTTTAGCCGCAGAAATGAATAATCAGGGGATGCTTTATGCCTTGGATATTTCCCCTAAACGCCTGTTTAAAATGCGCCCACGCCTTGAGCGTGCGGGTGCCACAAATGTTGAGCTTCACCCGATTAAAAGCGAAAGCGACCCTTGGCTCAAGCAATTTGAATCCCGTGTGGAACGTCTGTTGATTGATGCCCCCTGCAGTGGCGTTGGCGCCTGGAGGCGCAGCCCGGAAAGCCGCTGGAAAATGACATCTGAGCTGCTGGAAGACCTGATCGGCAGGCAGGAACGCATTTTAGAAACCGCTGCACATATGGTAAAACCGGGGGGTCGCCTGATCTATGCGACCTGCTCACTGCTCAAACGGGAAAATGAAGAACAAATTGAAAAATTCCTCACCGGTCATCCAGACTATCACATCAAACCGATGAGTGACGTCTGGGGCGATGTCCTGCATACCCCCAGCCCCTTTGATGGGAACTTCATGTCCATGCGCCCAGACCTGCATCGAAGCGATGGGTTCTTCTGCGCCGTATTAGAACGCAAGGCATAAAAATACCGTGAGCGAAGCCCTGACCATAGAGACCATCGCCCTTTTATTCAGTATCGGGCTCGTTGCCGGGTGGGTGGATTCTATTGCCGGCGGTGGCGGCTTAATTGCCTTGCCTGCTTTGCTGGGCGTCGGCCTCAATCCTGCACAGGCACTGGCAACCAATAAATTACAGGGAAGTTTCGGCACATTTGCCGCTTCCGTCAATTTCATCCAAAAGGGCCACCTTCAGCTTAGAGATATATGGCCGATGATCTTACTTACCTTCATTGGCTCTGCCTGCGGGACCCTTCTGGTGCAATCACTGGACGCCGGGGTCCTGATGGACACAATCCCCTTTTTACTGCTGGGGGTTGCCCTGTACTTTCTGGTCCAGCCCAAAATCGGTGATGAAGACCGCCATCAACGCCTGCACCTTTGGGGCTTTGCGCTGTTGATTGGTTTCTCACTTGGTTTTTACGATGGTTTCTTTGGCCCCGGCACCGGATCATTTTTCACAATCGGTTTTGTTACCTTGATGGGCTTTAACCTGATCAAGGCCACAGCCCATACCAAAATCCTGAATTTCACCAGCAACATTGCCTCCCTATTCTTTTTCATACTGGGTGGGCAAGTTGTTTGGATTATTGGCCTGATCATGGCAATGGGGCAAACCATTGGAGCCTATATCGGTTCACATATGAGCATGAAACACGGGGCAAAAATCATCCGCCCCTTACTTGTTCTGGTTTCATTGGCAATGACAGCCAAACTCATCTGGTCAACACCAGACCATATCATTCGTCAGTGGATTGGCTTTTAGAGTTCCGCTCCTAAAGCGTCTGTTTTAAAATTTCCATACTTCTGCGACGCAGAATATCCTTGTTAGGGTCATCATTAAAAAGCTGCCCCAGTTCACGTTCAACCGATTGTAAGATCTTGTCGGACAATTCCGTGTTATGCGTGGCCCGTGACAAGGTTAGTGCTCCCACCATCATCGAAAGCCCGGCCAGCCCTTTATTGCTTTTCTCCCCACCAGATAACCATGTCACCAACTCTTCAATCACGCTACTCATGGCCTGTTGTGGCGCCCCTTGAAAACGTGCCCCTTCCTGAGCCAAGGACGTAAGAGGGCACCCCTGATCTGGATGATCACGATAAAGCGGGGACAAATAATTTTGAATCACCTGTCTGCGTTGCTCTTTAAAATCATCAACACCCTCTTCCTTGAGCTTATCCAAATGAACCAGTGTGATATTTTCATTCAACGCATGAGCAAACAAATCATCCTTGGATTTGAAATGGGCGTAAAAGCCCCCACGGGTCAGCCCCGCTTCCTCCATAACCCGATCCACACTGGCCCCACTGTAGCCTTGTGTTTTCCATAGTTTACGTGCGGCTGCTATAATGCGGTTGCGTGTTTTTTCCTTATGGCCTGCCGGATATCCCATGACCTTCCCCTATCCTTTATTTTCAAATATGATATATAACATAATAAATAAGTATGATAAATATCATATTCCATTTTTTCAGCCTTTCCCCACTATATATATTGTGGGGGCGAACCACTTGATGTATGTTGCGCGCACTTTCAAGACCATAAATCTGGTGGCCCAATGACCGATCGCATTTTGATTATCGACTTCGGATCTCAGGTAACACAATTGATCGCACGCCGTGTGCGCGAAAGCGGTGTTTATTCTGAAATCCACCCCTTCAATTCCATTACAGACGACTTTCTGGATGAATATGCCCCCAAGGCTGTGATCCTGTCCGGTGGCCCTGCTTCCGTCACCTGGGAAGAATCACCACGTGCACCGGAAAAGGTGTTTGAAATGGGCGTTCCGGTTCTTGGTATTTGCTATGGTCAACAAACCATGATGCAACAACTCGGTGGTCTGGTTGAAACCTCTGATCATCACGAATTTGGCCGTGCCTTTGTAGAGGTAAGCGAAGAATGTTCCATCTTCACAGGTGTCTGGGAAAAAGGTGCTAAAGAACAAGTCTGGATGAGCCACGGTGATCGCGTCACCAAACTGGCACCAGGCTTTAAGGTTGTTGCGACTTCCGAAGGCGCACCTTATGCCGCTGTTGCGAATGAAGAAAAGAAATTTTATGCCGTTCAGTTCCACCCGGAAGTGGTTCACACCCCCCATGGAGCGCAACTGATCCAGAACTTCACCCATAATGTGGCAGGTTGTTCCGGTGACTGGACCATGGCTGCCTTTAAAGACCAGGCAATCGAAGCTGTACGCAAACAAGTCGGTGATGGCAAGGTCATCTGCGGTCTTTCTGGTGGAGTGGACAGCTCAGTTGTGGCCGTTCTCCTCCACGAAGCGATTGGTGAGCAGCTCACTTGCGTATTCGTCGACACAGGTTTCATGCGCATGGGAGAAGCCGAAGAAGTCGTCACCCTGTTCCGTGATCATTACAATATCAAATTGATTCACAAAGATGCCTCACAGCAATTCTTTGATGCCCTTGGCGATGAAATTGATCCAGAGAAAAAACGCAAAACCATCGGTGGTTTGTTCATTGATGTCTTTGAAGAAGAAGCCAAAGCCGCAGGCGGTGCTGATTTCCTCGCTCAAGGGACATTGTACCCGGATGTGATTGAATCCGTATCCTTTACTGGTGGCCCATCCGTCACCATCAAATCACACCATAACGTTGGTGGCCTGCCGGAACGAATGAATATGGATTTGGTTGAACCCCTGCGTGAATTGTTTAAAGACGAAGTCCGCGAATTAGGCCGTGAACTGGGCCTGCCGGAAAAATTCGTTGGCCGCCACCCCTTCCCAGGACCAGGCTTGGCCATTCGTATTCCAGGTCAGCCCCTCACACCGGAAAAGTGCGATATCCTGCGCAAAGCCGATGCGATCTATCTGGAAGAAATTCGCAATGCTGGCCTATATGATGCCATCTGGCAGGCGTTTGCCGTTCTCCTACCGGTTCGCACCGTTGGCGTCATGGGAGATGCCCGCACATACGACTATGTCTGCGCCCTGCGTGCTGTGACCTCCACAGATGGTATGACGGCCGATTACTATCACTTCGACCATGAATTCTTGGGTCGTGTCACAAACCGCATCATCAACGAAGTCCGCGGCATCAACCGCATCGTTTATGACTGCACAAGCAAACCACCAGGGACGATTGAGTGGGAATAAATTTCACTTAAAAAACGCAAGTGTTACAAATACTTAACATTTGCATAGTCTTTTCATAGTCAACCAAGGTGTGTTACTTTTCAATGAGTTAGAAATTTGACTTACAGAAAAGTTACATACTTTGGTGATTATCGCTGACAATAAATCCCGCGAAACTAAAACGTTCGTAGACCAGCACCCAATTCTCGGTGGAGATGCTGTCGTTTACCGTACTCGGCAGAATGGTGAAATCTACCAATTCCGTTGTTGGATATCTGCTGAGAAGAAATATTACCGTAAGACGTTAAAGACACGTGACCTCGAAACTGCGTTGGAACGAGGTAAACAACTTTTCTATGACATTCAGTTACAACTTCGAACCGGTCGTAAAATGTTCGGGCTGAAAGTTGGTGAACTTGTCGAGGAGTTCTTGAAGTATCAGCAACAGCGTGTATCTACGGGTCTCATTACCGAAGGTCGCTATCAGACTATTAAAACCCAGTTGACCAAACACCTCTATGAATTTCTTGGTGACAGTAACCAAAAAGTTGGTTCGAACAGGCAAGTCAACGAAATTGACAAATCAAAATTCTACAACTTTGCTCAATATCGCAGGCTGACCTCTATCCTGACGAAACTTTCGTTGAAATAAACATCCCGAAAGAAATCGCCAAAAACAGAAAATCGAGAACCGTCATGGCACGAGGCGGTCAGCATTTCGCTAGACTAAAAAGGATTTCAAGTTTCGCCAATAAGAAGGACTATATTTTCACCGATAACCGCACTGGCAAAATCATTTCGAAAAGACAGTTCTATTCGTTGTGGGATGAAATCCTAACCAAATCTGGTATTTCTAGAGAAGATCGGAAACTGTCATTTTACTCATTAAGGCACTTTGGCATCACCGCTAGACTATGGACCTGTACGGAAAAAGTGGAGTGCGTCTCACTCACTTAGACAGCCCGTTTTTCAAATTTAATCGGACTGAGGCCATTCAGATATGAATGGCGTCTCTTTGCGTTATAAAATCCATTTATATATTTGAACAACTCCTTTTTAGCATGGTCGCGTGTCTGGAAGGCGATTTTCCAGACCATTTCCGCTTTCAAGGTCTTAAAGAATGTCTCCACAGCGGCATTATCGTAGCAGTTCCCCTTGCCGGACATTGACTGTTCGAACTTGTACTTTGCCAGCAGTTTACGGAATTTATTTGAACAATATTGTGAACCGCGATCTGAATGAAAAATCACACCAGCAGGTGGCTTGCGAAGGGCAATTGCCTTGTTTAGGGCATCCATCACCAAATCCTTTTTCATACGTCGACTTGCAGACCAACCAATCACGCGACGGGAGTAAAGGTCGATGACAACCACCAAGTAAAGCCAGCCTTCACCCGTCCACAGGTAGGTAATATCACCCGCCCATTTTTGATCCGGTGCTGTCGCGGCAAAGTCACCATCCAACAGATTAGGCGAAATATTATGTTTGTGATCGCTGTCAGTGGTGCGTTTGAATTTCTGACTTCGCACGATCCGCAAATTGTTTTGCTTCATAATACGGGCAACGCGGTGTTCACCGACACAAATTCCCTCTTCCTGCAATTCATCTTTCATACGGCCTCGCCCATAGGATTGGTAATTGGCATAATGGATGGACTTGATATGGGCCAGCAGTACCATATCTTCTCGTTGGCGTTTGCTGGTAGGACGATTACGCCAAGCAAAATAGCCACTCTCAGAAACGCTCATCGCACGACACAGACCAGCAATGCTATGGTTCTCACGTTGCAGGTGGACAAACTGGAACTTCACGGCTTTTGGCTCGCAAAGTAACGAGCCGCCTTTTTTAGAATGTGCCGTTCCGTCCGCTTCGCGAGCCCTCTCCTCCCGCAGTTCTCGTACTTCACGGCGAAGACGGGCTAACTCCTTTTGAGCATCATCGTTAGGGGATGAACCTTCTCGTTCGCATTGATGCCAAAATCATTTGCCGTTTTATACAGGAAAACCCAAATTCAGGCCGTTCCCTTCCATCTGATAATGTATTGAGGCTCAATAGGTTAATGGCAAAACGTCATCAACTCATTAAAGTAAGGGCTGCATTAAAATGCCAATCTCGACAACAGCAGGAAGAAGACCTTGAAGAATTGGACAAGGCTCATATCCAGTTTCTAAATAACCAGATTTCCAATTTAAACGCTATGATCACAACGCTCATTCATGAGAATCATGACCTTGAAGAAAAGGATCGTATTTTGCAATCGATCCCCGGCGTTGGCCCTGTCCTCAGTGCAAGTTTTCTGGCCTTCCTTCCCGAACTTGGAACGGCCTCAGATAAACAAATTGCCTGTTTATGTGGTATCGCTCCTATCGCACGAGATAGCGGGAAATATAAAGGAAAGCGTTTTATATCTGGCGGGCGAAAACAGGTTCGTGACGTTCTTTATCAAGCTGCATTAGTCGCTTCATGGCATAACCCGAAGATAAAAACCTTCTTTGCACGCCTTAAGTCTGCTGGAAAACCGCATAAAGTTTGCGTTATTGCAGCAGCTCGAAAGCTGGCAACAATTGCAAATGCCATGGTGCTTCAGAAATCAGAGTGGCAAACTGATTAATACAGTTGCTGAATATGTCCTTGAGAAAAATCATAAAAAACAGGGGCCACTTTCCCAATGACGAGGCGGCGACTAAGTTGTTGTATCTGGCCTTGAAAAATGCCTCAAAAAAGTGGACCATACCCACTCGAACATGGAAACAGGCTCTCAACCAGTTTGCCGTCCTGTTCGAAGACCGTTTTCCATCCTCAATATATTGAGGATGGAAAAGTGAACTTAAGCGGTCATTTACACGGAAGATCGGACACTACCGCTTTGGGGGGCAGTAAAATGTGGTTTCCGCATCGCCCGGGGTGGTTCTTGGTATGATGACCCTGACGCCCTAGGCTCTGCTAGGTACAAGTCAAAATCCAGACACAGCAACTTGGGTTTTCGTCTCGCCAGGACGCTTCCCTAGGGGAAGCGTTACCTCTTTCACCTTTACTTCTTTACCTCTTTGGGAGAGTTATAGAGATGGGCATCCCCTCTCTGCCTTCGCGATATCATTTTGGACATGTGAACGCTGAAAGCATATCGCCTATAGGTAGTTTTCCCTGCCCCTTCATTTAAAAGGGGGTCTAACTTATTCAGAACAAAAGGAGGGGACGAGCCCCTCCCCTCATTTTTTCTTTACAAACCTGTTTTTGCCATCGCAATAGCCGTATCAGACATACGATTTGAGAAGCCCCATTCGTTATCATACCAGCTCAGGATACGTACAAATGTGCCTTCCATAACGGTTGTCTGCGTCAGGTCAAATGCGGATGAATTGGCATTATGATTAAAATCAATGGACACCAACGGTGCATCATAAGCCCCCAGAACGCCTTTCAGGCGGCCTTCTGCGGCTTCTTTAATCGCTGCATTGATTTCCTCAGCCGTTGTTTCACGTGCTGCTTCAAACGTCAGGTCAACCATGGAGACATTCGGTGTTGGTACACGGATGGCAGACCCATCAAGCTTACCAGACAGTTCCGGTAAAACCAGACCAACCGCCTTGGCCGCACCCGTTGACGTTGGGATCAAAGACAAAGCAGCTGCGCGGGCACGACGCAGATCAGAATGCAACGTATCGACTGTGCGCTGATCCCCTGTGTAAGAATGAACCGTTGTCATATAGCCTTTGGTAATGCCAACCGTTTTATTCAGCACATCTGCAACAGGGGCCAGACAGTTTGTCGTACAAGAAGCGTTGGAAACAATTTTGTGATCATTTGTCAGTTTGTCATGGTTCACCCCGTAAACAACGGTTAGATCGACATCCTTACCCGGTGCAGAAATCAGAACTTTCTTGGCACCGGCATCAATATGGGCCTGAGCAGCGTCTTTTGACACAAAGATACCCGTACATTCATAAACGATATCTACATTCAGTTCAGCCCAAGGCAATTCTGCCGGATTGCGCTCCGCTGTGCATTTAATCGCCTTACCGTTGATCACAAGCGCGTCTTCACTTGCAGAAATCTCTGCAGGCAGCACACCATGCACAGAGTCATATTTGAGCAAATGTGCATTGGTATCAACCGGGCCCAGATCGTTGATGGCAACCACCTCAATATCATCACGGTTGCTTTCAATCAGGGCACGTAGACACAAACGGCCAATACGGCCAAATCCATTAATAGCGACGCGAACAGTCATTTTATTCTCCAGTACATACTTAAAGTGTTGAGATATAAAGAGCCTGCTCACCAAGCTCTTCTTCAATACGGATCAGTTGATTATATTTGGCGATACGGTCAGAACGGCTGAGTGAGCCTGTCTTGATCTGACCAGCATTTGTTGCCACAGCGATATCTGCAATGGTTGAATCTTCTGTTTCACCGGAGCGATGCGACACAACAGCTGTGTAATTAGCCTTATGAGCCATCTCGATGGCTTCCAATGTTTCAGAAAGGGTGCCGATCTGGTTCACCTTGATCAGGATGGAATTGCCCACACCTTGTTCAATCCCATCAGCCAGACGCTTCGGATTGGTCACAAACAGGTCATCCCCGACCAACTGGCACTTATCACCAATCAGGTCAGTCAGGATTTTCCAGCCCGTCCAGTCATCTTCATCCATCCCGTCTTCAATAGAGACAATCGGGAATTTTTCCACCAAATCAGCCAGATAACGGGCCATTTCCTCTGAACTCAGGCTCTTGCCTTCACCCGCCAGTTCATATTTGCCATCATTGTAAAATTCAGAAGAGGCCACATCCAGAGCAACCTTCACATCTTCACCCGCCGTATAACCTGCATCTTCAATGGCTTTGATGATGAATTCCAATGCTTCTTCACTGGAAGACAAGGCCGGGGCAAAACCACCTTCATCCCCAACATTGGTGTTATGCCCTGCTGCTTTCAAGCCAGCTTTAAGCGCATGGAAAACTTCTGCGCCCATACGAACAGCTTCTTTCAAAGAAGCAGCGCCCACAGGCATAATCATAAATTCCTGAATATCAATCGGGTTATCGGCATGCGCCCCCCCATTAATGATATTCATCATGGGCACAGGCATCTGACGGGCAAAAACACCCCCCAGATATTTATAAAGCGGCAAGCCAGCTTCTTCTGCGGCGGCTTTCGCTGTGGCTAAAGACACACCCAAAATGGCATTTGCCCCCAAACGCCCTTTATTGTCAGTCCCGTCCAGTTTGATCATGGTCTCATCAACCAAAAGCTGATCAGTTGCATCCAAACCAACAAGCGCTTCAACAATCTCGTCATTCACCGCTGAAACTGCTTTCAAGACCCCTTTACCAAGATAACGTTCTTGATCACCATCGCGTAATTCTACAGCTTCATGAACACCTGTAGAAGCCCCGCTAGGTACGGCTGCACGACCCATTGCACCGCTTTCCAATACAACGTCCACCTCAACAGTGGGGTTGCCACGACTATCTAAAATTTCTCTTGCTTTGATGTCTGCAATCATTGACATAATCTGTTTTCCTTTAAAAAAAATCCCTCAGGAGCATGGCCTCCTGAGGGAAGTTGACCTGTGTTCGATGTCTAGGGAGCTCGAAACAACAGGGAGGCAAAAACCGCCCAAAGGTGCTTGCAAAAAGCTCAGGAGTTGCACCTTTGGGCATAATTGGAAAGGTTCTCAATTCGGGTAAAAGAACGCCTCCAAAAATAATTTGTTAATCATCATCCACCACAACGAGCAGATCTTTGGTATCGACCTGGGTTCCTGCAGTTGCGATGACTTTTGTGATGGTGCCGGGTTTGTCGGCCAGAACGGATGTTTCCATCTTCATGGCTTCGATAGACAGCAGTACATCACCGCGTTCCACACGATCACCTTCCTTGACCGAGACAGACACCACCAGGCCCGGCATGGGGGCGCCGATGTGGTTTTCGTTGCCGTCTTCGGCTTTTGGCGCCGCTTCTTTCAGCGGAGCCTGGGTTTTATCGGTGATCTTCACGTTACGCGGCTGACCATTCAGTTCAAAAAAGACTGTACGCTTGCCTTCTTCATCCGCATCACTGATGGCGCGAAAGCGAATGAACAGGGTCTTGCCTTTTTCAAGGTCCACCGCTATTTCTTCACCCGGTTCCATCCCGTAGAAGAACGCCCCTGTGGGCAGAACCGTCACATCGCCATATTGATTTTGATGGCTGACATAATCACGAAACACCTGCGGATACATGATGTAAGAGGCCAGTTCATTATCTGTGATCTCACGCCCTGCCAAGTCACTGGCGGCTTGCTTTTCAGCATCCAGATCCAGCGGTTCCATGACAGAACCGGGGCGCACCGTAATGGGTTCTTCGCCTTTGAGCACTTTTGCTTGCAGCTCTTTAGGGAAGCCCCCTGTGGGCTGGCCCAACTCGCCTTTAAAGAAAGACACTACACTTTCCGGGAAGGCAATTTCCTTATCCGGGTTTTCCACATCGGCGCGGGTCAGGCTTGACGTCACCATCATCAGGGCCATATCACCAACAACCTTGGAAGATGGCGTGACCTTGACGATATCGCCGAACATCTGGTTGACCTCGGCATAGGCATCAGAGACTTCACTCCAATGTTCTTCAATCCCGAGGGAACGAGCCTGTTGGCGCAGGTTGGTATACTGACCACCGGGCATTTCATGGTTATACACATCCGATGTGCCACAGCGGATATCGCTTTCAAAGCCCACATAGTTGGCACGGACCTGCTCCCAGTAATCAGAGACTTCGCGCATGGCGAGCTGATCAATACCGGTATCACGTTCCGTATTGCGAAGGGCCGCCACGATAGAGCCCAGATTGGCTTGTGAGGTCAAGCCGGACATAGCATCCAGAGCCCCATCGGCAATATCCAGACCTTCTTCATTCATGGCCATGATGGTGGCCCCGGCGATACCGGATGTGTCATGGGTATGGAAGTGGATCGGAATGGAGACTTCGTTTTTCAAGGCCCGCATGAGCTGACGCCCGGCTTCGGGTTTGAGCAAGCCTGCCATATCCTTAATCGCCAGAATATGAGCGCCTGCTTTTTCCAGTTCCTTCGCCATATTGACGTAATAGGTCAGGTCATATTTGGCGCGGTTCGGGTCGAGAATATCGCCAGTATAACAAACGGTGGCTTCACAGACCTTGCCAGTATCGAGCACCGCATCCATGGCGATGCGCATATTTTCAACCCAGTTGAGGCTATCAAAGACACGGAATACATCCATGCCGGCTTCCGCTGAACGGTTGACCAGATATTTCACCGCATTATCTGGATAGTTGGTATAGCCCACCCCGTTTGAAGCACGCAGCAACATTTGTGTTAAATGGTTCGGCATGGCCGCGCTGAGGCGTTCCAGTCGATCCCACGGACATTCTTTCAAGAAGCGCATGGCCACATCGAACGTTGCCCCGCCCCAACATTCAATAGAGAACAATTCCGGCAAGCGCGCCGCATAAGTCGGAGCAATCTTGACCAGATCGTCTGTGCGCACACGGGTTGCCAGCAAGGACTGGTGCGCATCCCGCATGGTGGTATCGGTCAAGAGCAATTGTTTTTGCGCAAGGACCCAATCAGCCACCGCCTTTGGCCCGTCTTTTTGAAGCTTTTGCTTCAAGCCCTCTTGCAGGGGAACCGCATGGCTGGGGGCAACCGGATGGTGGATATGATCAGGTGCCTTGCGCCCCAAAACTTCCGGGTTGCCATTGACCATGACTTCACCCAGGAAATTGAGGATTTTAGAGGCACGGTCCTGACGTTTGGGCATATCAAACAGTTCAGGCGTGGTATCGATGAATTTAGTAGTATAGGCTCCAGTCAGGAACTTTTCATGGGACAACACGTTTTCCAAAAAGACCAGATTGGTCGCCACACCGCGAATACGAAATTCACGCAAGGCACGATCCATACGCGCAACGGCCTCATTCGGGCTTGCCCCCCAGGCAGTGACTTTTTCCAGCAAGCTGTCGTAATAACGTGTGACAAGTGCGCCAGAAAAGGCCGTACCGCCATCAAGGCGAATACCAAAGCCAGTGGCCCCACGGTACGCGAGGATTTTACCGTAATCGGGGATAAAGTTGTTTTCTGGGTCTTCTGTGGTGACACGACACTGGATGGCGTGACCATGCAGTTTGATCTCATCTTGAACAGGTACACCGCTGTCATCGCGGCTAATCATGGCGCCTTCACAGATGCGAATTTGGGCCTGAACGATATCAATGCCAGTCACGACCTCTGTCACCGTATGTTCCACCTGAACACGCGGGTTCACTTCGATGAAGTAGAATTCTTCGGTGTCCACATCCATCAGGAACTCAACGGTACCGGCGCAAGAATAACCAGCTGTGCGAGCAATTTTCAGGGCCGCTTCACACAACTCGTTGCGTTTTTCATCATTCAGATATGGCGCAGGGGCGCGTTCCACTACTTTCTGGTTACGACGCTGAACCGTACAATCGCGTTCAAACAGGTGAACGATATTACCGTGGGTATCGCCCATGATCTGGACTTCCACGTGGCGGGCACGACGGACCAGTTTTTCCAGATAAATCTCGTCATTACCGAAAGCAGCCTTGGCTTCACGCTTGGCCGCATCGACCTGTTGCAGCAGTTCCGCTTCACTTTCAATTTCGCGCATGCCACGGCCACCGCCGCCCCAGGATGCCTTGGTGATCATGGGGTAGCCAACTTTAGCGGCTTCTGCCTTAATGATCGCCTCATCTGCGGGTAAAGCGTCAGTTGCAGGCACCACTGGCGCACCAGCGCGAACGGCCAGTTCACGGGCCGATACCTTATTGCCCAGACCTTCCATCACTTCCGGGCTGGGGCCGACAAAGATGATACCTTCTTCACGACAACGACGCGCAAAGATCGGGTTTTCTGACAAAAGGCCATAACCGGGGTGAACCGCATCCACATTGGCATCTTTGGCCACACGGATGATGGTTTCAATATCAAGATAGGCTTCAACCGGACCTTTGCCCTCGCCAATCAAGTACGACTCATCAGCCTTAAAACGATGAAGGGCAAAACGGTCTTCATTGGAATAAATCGCAACAGTCTCAATGCCAAGCTCACTTGCCGCACGGCAAATACGAATGGCAATCTCACCACGGTTGGCGGCTAACAGCTTGCGGATCTTTTCGGGACGCGTGATCATGATGTACCTACTTCATTCTTCTTTTTGTGAACATTCAGAGGGGGCTTTCTAAGGCACCGGAAAGGCCCCCTCTGAACACTCGCCATATCAGCGTGGGTCTCGTTGCCGATATGGTATTCTTCAAAAAAGTCTGAGGGGAAAACCATAATGGTCAAAACCTCTTCCCCTCAGACAGTTTGTCGCATAAACCTTATGACCTATGGCGTAAGCACAAGGTTCTGCGGGTGGAGAAAACACACAGGGGAGTGTCTCAATGTGTTTCCTATCTCCTGAATATTCAGAGGAAAGACTGAATGCGGGAACTATCCATTCCCAAAATCTTTTTCTGAAGTTCATCAGCCTGCATCAGGCCGCTTTGTGTATCTAATGTTGAGGCCACTGCCGCCCCGTTACTAACTGCCATATTTAAGGCCGTATAAACTGTTTGCTTGGAGGCCAGCGCAAAAGCCAAGGTCGCATTAAAGGCATCCCCGGCCCCAATGGTTGATTCAACCTCACACGGTACAGAGGGGCGAAACAGAATGGTTTCTTTTGTTGCCAGATAGGCCCCTTCCGCCCCATTGGTCACCATCAAATAAGTGCCCCCAATTGACAGAATTTGATCGCGTAAATGTTTCAGAGAAACTTTCGCATCTGTCTCGCCAAGCCCCTCAGCGATGATTTCAGGTAAATCAATGGCTTTCGCTGTCACCTGATCCTGAGCGATGGCCATGCCTTGGGCTAAAGCTGTGGCCTCTTCCTTATTGATCGCAATCAAATCGACAGAAGCCAAGGCATCAAGAACCTGTTGTTTGCGGTTACGAATTTGGCGAATACCGGGGTTACAGGCGACAAAAGCCCCAGCATCTTTCGCCATTTTCACAATGGCAGGAAAAGCATCCGCAGAATTGGAACTGAGTGTTGAAACATAGACCAAATCTATGCCCTCAAAGGTCTTTTCAGAAAGATCGTCTAAAGACAGGGTTGTATTGGCCCCACGATGGACAAAAATGCCAGCATTTCGATCATGGGAAGACACAATAATCGACTTGCCTGTCTGACGCCCCGGTTCTTTTCGGACATGACGGGTGTCAATCTGTTCTTCGTGTAAGCGTTTCAAAACCCGCTCACTATCAAGGTCATCCCCCAGCTTAAGAACACAAGAGACCTCTCCCCCCAAACGGGCCATGGCAACCGCTGCATTGGCCGCACCGCCACCCACATGATTATCAATACGCCGGGCTTCAACTTTCTTGCCCTGCTCCATCATCAAGTAGGAATTGGTCGCATTACTCATGGTCAGGCATTCGATATTTTCTGTATCAATTGAGGTAATCACATCAATTGATGCACCACCGATCACAAGTACTTTCATATCCCTGTCCTTACGTTATGTTTTTGACACACTGCGGTTTAAATAGCTGGTCCAACGTTCTTCGCGTTCTGCCAGACGGTGTTCGGAAATCTGTGAAAAAGCCGGGCTTGTCACAATCAAGTTAGCCGTTGCCGGATTACAGGCAATCGGCACATCATAAAGGGTAGAGAGCCTTACCAATGCCTTTACATCCACATCATGGGGCTGTGCTGTCATAGGGTCCTGGAAGAAAATCAACGCATCCAGCTTGCCTTCGCAAATCAAGGCCCCGAGCTGTTGGTCCCCACCCAATGGACCTGACTTTAAGGGTGTCAGGTCCAACTCGGGATGGGCCTCAAGCAGGGTTTTGGAGGTTGTGCCCGTTCCGTAAAAACGGTGTCCTGCCAGACGTTCCTTATTTTCAGTTACCCACCCCACGAGATTTGCTTTCATCGCATCATGGGCAACCAGACCTATGGCAAGCGGTTTGGACATTAAGCCTCCCCGCCGACTTCAGCGATGCGCAAGATATTGGTTGTCCCGGCGCTGCCAAAAGGTACACCTGCGGTAATCACCACCGTATCACCCGTTTCGACCAAGCCTTTTTCGCTGGTGACTTTCAGCGCTGTTTGTACCATTTCGCGCATATCCGTTGCATCAGGACATACAACCGCATTCACACCCCAAACCAGACTCAGCGCACGCGCAATCTGCGTGTCATATGTCAAG
Source organism: Terasakiella sp. SH-1 (assembly GCF_004564135.1). Taxonomy (NCBI): domain Bacteria; kingdom Pseudomonadati; phylum Pseudomonadota; class Alphaproteobacteria; order Rhodospirillales; family Terasakiellaceae; genus Terasakiella; species Terasakiella sp. SH-1. The sequence continues at coordinate 719,170 of NZ_CP038255.1, read as the reverse complement.
GCAATGACAGGGGCTTCCGGTCTTTCACGGGCGGCACGCAAGGCCGTCTTACCCGAGGTGGAATAACAAATCACAGCTTTGGCATTCACCGTTGGGGCAACCTGACGTGCTGCTGCACTGATCGCATCTGTCTTGGTGCTTTCTGTTCCCTTGCGAGATGCCTCCATCAAGGAGCGATGCAGCGGGTCACTTTCCACTTCGGTGATAATGCGCGCCATCATGGAGACAGCTTCCAGCGGATAATCCCCGGCAGCTGTTTCTGCAGACAACATCACCGCATCCGCACCATCATAAACGGCAGAGGCCACATCAGAAGCTTCCGCACGCGTTGGGGTTGGCGTATTAATCATCGTTTCAAGCATCTGTGTTGCAACGATCACAGGGCGCCCCAAGTTACGCGCCGCAGACACAATGCGCTTTTGGATCGCAGGTACTTTTTCTGGTGGAAGCTCCACCCCCAGATCACCACGTGCAACCATGACAGCATCTGTATGTTCCAAAATACCTTCCAGATGCACAAGGGCTGTTGGCTTTTCAATCTTTGAAATAAGCTGTGTCCGTTCACCTGCGAGTTCGCGCAGTTCAATCAAATCTTCCGGACGCTGTACAAAGGACAAGGCGACACTGCCAACCCCCTGATCCAGGCCAAAGGCAAGATCACGCTTGTCTTTTTCTGTCATGGCCGAAACATTGATCTCACAATCAGGCAGGCTGACACCTTTACGGTCAGACAGATAACCGTCAACTTCTGCAAAAGCGATGACGCGGTCTTCATCAACCTTGGACACACGCATGATCATCTTGCCATCATCAATCAGCAAACGATCGCCTTCTGACAAAGCATTGATGATTTCAGGGTGTGGCAAATGCACACGGTTTTCATCACCTGCAGCACTGTTCAAATCAAATTTGATAGACTGACCTTTTTCCAGATAAACCTTGCCTTCAACAAAGGTTCCCAGACGGAATTTTGGCCCCTGAAGATCCATGAACATTCCCAAGGGGCGACCAAGTTCCTTTTCAGCAAGGCGCACAGCCTTAATACGGGCAGCATGTTCTTCATAATCCCCGTGAGAGAAATTCAGTCGAAAAACATTGGCACCAGCCTTTGCCAAAGCCAAAACCATTTCCACTGAGGAACTGGACGGCCCTAAGGTCGCAATAATCTTTGCCTGCTTAGATGATGTCTGTGTCATGTTATTTTCCAACTTATTTCAATCCTTAAAACGAAACTTTACTTAATCGAAAGGTCACGAGCTCAGTTCACAAATGAATTAATGTATACATTATATTATTCATTAATATCCACTACGGGTCAAGCCCTTTCCCGCCCTACATTCAACCAAACAATCATTCATATTATGATAATACTATAGAAAAACCACCCGGAACTCAAGCATCATTCATAATATGATATTATTTTTAGAGCTTATCCTTGTTTACCAATGCACTAGCAGATGCCGCACGGCGACCGATCTCATCCCAATCTTGCTTATTCACCAAATCACCGGGGGCAATCCAGGTACCGCCAACAGCAAAAACATTGTCCAATGCGAGATAATCCAGAACATTTGCAGGCTTCACCCCACCTGTCGGACAAAAAGAAACATCGCCAACCGGGCCAGAAACCGCTTTGAGGTAATCAATCCCCCCTGCCACACTGGCAGGAAAGGCTTTTTGTTCCATAAAGCCTGCCTCACGTAAGGTCAGAACTTCACTCAGAGTACTTCCCCCAGCAAGGAACGGCAGATCACTGTCTTTCAGAGCTTTAAACAAATTCGGAGAAACCCCCGGCGACACCCCAAAGGCCACGCCCATTTTTTCAATTTGTTCAAGCTGTTCAGGTGCTAAAACCGAACCCACACCAATAACGGCCCCTTCAACTTCATTCATAATTGCCTGAATAGATTCAAGGGCAGCGGATGAACGCAGCGTAATTTCAAGAACAGGCAGTCCATTTTGCACCAAACAACGGGCTAAAGGGACAGCATGGGCCACATCTTCAATCACAAGAACAGGGATGATTTTACTCAGACCAGTTACACTAGAGACACGTGTCTTCATCAGAAAATTCCTTAACTTACCTTTTGCCAAACATTTTGTGGAATGATACCGCCGGGATGCATAATCACCTGAGCTGCAACCCTGTGGGCCATTTCAGCAGCCTGACGAATAGAGCCCCCTTGCAAGCGTGCACCGAGATAACCTGAACTAAAGGAATCCCCTGCCCCTGTGGTATCAACAGGTGACAGTTTTTCAGGCGCGTTGATATGATCGCGTTCAAGATCAGTCACAACCAGACAACCATTTGCGCCATCCTTGACCACAACTTCCTCAGCACCAAATCCTGACCAGCGTTGACAAACGTCATCAAGAAGAGCCTCCCCCCACAGGGCACAATCATCTTCCGGGGTAACAAAAACAATCTTGGAAACCCCGGCAACATCTTGGAAAGCCTGTCGACATTCATCTAAATCCGGCCATAAAGCCGCCCGGAAATTTGGATCAAACGCCACATCGGCTTGATTAGCTTTCAAGGCTTCAATCAAATTTGTACGCTGTGCCGCATCCAGAACAGCCAGTGAAATGCCAGATACATAGACCAGATCAAATCCTTCAAGCTGTTGCGCAATATCTGATATGCTTCGATCTTGATATAAAAAGCGTGCTGCTGCTGTTGAACGCCAATATTGGAAATAGCGCTCGCCGGTTTCGTCATTCTCAATCAGGTAAAGCCCCGGTGCTTTATCTTCGAAAAGCCGCACGTGGGAAGTATCAATCCCTTCTTGCTCAAAAGCTGAAACCATTGCTTTACTTTGCGGATCCACACCCAACGCCGTGATATAGCTGACATCCACGGCATCACCAAACTGGCGCTTCAAATAAACGGCTGTAGTGTAGGTATCACCGGCAAAACCAAGCTTGAACAAACCCTCTTGGGCTGGAGATAGCTCCACCATACATTCGCCAATACAGGCTATTGCTTTTCGATTTGACTGCACGATCTTTTCCTTCAAAGTTTTGGAATGGGCTATGGGGACAATAGCCCATTCCAATCAGGGCCTTAACGACCCATCCAGCCGCCATCAACAAGAGTGATCGCGCCATTCATGTAGCTTGATGCATCCGACGCCAAAAAGACAACCGGACCAGCAAAATCTTCAGGCTCGCCCCAGCGCCCAGCCGGAATACGTGACAAAATCGCATTGGCACGTTCTGCATCATCTTGCAGCGCCTGTGTATTATCTGTTTTGATGTAACCCGGTGCCACCGCATTGACATTCACACCTTGTGATGCCCATTCATTGGCAAACGCCATAACAAGCTGACCCACACCGCCTTTAGAGGCTGCATAACCCGGCACTGTAATACCGCCCTGGAACGTCAGCAAAGAGGCTGTAAAGATGACCTTGCCATAACCACGCGCAACCATTTCCTTACCGATTTCACGGGTCAGAATGAACTGGGCGTTCAGGTTGACTTCAATCACCTCATCCCACATTTCATCAGGATGTTCAGCCGCAGGCGTGCGCAAGATCGTCCCGGCGTTGTTGACCAGAATGTCAATCTGCGGGTTTTCCGCTTTTACCTTTTCGATAAAGGCATACAGGCTTTTACGATCTGCAAAGTTACAGGAATAGCCTTTAAAGTTACGCCCTGTGGCACGTACAGCTTTTTCAACTTCACTGCCTTCGGCTTCCAGTGTTGCACTCACACAGATAATATCAGCACCGGCTTCTGCCAAACCAACAGCCATTGCCTTACCAATGCCGCGCTTGCCACCTGTGACCAACGCTGTTTTGCCCGCAAGGGAAAATTTATCAAGAATAGACACGTGTTTTCTCCGTTTATTGAATTTCGTCAGCAACCTGAATCAGGCTTTTCATCGCTTGTGGATTACCACTGAGTGCTTCAAAGGCTTGCGTAATCTCACTGAGGGCACGAACATCTGTGATCATGGATTCACAATCGATATCCCCATTTGTCACCATCTGAATGGCATCTTCAAAATCCTGACCTTCGTAAACACGCGCACCCAGCAATTCGAGTTCCCGCCAGAAGAACTGGAACATATCGACCTGCGGCTTATTAGGGTGGATCGCAACCATCACGATACGGCCACGTACAGCTGCTGCCGCAGTCATCGCTTCCACACCGGGTTGAGAGCCGGAAACTTCAAAGACCACATCAGCACCCTTGTCCCAGGTCTTCTGGTTAATGGTCGTTACCAAATCTTCGTTTAAGGGGTTGATGGTTTCAAAGCCCAATTGCTGGGCAAAAGCCAGACGTTGTTCACTCACTTCGGAGATAATGACATTACCACCCTGCTTGCGTGCAACCATCGCCACCAGCATCCCGATCGGGCCACCACCGATAACCAGCACATCTTCACCAGCTTGTAAGCGGCTGCGGCGAACGTCATGGCAGGCAACTGCAATCGGCTCAACCAACGCGCCGTATTTCAGCGGCATAGAAGACGGGATTTTGTGAACCGTATTGGCAGGCACTGTCCAACTTTGCTGAAAGGCCCCATCCGTATCCAAGCCCAGGAATTTGAGATTATGACAAATATGAGAATGACCTGCCTTACAAGCCGGGCATTCACCACAGGCTTTCAACGGACGGATCACCACATGATCGCCTTCCTTGACGTCACCGACATCACTGCCAATAGCTGTCACCGTACCGGACATTTCATGCCCGATAACACGGTTATGACCAATACGGGCATCCATTGAACCATGATAGGCATGGAGATCTGTCCCACACACACCGCAATAAGCGACCTGAACTTGGACTTCATCAGCAGCAGGGGCTTGCGCCTCAACACTTCTGATTTCAAATGTTTTATCACCTGTATAAAACGCTGCTTTCATTTTCTTTTCCTAACCTTTAAGAGCGCAGAGAAACTTCGTGCGGGTTTAATTTTTCAAAATCAAAGACGACACCTGTGCCCGGTGTGCTCGGGGCAATGGCCAGGGCATCTTCCACAACCAATGGACGGGTGGTGTATTCATCAATGGGGAAACTATGAACTTCCAGCCAACCTGCATTGGATTGGGCAGAAAGCAGACTGACGTGCAGTTCCTGCATGCCATGGGTACAAATCTGCAATCCATGTTCTCGGGACTTTTCAGCCACTTTCAACCAACCGGAAATACCGCAACAGTTTGAAGCGTCCGGCTGAATAAAGGTCAGCTTGGCCCGGTCAAAGGCGTACTCAAACTCATGGATGGTATGGAGGTTTTCCCCCATGGCCAGTGAAATACCTGTTTCATCAGCAATACGGGCAAAACCGTCATAATCATCAGGAATGGTTGGTTCTTCAAACCAAAGAACATTAAATTCCTGAAACGCACGGCTGGCTTCGATGGCTTTTTCCACAGACATGGAATAATTAGCATCCACCATGAAAGTGATATCATCACCAATCAATTGGCGAACTGCACGGGCACGTTCAATATCATCAGCCAAATCTTCCTGACCGACTTTGATCTTGACCGCATTGAAGCCGTCATCCAGATATCCCTGAATGCTGCCCAGCAGTTTTTCCAAAGAGAAATTCAGGTCAATACCGCCACGATAAGCTTTGGTGCGATCAGACGCCCCACCGGCCACTTTCCACAGGGGCTGGCCCAGCTTCTTACAACGGATATCCCAAAGGGCGATATCAAGGGCGGAAATTGCAAAAGAAGCAATGCCACCGCGACCGACATAGTGAATATGCCATTCCATCATGTCGAAAAGTTCTTCGATATTGGTCCCATCACGACCAATAAGGGCCGGGGCAATATCGTAGTCAATCATCGCAGCAATGGCACGTCCGCCCTTACCGCCAGTGTAAGTATAACCAAACCCTTCGCTGCCATCTTCCAGAGTGATTTTCACAACGATCAGCTCGAAATGTGTGTGATCACCATGCTTCGCATCTGAGAGAACTTCTTTCAGAGGTACAGCGAAAAGTTGTGTTTGGATATTTGAAATCTTTGTACTCATTATTTTTTTCTCAATCCGGCCTGCTGATTAACGATAAAGTGTTTCTGGCAACCACATAGTCAGCTGCGGCACAAACGTCAGGATCAGAAGGACTGTTACAAGGGGGATGAGGAATGGTGCTGTTGCAACCACGCATCGTTCAAACGGGACGGCCGATACCTTTGACAGGACATAGAGAACCATGCCAACAGGCGGGGTCAGCAGACCAAGCATCAGATTCAGGATCAAAATGATGCCGAAGTGAACCGGATCAACACCCATTTTCATCACGACGGGGAGGAGAACTGGCACCAAAATTGTGATGGCGGCCAAAGTTTCCATAAAGCAGCCGATAATCAGGATCAGCACCGTCACAATCAACATGATCGCAATATGGTTATCTGTGAAGCCCAGCAGGGTTGTTGCAAAATGTTCCGCCACTTGGTTTGCCGTCAAAATCCAGGCAAAGATAGTAGAAGCTGCAATGATCATCATGATTGAGGCTGTTGTTTCCAACGTATCCATTGAGACCCGTAAAATGGATTTCAGGTTCAACGTGCGATAAACGACAGTGCCAAGGAACATGGAGTAAGCTACCGCTGCAATCGCTGCTTCTGTAGGTGTAAACAGACCCGTCAGAATACCCCCTACGATAATGACCGGTGTCATGAGTGGCGCAAAAGCTTCCTTGAATGTATGACCAAGGCGAGACCACATAAAGCAATCATCTTTCGGATACCCACGTTTACGTGAGAACCACCAAACCATCATCATCAAGGAACCGGCCATCATCAGGCCCGGTACGATGCCCGCAGCAAACAGTTGACCGATAGAGGCATCGCCAATAACACCGTAAACAATCAACGGCAGGGACGGTGGAATAATCGGACCGATGGTCGAAGAAGCCGCTGTAATCCCGACAGAAAAGTCTTTGTCATAACCGGCATCTTTCATCGCCTTGATCTCAACATTGCCAAGACCACCAGCATCAGCCACTGCCGCACCGGACATACCTGCAAAGATCACACTGGCACCAACATTTACGTGACCCAGACCACCATGCATCCAGCCAACACAAGCGCGTGCAAAGCTGAAGATTTTATTGGTAATCCCTGATGAATTCATCAAATGGCCAGCCAGAATAAAGAACGGCACGGCAATCAGGGGAAAGCTGTTCACACCGCTGATCATATTATGCAGAACCACCATTTCCGGCAGACCTTGAAACATAATGAAGATCAAAGAAGACAAGCCCAGAGAAACCGCCACCGGCACGCCGATGATCAGGAAGAAAAACAAGAGTACAAATAGGATAATAATTGACATGATAAGTTCCTATTCATTCAGGGCATGTTCTTCGATTTCAGCGACAATTGTCTTGCTGTCAGATCGAATTTTGTGAACGAGCCAGATGACTGAATATACAGCCATAATTGCGAAACTAATGGCGACGGCCCAGTAGATCATTGCCTTGGGAACCGGAATGGAAATCATATTCTGGCGCGTGACTTCTGCCAGCTGATATCCCACATAGGCCATATAGCCGAAAAACGTAACATTGATGAGTTCTGCGAGGATCGAAAGGGCTTTTGCCACCGGAGTTGGGACAAAGCGGTAAAAGAACTCCAAGAAAATATGGGTTCCTTTTCTCGCCCCTGTAATCGCCCCACAAAACGCAACAAGGATCAGGAGAAAACGGGCGACTTCTTCCGTCCAACCCAGCGAGTCATTCAGGACATAGCGGGTAAAGAACTGTAAGAAAACAACGACCATTAAGATCCAGAAGAAAATGAGGCCCGGAGTGTCTACCCAACTAAAGTCAGAGACATCGACTTCCTTTTCCTCGATTTCCAGTTCTGGGAAAGGGGCATCCCCCTCTCCCGGACCGGATGTATGATTATGTTGGGAAGACATAACTCAACACCTGTTTTGACTTAAAGAGACTTCAGACGACGGACTTGCTCTTGTGTAAACGGCAGGTCTTCTGCAGACATGGCCGGAACAAGCGCATCCTGGAAAGCTTTCTTGTCAACAGAGATCACCTTTGTGCCTTGTGCTTCAAACCAAGCGCCAAGCTCTTGCTCAGACTTGTTGATTTCTTCAGAGGCACGCACAGACGCTTCCTGCGTTACTTGCTTGAGGATCGCATAATCAGCATTACCCACTTTGCGTTCTGTCAGACCAGACATCAGCGTCAAAGAAGAAATTGTGATGTGACCTGTCAGGTTGATGTGAGACTGTACTTCGTGGAATTTTTTGAACTTGATAGTCGGAAGCGGGTTTTCCTGTGCATCAACAACACCTTGTTGCAACGCCAGATATACTTCAGAGAAAGCCATCGGTGTCGGGTTTGCACCCGTTGCTTTCGGGAACATCATGAACAACGGTGCATTTGGCACACGGATTTTCAGGTTCTTCATGTCAGCCGGTGTTTTGATCGGCTTATTAGATGTGACGTGACGCTGACCATAATAAGACAGGGCCGTAATTTCATTGCCTGTTGCCTTTTTATAACCCTGGCGGATTTCAGCAAACAGGTCACTGTCACGGTATTTTTTCCAGTGGTCGTAATCACGAACCATGAACGGATAGTTTGAAATCGCTGCAGGACCGTAGAACTGTTCAGCAAATGCCGCACCTGTGATGATGATATCAATGGAACCGATTGTCAGACCTTCGTTGATATCCATTTCCTTACCCAATGAAGAACTTGGATACACTTGAAGTTCCACACGACCTTCGGTGCGTTTTTTCACTTCTTCGGCAGCCCAAAGTGCACTTTTATGATACGGATGCTCCGGCTCATAAACGTGAGCCCATTTCAGTGTCTGACCCGCATCAGCCTGGCTAATAAAACCGCCGAAGCCTGCAACGGCCACAGCAGCACTTAAAATAAACTTACGCGTACGCTTGAAATTCATAACTTCTTCCTTTGTTTTGCACTCCGCTCAAAGGGGAGTGCCTCTCTGCTAAATTGTCGAATGACACAAAATCAACCGACAGCTAAATCTTTTTTTATCTCCCTCTTGTGCGAGGGGCGCTGGCTTATTGGTTTACCAAATTAATTATTATGGTTACTGAAAATGCACCATATCGCAAGTTTTTTTTAAAAAAATGCCAAATTTAACGATTTTTCCTATATTTTGGTAAACCAAAAATGTATTTTATCCTTAGGAAAGACATTCTTGTCAGAATTTGGTCTTAATATTATATAAAGAGCATCCGGATTCTCCGGCACAGCAGAAAGAGTGGGACAATGGAAATTACAGGCCGTAAAACAGACTTTGTCATTGCAGAGCTGGAACAAAAGATTCTGGATGGCACTTTTGCCCAGGGTGAAATGCTTCCCTCAGAACGCGACCTCATGGATCGTTTTGGTGTCGGCAGGAATATCATCCGCGAAGCCATTTCCTCTCTGTCACGAAATGGCTTGCTGATTACAAAACCTCGACACCGCCCTGTTGTTGCCCAAGCCGGATACGATACCGCACTGGAAAGCTTAAGCGCTTTGGTCCACCATTTCATGAATGAAGATGGCGGTTTTAAAAACCTGTATGACAGCCGCATCTTTATTGAAACCTCCCTTTCCCGCTATGCGGCCTTAAATGCCCGCAAAGACGATATTGCCCGCTTAAAAGAAGCCCTTGAAAACAACCGTGCAGCCATGGAAAACCCAGAAGAATTTTACCGCACGGATGTTTTGTTCCACAAAGTACTTTACGAAATCCCCAAAAACCCAATTTATACAGCCCTTCAAAATGCCTATGTTTCCTGGTTATCCGGACATTGGCCCAAAATGGAACGCGGTGTAGAAATCAATAAAGTTACCTTTGCCGGGCATGAAGCCGTCTATAATGCAATCCTGGAACGTGACCCAGATGGCGCCGAAGAAGCCATGCACAACCACTTAAAAGTTGCCTGGGAACATATCCGCAGCACCTTTTAACGCCCATATTCCACCGCCAGCACCTCCTGCAACACTTCCAGGAATTTCGCTACATCAAGGGGCTTGGTAATATATTCAAGGAAGCCTGCGGCCTTGGCCTCCACAATCGTATGGGGCATTGCATTGGCGCTGAGTGCAATGGCTGGCAAGTTTTGAGTTGGACGATTTTTTTGCAGGCGTTTCATCGCCTCAATGCCACTCATACCCGGTAAATTAATATCCATAACCACCAAATCCGGCTTCTTTTCTTCAGCCAGAACCAAGCCATCTTCCGCATTATGGGCCACAATCATTTCAATATTGGGTAACCCGGCGATCACACCTTCCATCAAGGCAATATTTGACGGATTATCCTCCACATAAAGCAACAGCTTTTGCTCTTCGCCCAGCGCGGGCTGAACCACACGGATTGCATGATCATCCATGTCCAAACCATCGGTGCCCTTAAACCCTTTTGGAAATTCGACCCAGAAACGGCTCCCCTCGCCTTCGGTGCTTTCAAAGCCAATCTCACCGCCCATTTCCTTTACCAAACGTTGGGTCAAGGCCAGACCGACACCGCTGCCTTCAATTTCACTTTGCGGTCCGACAGCACGTTGAAAGGGTTGGAACAATAAGCTCTGATGTTCTTCGGCAATACCATAGCCATTATCGACAACGGAAATCCTAAGCCTTTCCCCCTCAATCTCTTCACAGGAAAGACGCACATAGCCTTTGGGGCGGTTATATTTAATGCCGTTATTGATCAGATTGATCAAAACCTGCTTGGTTCTGAGATAGTCAGACGTAATCACGGGGCTTGATGTTTTTTTGACATATTCCAGCGACACATTGGCTTTATCACTCAACGCATTGGCGAAGGACATACAGGTTTCAATCAGCTCGTCCACATCCACAGCTTCGATGGAATACACAATTTTACCGGCCTCAATCTTCGACAGGTCCAGAATGTCATTGATCAGGGAGAGAAGGTGCTTCCCACCGGAAATAATATGCTGGAGATATTGCAACTCCATATCAGACAAGCAATCAGACTTGTTCATCGTTAAAAGCTGGGCAAACCCCAAAATTGCATTGAGCGGTGTGCGTAGTTCATGACTCATGGATGACAGAAATTCAGACTTCGCCATATTGGCTTTAATCGCCATTTCCTTTTGATATTTCTGCTGCTCATAAAGCTTTCTGTCCGTAATATCGGTCGCCAAAATGATCGTCCCGCCATCATTGAGTTTTTGTTCAAAAACCAGCAGGCATTTCCCATCGCAGCGCTGTACCTCAAAAGCACCTTGGGGGACGCGATGTTTTTGCATGCGTTCTTCAAACCATTCCTCTTCACAACCAACCGCATCAACAATCGCACCATTATCAAGCAAACGCTGTATCATCTGCGCAAACGTCAGACCCAAAACCACAGCTTCTGGCGTATGGGCGTTATCTTCCTTAAATTTTTCATTAAAAAAGACAAGACGATCTTCCCCATCAAAAATAGTCACACTTTCTGACAAGCATTCAACCGCAGCAACCAAATGGCTGATACGTCGACTTTTTTCTTCTTGCATCGAATTACCTTACTTTTTTCAAGCCCGAACAGAGGTGAGGAAACGGGCAATGTCACTTTGCAGCCCTTGAGATTCACTTTCCACATCACCGGATGTTTTACGCACTTCCTGAATGGCTTGGCCGGTTGTTTCACTGACTTCGGACACTTCTTTAATCCAGGTGGAAACCTGCAAACATTCATCCACACTTTTGCGAACCGTATGGTCAATACTGCTGGTCGCGGCACTTTGCTGCTCAACCGCAGACGCAATGGTCGTGGTCACTTCCTTGATCTTAAAAATGACATGGGAAATATGCTTGGCGGCTTCAACCGTACTGTGGATTTCAGACTGAATCCCCTTGATCAAAAGATCAATTTCACCCGTTGCATTTTCTGTTTGAGATGCCAGTGTTTTGACTTCTTGGGCCACCACGGCAAAACCTTTGCCTGCTTCCCCGGCACGTGCGGCCTCAATGGTTGCATTCAGCGCCAACATATTGGTCTGGGCGGCGACATCGTTAATCAACATAATCACCTCCCCAATACGGCGTGAACTCCCCTGAAGCTGAGAGATACTGTCGTTCATTGTATCAGCACGTCTGACCGCATCATCTGCCGTTTTCCAACCTTGCTGGGACTGCTGGCTAATTTCATCAATTGAACTGCTCAACTCCCCGATACTGGCAGATACATCCCCCATATCCGTTGTCATGCGTTCAGCGGCATGTGTCACATCAATACTTTTATCCAGTGCGGTTTGAGACAAACCTTCCATGACCCGCGCCTGTTCTTGCAAAGTCAAAACATTTTGCGACAACTTATCCATAGACACACTTGAAGAATCTTCAAGGCTATCCGCCAAAGACAATTGGGCCTGACGTTTTTCCTCTTCTGATTTTTGGCGTTGGGCTTCAAAAGCTGTCCGGTCATCTTCGGCCTGACGCCCTGCATTACGCAAAACCGTCAAAGCTTTCCCCATCAAGGAAATTTCATCACTACCATTGCGATTGACCCGCGTTGCCAAATCCCCCTTGGCAATATTTTCCATAGAGTTCACCAGAACCATCAAGCGATGAACAATTCTTTTATTCACATAGAACCAACCGATTAAGGCAGAAACGGCCAAGGCACCGACTGAGATTAAAACCAAGCTGATCTTGGTCGAACGAATAGATGATTGGTTACTTTCAATGGAAGCCTGAATGGATTGTTCAACATTTTGAACGACCTCATTGGCTTGCTGTGACATTTTCTTGGAGAGATCGCGGGTTTCTTCCATAATCTCGTCTGTTTCTGCCAAAGCCTTCAATTCAGCCTTGCGCAACAGAAGAATATTATCATCTGGCCCCCCTTTGCTGCCAAAACGTAGCAAAGATTTAAAAATATGGCTCAGCTCACTTACATTTGCGGTTTTCTCAATCCGAGACAGAGGAACTGCCATTTTCGCAATTGAACTGAGAAAACGGCTTTCAATCTTTTCGATCTCTTTTTCCGAATTGGATTTTCCCCCTTCAGCCAAAAGACCAACAAGAAGATTGGTTGCACTTTTAAATTCCAGCAGCTCTTCTTGGCGCTGAAAAGATCGCAGCACATCTTCGCTTTCTTCAATAACGGCAATCCGGACATTCAGCAAATGAGGGCGCAGTTTTTTCGCAACGGTCTCTCGAAAAATGATTAATTTACCGTCCAACTCGTTACGGCGTTTAATCTTGGCAAATAAACGAGAGCCCACCTGATTTAAGCGGGTCATATACCAGGGAAGTTTGGACAGGCCCGCCTCAATAGCTTCAAGCCCCTTCACATCCTTGGTATGGAGCTTCAAGGTTTTTAGGCTTTCTTGTGCCCGTTTATTTGATTGGGCCAGCAAGGCCAGAATGGCTTTGCGCTCTTCATCATTACGTGCTGCCTTTAGCCGTGGCGCAGAAGCCGCCAAATTTGCAATTTCTTCAGATAATTTCAAAGCTGACGTAATCGCAGGTACTTCCTGCGATGCCAGACTCGTTTGTGCATTATCCAGCTTTTCAATACTGAACCAGCCAATAATACTAACCAAAACAGTCATCAAAGCGACAACGGAAAAAGCAGTAAACAACTGCTTGCCAATGCCAGAACGAATTTCATCCCGTGATAATGTAATATCGGATTGATCTACGGTATTCATCTACACCCCCACTGTTTGAAACAGACAGCACTATCCATACAGAAATGCCATCTGCGCAAAACCAGCGACAACACGGTGTCTCAACCAGACCCACAATAGCGAAGGACCGGATATCGCCTAACGATTAGCCTCATCTCCCATCATTTGGTTAACCAAACTATTTATTTTTACGGTATTATGCTTATTTTCGAAACCACGTCTATTGACCAGACGTATATGGTAAACCATACACAATTGTATTACCAATTTTCACCTGCATTTTCCCACCCACGAGCATAACAGTTCTTACAATCGCTGCAACAAACGAACTTCCTTATTTTCAATCCAGGCGCTAACACATTGATCAAAAGCAATAAAATGTTCAGAGGCTAAATGAACATCAAAGGCTGCGTGGTCTGTATAAAGCTCATACAGGAAAAACTCCTGTGGGTTGTCAGGATTGCGGCACACATCAAACTGGTGACAGTCTACTTCTTGACTCAGCGAGTTTTCTGCCTGTTCCAACATGGCGTGATTAAATTGCTCTTCACAGCCTTTTTTGATCACAAAATCAACAAGTACAACGAACATATCTATCCCTTTCCTTCGTCCACAAAAGCCTTAGCGCTTCCATAACCTTTATTGAATTTCGCCAGTGCTTCATCCATCTTGCTTTGATCAAGAATGACAGCACCACCTGCAACCAGTGTTCTCCAATAAACGTCGCACAAGGTTTCGACTTCCAGCGCCATGGAAAGAGCCTGTTTCAGAGTCCCCCCAAGGGCAATTTGTCCATGATTGGCCAACAGGCAGGCTTTTCGCCCTTCCAGCGCCTGAACAGCCACATCTGACAAGGCTTGCGTTGCAAAGGTTTCATAAGGGGCACATCGAATTGTCTCCCCACCCGTCACCCCAATCATATAATGAAACGGGGGAATATCTTTTTGCAGACAGGCAATAGTCATCACCGCCTTGCCATGCGTATGGACAATGGCACTAACTTCGGGACGGGCGATGAAAATATCCTCATGAAAACGCCATTCACTGGACGGTTTGCGCAATCCGTTGGGGCTTTCATACCCCCCGCCGATTTCCTTAAAGACCACATCTTGCGGTGTAATATCTTCATACGCCATCCCTGAGGGGGTAATCAGAAAGCCCCTCTCAACACGAACCGCTGCATTGCCCGATGTGCCTTGATTGATCCCCATATCGTTCATTTTCAAAACGGTTTGGATCAGTTCCTCTCTCAATTCTAAATCTGTCATGAAGATAGCTCGTCTAATTGTTCAAGTGCTTTAATAAAGAAATCTTCTGTCCCGAAATTACCGGACTTAAGAGCCAAAGCTTTTTCATCATCGTTCAGACTTTTTGTCCAAGGCACCCCCGGATCAATGGCTGGACCAATTTCCATCGCCTTTACCCCAAGTGCCTCAATCACAGCACCAGATGTTTCCCCACCGGCCACAACAAAACGTCGCACCCCAGCTTCATAAAAACGTTTAGCGATGTCAGCAATTACGGCTTCGACTTGATCACCGACTTCAACCCGGCCCCGTTCGGCCTGCACGCGAGAGACCTCAGCAGGATCAGCGGACGAATAAATCAAAACAGGTTGATCCTGTGACAAATGCGCATTGGCCCAGCTGATCGCCTCATCAGCAACGGGTTTACCATCTAAAATATCGTATGCATCCAGTTTAAAATGCGGCATGCGGGCCTGTGCATAAGCAACCTGCCCTCGTGTTGCCTCAGAACAACTGCCAGATAAAACCAGTGCTGCTCCTTTGGGGCCGTGAAAACTGTTTGCATTGCTTTTTGCAGGCAAAAGCCCCTGTGTGCGATAGTTATCGGCCAAGCCTTGTGCGACAGCTGATCCCCCTGTAATGAGCGCTAAATCACGACAAGCTTCCCCAATGGTGCGCAAGTGTGCATCAGATATGGCATCCACAATATGGATACCGTCTTGGGCAAACTTATTGCGCAACACATCGACCCCAGCTTCAACATCCTCATAATAGACATTGCTAATGGGCGTTGAGGTCTGTTTTGAGAGAACCCGTTGCAAGTTAGGGTCCGTCATGGGTGTTAAGGGATGATTGCTCAATGAAGATTCAGACAAGAGAACATCATGCACAAACAGATGCCCCCGATAGACTGTACGCCCATTTTCAGGAAAAGATGGGCACGCAATCGTATTTCGGCAATTCAGCTTATTCATCAACGCATCTGTGACCGGACCAATATTACCTTCTTTTGTAGAATCAAAGGTCGAACAATATTTAAAGAAAATTTGCTTGGCCCCTGCCTTTTGCAACCAGCCACAAGAAGATAAGGACATACTGACAGCTTGCGATGCCATCAGGGTGCGTGATTTCAATGCAATCACAACCGCATCGGCGTCCGGTACAGGGGTGTCTTCATCAGGAACACCAACAATCTGCACCGTCTTCATACCTTCACGTACCAAGATCATTGCCAGATCGGTTGCCCCGGTCAGGTCATCTGCAATACAGCCAAGAACAATACTCATAATACTGTCTTCCCTTTGATTTCTTGATTAGATGCGTGCAATCACTTCTTTGGTGACGGCTTGTGTGCCCATATCCCCGCCAAATTCCATCGGGCGAATTGCATTGGCTTCAAAACCGGCATAAACAGCTTCATCAATTAATTGTGCAGCATCGGCCAAGGACTGGTTCCCTGATTTTTCAGACAGATAATCCAACATCAAAGAACCACTGAGGATCGCCGCCAACGGGTTGGCTTTATCTTGACCCATAATATCTGGTGCACTGCCATGTGCCGGTTGAAAAAGACCGTGGTTATCACCAATTTCAGCACAAGAGGCCATACCCATACCACCAACAAGACCACCAGCCAGATCAGATAAAATATCACCGAAGATATTTTCCGTGACCATCACATCGAATTCCCACGGGCGACGGATCAGGTCAAGTGCTTGGGCATCAACATAATTGTAACCCACTTCCACATCTGCGAAATTCGCTTTACGTTCATCAAAAATCTGACGAAAGAAAGCCATGGATTTAAAAACATTGGCCTTATCCACACAAGTCACCTTGCCAAGCTTGCCACGTGATTTACGTTTCTGCGCCAAACGGAAGGCAAAATTGTGAAGTTTCTCAGTCGTATTGCGCGTAATGCGCATGACATCTTGAACTTCTTCATTATTTTCAACCGGGCAACGATCATGAACGGCGGCGGAATAAAACAATCCTTCGGTAGATTCACGCAAGATCACAAGGTCAATGCCTGCGGCTTGCGGTGCAGCCAGCTTTTGCGGCGCATTGGGATAAGCACGCACCGGACGCACACCGGCATAAAGCTGAAAACGGTCACGCAAGCGCAAATGGGGCGAAATTTCCGTCCCATCTTCATAACGAATGGCAGGCAAACCAATAGCGCCAAGGAAAATTGCATCTGCCTTGCCCGCATCTTCTTCACCATTATCCTGAATATCTTTTCCAGTTTCTTGATAATAGCCTGCCCCGGCAGAGATATAGTTATAATCAAGTTCAAAGCCGCCAACTTTTTCCTTTACAGCTTCAATTACAGCAATGGTGGCTTCTGTCACATCAACGCCAATCCCATCACCTTTGATCACAGCAACTTGCATAGAAGAGGTGGTCATAGACACATTCCTTTTTCATTATTAATTATTCTTAAAAAAAATGAGGTGGACATGGTTAGGGACGAATGCCCACCTCAGCCGGGAGAACCCTTACTTCAGAAGACCAATTGTCTTCATGAAGGAATAATGTGCATCCAGTGCTTCACGTGCTTCCGGTGACTTGCCTGCTGTTTCTTCCCAGGAAGACGTCGCAATTTGACGGAACGCATCACGATCTTTCTGCGCCCAGTCAATCACTGTGATGTTCGGATCAGCCTTATCACGGGCCACCAGCTTTTTATCTTGTGCATCCAGTGCTTTCAGCAGGTCTGCATAAGCCGCATAATACCAGTCTTTCAAACCAGAACGCGCTGCTGGAGAAAGCTTGTTCCAGACTTTTGTACTGACTGTGAACTGGTGAACTGCCATAGAGTGGATCCCCGGATAAAGCGGATATTTTGCAATCTGGTGGAAACCGTTTTTGTCGTTATTGACATAAGCAGACGCATCAGCTGCATCCACCACACCTTTTTCCAAAGATGTATAGACTTCAGAGAACGGGATATTTACCGGGCTTGCACCTGCAGCACGAAAGACTGTCGCAGCCAAACCTTCTGGAGAGCGCACTTTAATGCCTTTCAGGTCCGCAACGCCTTTAATCGGCTTTTTGGAAACCAGTGCTTCTTTAGAAACAGCACCACAACCAACAACCTTGATTTTACCCGGCAGTGTTTTGTCCCACAGTTTTTGCAAAACTTCAGAACCACCACCATCTTTACAGAATTGCTGAACCTGTGCCGGAGAATCATAACCTGCGATCAGATCACCCAGAATGGCAAATGCCGGGTTACGGCCGGAAAAATAAGCAATCGACGTCAAATCACCACTTAAGACACCTGCTGCCACACCTTCGGGTGTTTCATTACGCGGCATCACAGATTTAATCGGCATGAACTGGATTTGAACTTCACCATTGGTCATGGCAGGCAGTTTGTTTACCCAGTTGTCATTCATATATTGAAACGAAAAACCGCCAGATTTTGTTGACGTCTGCACACGCAGCATTTCAGCAGCATCAGCTGATACGTTCAGTGACATGCCTGCTGCAATAACACCAGCCAGAACCGGAAGTTTGGAAATTGCCTTTTTGAACATGAAAGTCCTCCCTTAAAATTTGGCAGTTTCTAACGTTTTGAAGATCTAACTCTTCCCGCATCCTCACCGATGCGTTAAAATCATTAAATTATTTTCTTGTGCATTTGTCAATGTATACATTATTATATTTTTTAACACGAGCCCGAAAGGAGAACTCTCATGACAGCAAAAAGCAAGGTTTCCCGCGTAGATAACGCCTATGACATGATCAAGGAAGAAATACTCGAAAACCGTATGCCACCTGGCTTTCAAGCAACAGAGCCAGAAATTGCCGTCCGTTTGGGAATGAGCCGCACACCTGTACGTGAGGCATTATTAAAACTGGAAGCCGAAGGGCTTTTAGAGATTATTCCGCGCCGTGGCGCTCGCGTTTTGCCCATTATGCCCGAAGATATGAGCGAAATTTATCAGATTCTGACGGCCCTGGAACCCGAAGCGGCTTATCTATTGGCGAGTCGCACCATAAATGATCATGACTTGAAAGAGTTGGAAGATCTAACCACTAAAATGGAAAAGGCCATTCAGGAAGAAGACCGGGAATCCTGGGCAAAGGCCGATGATGGCTTCCACCGTAAACTCCTTGAGCTTTGTGCCAACAAGCGTCTTGAAAAAATCATCAGCACCTTGTTTGACCAGGCTCACCGTGCACGGATGCTGACCTTGAAACTGCGCGAGATGCCGGTGAAATCCACACAGGAACATCGTGAACTCATGGATGCCATCACATCCGGTAATGCGGAAAAAGCCAAATCCGTCTTTCGTGAACACCGCGAAAGATCAGCTAAAGAACTTGTTAAAATATTAGACGAATATCGGTTCTCAAATCTCTAACAACCAGAACCGAACACTCGAAGGGAGGCTATTTTGTCTAACCATACTTTCCATACACTTATAGGCAAGCTCAGTGTATTTCTGGGTAAGACTTGCGGGATGTTTTACATAACCGCAATCACATTGTCTGTCTTTGAAGTGTTCATGCGCTATGTTCTGGACGCCCCGACGGCCTGGACATCAGAAACCATCATGACCCTGTGCGGCACCGCCTGGCTCTTATCCGTTGGTGCTGTTACCCAACAACGCCGTCATATCACAGTGACGGCAATGGAACTCATCGTGGGTGAAAAACTCTGGCACCGCATGACCAAAATTGCGTTGATTATCAGCATTATCGCTGTGCTCGGCCTGCTTTGGTCCAACTGGGATGCCACACTGAATTCTTTCAACCATCTTGAACGTTCCGGCAGTGCCTTTAACCCACCTGTCCCCAGCTATTTAAAAGTGATGCTGTCCGTTGCCTGTGTCCTTTATGCCCTGCAACTGATCGCCAACATGTTCGCCCCGGCTGATGAACATGAAGAAGAATACCCGTTTGAGGGTGCAAATGAGAAGGAGCACGGATAATGGGTATTGAAATCATCACACTCTTGATCATTCTGGCACTTTTCAGCCTAATGGCAATGGGGGTCCCGCTTGGGGCATCGACTCTTCTGGTTTCGGTTGCTTCTGCCCTGTTCTATTTCGGCCCTCCCGGCTTGATCCTTGTGGGCAGTAACGTTGCCCATGTCTTTACCAAATACACATTGGTTGCGGTTCCCTTCTTCGTCTTTATGGCGAATATTCTGGAAAAATCCGGGGTCGCGCGAGACCTGTTCAACAGTATGGCTATTTTAGGTGGCCAGATGCGCGGTGGTGTGGCTGTTCAAACCATCTTTGTCAGTGTGATCCTCGCGGCCATGAGTGGCATTGTAGGCGGTGAAATCGTTCTTCTCGGCCTGATTGCCCTGCCCCAAATGTTCCGCCTTGGCTATGACCGTAAACTGTCCATAGGTTCCATTGTTGCATCCGGTTCGCTGGCAACCTTGATCCCGCCAAGTGTGGTCCTCATTGTTTATGGGGCGGAAGCTGGCGTTTCTGTGCGCGATCTTTTCTCTGCCGGTGTTGGCCCGGGTATGTTACTGGCTGGTCTTTACATTACCTATGTGATGATCCGTTGTCGTATGAACCCGGAAATGGGTCCGGTTTATGATGCCCCAGAAGCCAAGCTTCCCTTCTTTGAGCGTATGCAATATCTCAAAGGTTTGATTTTACCGTTCCTTTTAATCTTTGGTGTCTTGGGCTCCATCTACACCGGTGTTGCAACCGTTACAGAATCTGCAGCCCTCGGCGCTGTAGGTGCTGTTTTGATTGCCGTTATTCGCAAAGAACTCAGTATTCAAGGTCTGCGTGATGCCCTTTGGTCCACAACCATCACCACAGGCTCGATCGTCTGGTTAATCGTTGGTGCGGTCAGCCTTGTCGGTATCTATAACATCATGGGTGGGACCAATTTCCTGAAAAGCCTGCTTACAGGTATGGATGTGGCCCCGATTGTGGTCATCCTGATCATGATGGCGATCATCATGTTGCTGGGTACTTTCATGGACTGGATTGCCATTGTCTTTATCACCGTGCCTGTCTTTGCCCCGGTTGTTGTTGACCTTGGTTATGACCCGGTATGGTTTGGTATTCTGTTTGCCATGAACATTCAGATTTACATGCTGTCCCCACCCTTTGGTCCAGCCTGTTTCTATCTGAAAAGTGTGGCCCCCAAAGATGTCACCCTGCAGGAAATATTTGTCGCTGTCCTGCCTTTCATCGGTTTGCAACTGATCGGCCTGACACTTGTCCTCATCTTCCCTGAAATCGCCATGTGGCTCCCAAATTTAGGTAAATAAGGAGATACATCATGCAAACAGACAATAAAAAAGATGCCCCAGTCTATGACCTGGGATGGTGGCCCGAAATCATCGGCGCCGCCATGGTCGCAGGGTTAATCACCTTCCTGATTAAACTCTCAACAGGTATCCTTTAACGACAAAGGCCCCGCACAACTGCGGGGCCTTCTCTTTTAACCGATCAAGTTTCATACAGTCACAAAAAGAAAACCCCGCAAGAAAAACTTGCGGGGTTTCTCTGATCAGATTGCACTCCTTGCTCCACCAACTGGAGTGAACAAGGTCTCAGACTCTTTGACTTAAGCAGAGTAGTACATTTTGTATATTTTTCACCTCTGTAAGTGATTGTTTTTTATAGATTACGTTAGCAAAAACATATCTATTTTGGCTCCGGCGTTAGAGTGGCTAGCTTCTTACTATCTTCGGCATTCTCAAGATTTTGTATCGCTGCCATTGCCAATTCCACTCGGCGAGGAAGGTACTTTTCAAGAATTTGCGTCGTAGTATCGATGGTGTGTCCAGACACGGATGCAATCTGGGGAATTGTGCAGCCAGCTTGTCCCAAACGAACAACCGCGGTGCGGCGAAGGTCGCGTGGTTGTAAATCACGGATACCAGCCATGGCGCAGATTTGAACAAACGCCTTGCGGAAAACGCTGTAAGACATTTGACGATTTTTATTGGATACGATGGTTTCACTGGTACGCTTGTCACGGGCAATTTCCAACGCTTTCTTTAAATCCCGGTGTGCGGGTAGGCCAACAAGTGTTTTGGTTTTTTGTTGGCGAACCAAGATGATGTTATCATCGGTGTATTGGCTCCATTTGGATGCCAATACATCGATGGGGCGTTGAGCAGTGTAGAGGAGCATATCGAAGGCCAAGATCAACGCATCGGCTTTTTCATGCTTCTTAGCTGCCTTCTTCCACGAATCAATATCTTCTTGCTGCCAAATTTGAGTACGTGAACCCATCTCCGCCAAACGAAGGTTTGATGCAAGGTTGTGAGAAGCGCATCCACGATACATGGCTTCGTTGAATAGATTACGCAGAACCGCAGAACAATGTTTGCGTTGTGAGTCTTTAGGGTAGCTTTCTACAAAATCAATTACATCGGCACGGCTGATTTCGTCGAAAGGCATCTCTCCGCCGAGTTCCAGAATATCGTTCAAGAACCGTTTGTAATACTTGAGAGTCCCCTTTGCGAGCGCTTTGTAATCAGCACTGTTTTTGTATTTCGCAATTACCCAGCCAAGTGTGTCTTCTGCCCATGCGAGGTTAATCTCTACCTTTTGGTCTGCTGCGTTATTGAGGCGAATGGCTAAGTTTGCTCGATCAATCGGATCAGAGGGAAGGCGGACAATTTTATGTCCGCTCCGCTGCCAGTAGTATCGTAATGAACCAGATTTATTTGTTCTGGTCGTAATGTATGGAATGTTCTCGCCCATGATTATTTATGCGCCAAACACTGAGCGATAACCTTTTCACGATAGCTGCAAATGACGTTTCCGATCAGGAAACCTATCTCTATATCGACAAGAAGATGTCGGACCACGAATTGTTCCAAGCGGTGTGCCGCGTGAACAGGTTGGATGGTGACGAGAAGGAGTATGGTTACATCATTGATTACAAGGACCTGTTTAAGTCTCTTGAAAAATCCATCAATGACTATACCGGTGGTGCGTTTGATGCTTATGACAAATCCGACGTAGCCGGGCTTTTAGAAGATCGATTGACCAAAGCGGCAGAGAGCCTAAGAACGGCCCGTGAAGCTGTAAAAGCATTGTGTGAGAATGTTGAAAAGCCAAGCAACACGATGGCTTATATTCGTTTCTTTTCTGCCGAAGACAATAGTGATGCCAGTGCCTTAAAACGCAACGAAATGAAGCGTCACATGTTCTACAAGCTGACCGGGGCATACATCCGCTCATATGCCAATCTTGCCAACGAAATGGAAGAAGCCGGTTTCAGCGAAGGTGAAATCGCAACCATTCAGAAAGAAGTTGAACACTACGCGGACGCTCGTAAAGAGGTAATGGTGAATGCCAAGGAAAATATCGATATGAAACGATATGAGCCGGGCATGCGTCGGTTGATCGATCAGTATATCAGAGCGGAAGAAAGTGAAACTATCTCCGCATTTGAGGATATGACACTGATTGACCTGATTGTTGAGCGTGGTGTAGATGCAATCAACGATTTACCACCGGGCATTCTCAAGGACCAAGAAGCGGTTGCTGAGACAATCGAAAACAATGTCCGTAGCACCATTATCGAAGAACAACCGGTCAATCCGAAATATTATGAACAAATGTCACAGTTGCTCGATGCGTTGATTAAGGCTCGAAAAGAACAGGCCATTGAGTATAAGAAATATCTGGAAAAAATCGTTGAACTGACGACGAAGGTTAAAAAGCCTGACGCAGATCGAGATTATCCGTCATCGGTGAACTCTCCGGCTAAACGCGCTTTGTTCGATAACTTGGGCAGCGACGAAGAAACCGCTATTCGGGTCGATCAGGCGATTGTTTTGACCAAAAAAGCAAATTGGCGTGGGCACAGTATGAAGGAACGAGAACTCTTTCTTGCTATCAAATCTGTTGTCGCAGATAAGGGCTTCGACCCGGAAGAAATCTTTGAGATTGTGAAGAACCAAAGTGAATATTGAAGCACGTAATATTGATGTAAGCGGTATCCCCGTTGCAGTTGTTCGCAAAGACATTAAGAACTTACACTTGTCTGTATATCCGCCAGACGGGCGTGTTCGTATTGCCGTACCAACTTACATTGATGATGAAGCAATCCGTATGGCGGTCATTTCCAAATTGGCATGGATCAGAAACCAGCAGAAAAGTTTTCGGGACCAACCAAGGCAAACGCCCCGCGAGTGTATTACTGGGGAAAGTCACTATTTCTTTGGTCAGCGATACTTGTTGAATGTCGAGGTTACGGACGCGAAACCATATCTGCAACTGCGCGGCAAAAAGAAGATCGATTTGTTTATCAATGAAGGAATGGGGACTGAAAAACGTGAAGCTCTGTTCATCGCTTGGCACCGTAGTGAACTCAAGAAAGTTATCCCAGATTTGATTTCTAAATGGGAAAAGAAAATCGGTGTTACGGTTAATGACTGGGGAGTGAAACGGATGCGGACCAAATGGGGTAGTTGCAATATTGCCGCCGGTCGCATTTGGTTAAATCTTGAACTGGCTAAGAAGCCCATACAGTGCGTCGAATATATTATTGTGCATGAGATGGTCCATCTGCTCGAACGGCATCACAATCACCGTTTTATAGAGCTTATGGACCAATTCATGCCAACATGGCGCACCAACCGCGATCTGCTTAATTCGATGCCGCTGGCGCACGAAGACTGGAAATATTAACCCGTGGATTTGTTTTTCACTTCTTCCAGTGTTTTGATGTCATAGATACCTTCTCTTGCCTTCTCTATTCTTTTTTCCATTTCAGCAAAGTCTACATTGAAAAGTGAGGGGCGTCCGTCAGGTCTGAGTTTTGGGGTTTTATCCTCTGGTACTTCTTTGCGCTTTAGCGTAATGGGATAGCGAAGGGTATTGTTGACCTCAAATTTTTCACCTTTGCCGTACAGCCGATGTAGGGCATGAAAAAATACGCTGAAATTGTTTTGCATTATCGTCGCGTTTTCTGGCGAAATTAAACCATTGATAATTGCTCCGTTTAATTCCATTACGGCTAGTTCTTCTGCTTCGTCGTAGTACAGCAGTCGAAGCACATCATACAAGTAGTCCTTGTGGATGCTTATTTCGACATGATCTTCAAAATCACCGCTGCCTTCAATAAGGTCGATGTCGTTAGGGGATTGGATCACAAGTTTCATTTTAGCTTAGCTCCGTGTGGGGCAGTTGAAGTCAGAAACTGACTTCAACTTTCTCGTTTTGTTGGTTGAGGAAAAATCCCATTGACTTAACGGCGGAGCATTTCAGGCTCTCTACCCAAGTTTTAGGGTTTTTGGACTCGGCTATGCGAAATAGTTCTCCCTTTGCGCCGACTTGATAAAGCCGAACCCAAAAGTGCTGGTTCTCATGTTTTGGGGCGGAACATGAGGAACGATCTAGTGCTAGAATTAACTCTGAACTACTCATTAGAAGGTCACTTGACGGCTCAAGCAATGGGCCTTCGAAGGCGTTGTCTTCAAATAAATGCGGTTTCACATATGTGACTTTGCGACGCCAAGAGTGAGTGTTGTTTCGCGCACTCGCACGTTTAAAGTCATATCCATCTGGTACGCGGACAATGAAGTGTTTAGCAGTTTCAGGTTTGTGTGACGCAGGAAGCGAGAAGTCTTTTCTTTTCAAACAGGACATTACGCATCCTCCGCTTGGAGGTGTTCGATAGAAATATGTTTGAAACCTGCGTAGATAATTATCTCAATGTAGGCTTTCGGAAAATCGTAGCGTAAGTTTTCAAAAGTTTGGATGTACCATCCTTGAACTTTTGAATAAGCAACAGTAAGAGCAATCTCACCGTCAGCATAAAACTGGCGATGAAAAGACTTAGCGTCTTTGTGAGTAAAGGTACCGTCAACGATGGCGGTGATGCTTTCAATATGATTTGTCATAAGCAATTCCTTCCTAAAATGACAAATTCAAACAACGATCAGAACGGAAATTCCGACCAACGAATTCAATTTCATTTCAAGAAAGACGCTGCTTGATTTGCTGAGCATCACTTACAGTTTAGGCGCAGACCAAATCCTGAGGATTGGTTTGACCGCCTATGTCGTTCTTTATGTAAAAGCCTTATAAGTGAATCGTTCGATTCTGTCAACGCTATGAAAGTAAATGATTTATTTTCATTTTTACTTGAGATTTGTAAGTAAGTGGCTTGCTGGTTTGCGTTGTAACTTGGCCAATGTCAAACTCTCAAGTAATACGAGTATGTGAGTCTTGGTTTTATTGCGGTGAAAAACTACATATTGCGTTAGACAACGTTAGACTCTGTTCGCTGCGCGAACATAAAATCCGTTAGACTCAGGCAAAGAGAAAGGGCGCAAGGTCTTGAAAAACCTTACGCCCTATTCCCATTTAGATCAGTATAATCTGTCTAACGTTTTCTGCTTTATCTTATTGATAATAAAGCGGAATAACGATTAAGAAGAATAATACATTTTGAACTCGATCGGGTGCGGAGCGTGTTCGAAGTTGTATACTTCTTCCCACTTGAGCTCCAGGTAACCGTCGATCATGTCGTCGTCCATGACGCCGCCTTTTTTCAGGAACTCACGATCTGCATCCAGAGATTCCAGAGCTTCGCGCAGGGAACCTGCAACAGTCGGGACTTCAGCCAGTTCTTCAGCCGGCAAGTCATAGAGGTTTTTGTCCATTGCATCACCCGGGTGGATTTTGTTCTGGATACCGTCAAGACCAGCCATCATCATTGCAGTGAAGGCCAGGTATGGGTTCGCAGTCGCATCCGGGAAGCGGATCTCAACGCGCTTACCTTTCGGTGACGGAGAGAACGGGATACGGCAAGAAGCAGAACGGTTACGAGCAGAGTATGCCAGCAGTACCGGTGCTTCGAAACCCGGGATCAAACGCTTGTAAGAGTTTGTAGACGGGTTTGTGAAAGCGTTCAGCGCTTTAGCGTGCTTGATGATACCACCGATGTAGTACAGGCACATGTCAGACAAGTCAGCATAACCGTTACCAGCAAACAGCGGCTTGCCATCTTTCCAGATAGACTGGTGTGTGTGCATGCCAGAACCGTTATCACCAGAGATCGGTTTCGGCATGAATGTGGCTGTTTTGCCAAAGCCGTGAGCAACCATGTGAACAACGTATTTGTAAGTTTGTACGTTATCAGCAGTTTCGATCAGTTTACCGAACATCATGCCCAGTTCGTGCTGAGACGGTGCAACTTCGTGGTGGTGCTTATCCATCGGAAGGCCCATTTCCTTCGCGATCGTTGTCATTTCAGCACGCAGGTCTTGTGCAGAGTCAACTGGCGGTACCGGGAAGTAACCACCCTTAACGCCCGGACGGTGGCCTGTGTTGCCTTCGTCGAATTCTTTACCAGTTACCCAGGGGCCTTCGTCAGAATCGATTTTGAAGCCAGTGTCGTGCATTTCGTTGGAGAAACGAACGTCGTCAAATACGAAGAATTCCGGCTCTGCACCGAAGTATGCTGTATCACCAATACCAGCAGATTCCATGTAAGCCAGAGCTTTTTTCGCGATGGAACGCGGGTCACGGTTGTACGGCTGACCTGTAGACGGCTCGTAAATGTCACAGTTTACGATCAGGCACGGCTGTGCAGAAAACGGATCGATAATAGCAGAGGTCGGGTCCGGGATCAGCGCCATGTCAGACTCGTTGATTTCTTTCCAACCTTCGATGGAAGAACCGTCGAACATGATACCGTCTTCAAAATCGCCTTCAGACAGAACGTCTGCACACATTGTCAGGTGCTGCCACTTACCACGCGGGTCAGTGAAACGCAGGTCGATATAGTCGATTTCGTTTTCTTTACAGACTTTGAAGATATCTGCAGGAGTTTTGCAATCCAAGGGCATAATGCTTTCCCTTCCCTTACTTACTTAGTTTAAGAAAAATGATAAAAGGTGATCAGTGAAGATTAAACAGCTTCGCCACCGGTTTCCCCGGTACGAATACGAATGGCTTCTTCTACACTGGAAATAAAGATTTTACCGTCACCGATGCGGCCTGTATGGGCAGCCTGTTGAATGGCTTCAACGGCGCCTTCGACCATAGCATCGTCAACGACGAGTTCGATTTTGACCTTCGGAAGAAAATCAACGACATATTCAGCGCCGCGATACAGCTCTGTATGACCTTTCTGACGACCAAAGCCTTTGGCTTCGATAACCGTGATGCCTTGAAGTCCAACTTCGTGCAGGGCTTCTTTTACTTCGTCCAATTTGAACGGTTTGATGATGGCTTCGATCTTTTTCATCAGCTGGTGCCTCTTAACCTTATTTGTTTCTACTTTCCCAAATAGAACATCTGAAACAAAATTTCGAGATGTTTCTGTCGCCATCTAAAGCATAGATCATGCCAACTAGGTAAAATCTAAGGAAATGAGGAAAAATCAGGAGTCGCCCAAATACGACTCATCGCATTGCTTATTTTTTAGACATTTTAAATGATTAAAAAATAAGCAACTGCATTTCAATTGAGCGATAAGGTGATTTTCTCTCTTTTCCTTGCCTGGTAGCTTTGTTTCTGGACGACATGTTAGACTGGAATGGAATTTCCGCAAAACGTAAAAAACAAACCCGATGGAGAAATATTATACCCCATTGTTTTTAAAGAAATATTTTATGCATTCCCAAGCCAGAAAAACCTCTTCCATCTTTTTAAAAGGACGACTCGGATATTTCTGCCTGACTGTGCAGTTGCATTATGGAAGGCAAATGAATAGAAAGGAAGCAGTTGCTGTTTAGGAATGCCCAACCTTTGGGCTGTGAGGCTATTATGGACCATCTTGCTGAATTTAAGGCGTTATTTTGTGAAACCGATGAACAGCTCGAGCTGTTTTTATTTGGCTGGACTGGCCCAGATGGTAAGGGCGGGGATTATGGATTAAATGTCGGCCCTGCCCAAAAGACATTTCAAACGCTGATTACAACGACTTACATGTTCCAGCCAGAACCTGCCTTTACTCTACAATGTCGCGCCATGCATATGACGCAGGCACAATTTGAATATTTGCAAAACCATGATCTTGATACCGAGGCTTTTTTAAGTCAGCTTGGTCAACTTCCCCCAGCAACATACACACTTGACCTGTCACAGCATAAAGATGCCGCAACTGCTTTAGCCGCAATGGAAACATTAATCGGCTGAATATTTCAGGCCGATCAATCCGGCTGTACGGCGTAAGTGATCTTGATCCATAAGCGTTGGCAGCTTGATGCCAAATTCGTAAATATTTGCAGTGCTATGGGTGATGTGAAGACCTTGTGAACGCGCTTCTGCCAAGAAAGCGTCAATCTGATCCGGCTTGACCGCAATTCTACCGAATGAAAGATAATCCATAACTGTGCTTATCCCTTGGATTTTTAAATGTTTCTGGAATATAGTGGCGCATCTTAAAGCATATTCCAATTGGGTCGAGGTTAAAGATCATGTCAGCTCAACATATTGAACGCAACCGTTTGAAGCTTCAAATGGATAAGGCGCTACGCGAAGTGAATCGCGAGGTGATCAACCCGGATGTACCAGAACTGACATTACACAAGATCGAGCCCATTTTCCGACTGGTTGCCAAAGCCCGTGCGGCTTATCTGAAAGAATTGTTTGAAGTGACCAAAATCTGTGGTGATGATTTGCCAAACCCAGAACAGGTCAAACAGCTGAAGCAACACCGCAAAGCCTTTGAAGAACTCCGCCATGCTTCTCAAGCACTGGAAACAGCGATTGAGGCAGGTTATCTGGATGTCATGACGGGTTGATCAAATTACCCACTAGGTCGTAAACTCATAAAATAGACTTGTTTGGCGGAGATGTATTTGAGCATAGACAAGGCATGAAACCCGCAGAAGTGCGAGCACTTTAAGGGTTTTATAACGCAGCTCTATCCTCAAATACATCTCGTCCCTTACGGGGTTTCCCTGCAATATAGGCATTACTGCGTTAAAGTCTTTTGAAAGTACAAGTACTTCCTGCAAGCCTTTGCCTTGTCTTGCCTATATTTTAGGGAAACCAAAGCAAGTCTATTTTATGAGTTTACGACCTAAAAACCTCAACCCTGTTACGCCCCTGTTTCTTGGCCTGATATAATGCCTCATCGGCTTGTTCAACGGCTTTTTGAAAGCTTTCATTTGCATTGTTATGGTAAGAGATGCCCAAACTTGCCGTGAAAGTCACCTCATAGTCTTCAATCGGAAGAACGATTTCGGAAATCGCCTGGCGTATTCTTTCCGCCAGAGTGCTTGCCCTTTCATAAGCCGTTTCAGGCAGAACAATAACAAATTCTTCCCCACCGATCCGTCCAATAATATCTGTGGAACGCGCTGTGGCCTGTAAGGTTCGCGCGAGAGCAATCAACGCTTTGTCCCCGTTATGATGACCATAGGTGTCGTTGATTTTCTTGAAAAAGTCGATATCCAGCATGATCACCGCATAAGGGTGTTCATGGCGACACGCAAGTTTATGGATTTCATTGGCCTTTTCATAAAAAGACAAACGGTTATCCAAACCTGTTAAAGGGTCAATTCGTGCCAGTTTTTCGGCCTTTTCCTTAGCAAGAACAAGCTCTTCACTTTGTTCTTTTAACGCTGTACTGATTTCAACAAATCGCCCTAACAAAGACGAAACTACCCCCAAGGAAATCATCAAAGCCATCACAACGCAAATTGCAATCGCCATAAGCTGGGGGGAATAGCCTGCAATGGATTGGTTGGATGGCTCAAGAGGGATGAAAAACGCAGCTTCCATTGCTGTATAATGCATACCCGCAATGGCACTTCCCATAATCGGGGCCGCAACCAGAGAGCTTTGCCACCCCTTAAAATATGTGCTGGCGGCACATTTGGCATAAAGGGCCGCGACAGCCAAGATCACCGCCGTGACAATCGACAAGGCAAAAATATTTGGGGAATAATACAGCACTGCATCCAAACGCATGGCCGCCATCCCCGTATAATGCATGGCACCAATCCCGGCACCCACAATAATGCCAGATCCCAACAACCATTTTTTGGAAGAGCCCATATGGGAAACAAACCACATGGCAAAGGTGCTGGCTAACACACCGGGGATCATAGAGGCCAGCGTGACAAGCGGATCATATTCCACCCCACACGGCAGGCTAAAGGCGAGCATGCCGATAAAATGCATCGACCAGACCCCGCCCCCCAAGGCCAAACCAGACGAAAACACCCAAAACAGTTTTTGCAAAAAGGAATGGGTCGCAGATACCCGTTCTGAAATCAGCAAGGCAGCATAAGACGCCCCAATCGCAATGATCAGAGACAGGGCAACCAGGCCCCCATCATACTGCCCCATATACGCCAAAGAGAGATCCTGATTAGGACTTGTAAATTGTATCCACTCGAACAATCGTTTCTCCCAAGATTGAAGGCTTGCTTTCGCGCAAATTTACTGTGTGCAAAATGGTTTTGAAACTCTTTTTACGACAAAACAGGGTTTTGACTTAATGCTCAGAAGGATTGATGTCTTTTGAATAAAACGGCAGGGAAATCGTAAAGCAAGTCCCCTCCCCTTCAACACTTTCGACATCCACATGCCCCTTATGCCAATCCACCAGCGTTTTCACCAAATTAAGCCCAATCCCGGTTCCTTTAATGCCGCGTGCGGTTTTCGCCCGGAAATATCGTTTAAACAGATTGTCCAAATCATCCTTGGGAATACCAACGCCAAAATCCTGTATTTTCAACACAGCAAATTGCCCCTCTTCCTTCAGGGAAACTTCAATCCGGTCCGCTTGTGGTGAATATTTCAACGCATTGGACAAAAGGTTTTCGACAATTTTTTCAATGGAATCATTATGCGCCCAAATGCTTTGATGGACAGAGCTTGCATCACAAATAATCTTGTGATCCCGATAGGCATCGCGCATGGCTTCACACTTATCATTCACAATCTGGGCGAAGTCCACATAAGACGGCACCATTTCAAAAGTGCCGCTTTCCAGTTTGGATGACAGAAGGATTTCATCAATCATCCCGTTAAGGCGCGACACCCCGCTGCGGATTTTTTCAACCCGGCTTGCCGCTTTCTCTGCATTCCCGCGCTCAAGGAAAAGCTTGATATTTTGCGCACCACCATCAATCACCGTCAGCGGTGTTCTGAATTCGTGGGAAATAACCGAGATAAATTCGCGCTGGGCCTTCTGGTTTTGAATTTCATTGAGAAGGTTTTCCGCAATTTCCTCGTTTTTCTCTTTCAGACTGTGGGTGGCTTCATCCACCATGTCTTGCAGGTGGTTCCTGTGACGCAGCAGTTCCTGTTCCTGTTTTTTACGTTTGGACACATCCCGTACCGATGCCATGATCAATTGGTGCCCGTCAACCTCCAGAGAACTGAGGAAAACTTCAGCCGGGAATTCGCTGCCATCAATTTTTTTATGAATCCAGTCAAAGAAACTACCACCACGTTCCCTGACTTCCCTGTATTTATCACGCGACAAATCCAAAGAAGCCTCACCATTTTCCTGGAACTCCGGACTGTAGAACCTTTTGGAATGAGATAAAAACTCGTCTTTCGTCTTGGCCTTAAACAGCCTTAAGGCAGCTGTGTTACAGTCCAACAAACTGTCTTTATCGGACAGAATAATGGCATCACGTGAAGATTCGAACAACGTACGGAAGTGGACTTCTGATTTTTCAATAACCGCTTTTTGTTCTTCCAGCAGGCGCTTTTTCTCTTTTTGAATTTCCAAGTCTTTTTCGAGTTCTTTGATCTTGGAAATATCCTGCATCAGTACTTGCGCAACATGGCTGTCTTCCCAGGGCATCATCCCCACAATCAGCTGAATTTTGCGCAAATCCCCTTTCATATCGCGGATTTCCACCACCGGAATTTCAAAGCTTGTGCCCTCTTTAAACAGGATCATAAACTTTTCAACGAGGTCAGCCAGAATATCGCCTTCGATGAAATCCAGACAGTGGCGCCCAATCAAAGCTTCTGGCGTCATACTCAACAGACGTGCCATTTCCTTGTTGGCGTAGATAATGCTTTGTTCCTGATGCAAGGCCATGCCAATGGGCATGAGTTCAAACATCATCCCCATCTGCATTTCGGTTTCACCGAGAAGGCGTTCTAACTTGGCAGCATTTTGCGAGCCTTCATCATCGTCGAAAAACAAATCGTCATCATCACCGAACAATTCAACGGAGGAAACCATATCTCAACTTTCAGTTACATTTGGAAATTCAGCTTCGTTTTTAGAAGCTCAATCATTGTGTTTTTGTTTTTATCTATATATCCTTAGCGACAGGATAATAGTAGAGTTATGTAAGTACAAGCATTGTTGCATATAAAAGCAGGAAAAGATAATGGCATTGGTTCTTATTGTTGAAGATGAAGCTGACGTTCGCGAAGACGTCGTCGACTTTTTAGAGCTAAATGACTTTGACACCGTTGAAGCTGTTGATGGCCGCGATGGTCTTGCCAAGGCTGTTGAACATCAACCAGACATTATCGTTTCAGATTTGTCCATGCCCAATATGGATGGCACGGAATTTTTTGAATCCCTTAAAAACAATCATCCCGAAGTCGCCGGTATTCCCTTTCTTTTCCTCACCGCCTCAACTGCGCGCGAAAATGAACTGCGCGCCAAGGAACTCGGGGCAAATGACTTTCTGACCAAGCCGATTGATTTTGAAATTCTGCTGGCAACGATCAAGGCACAACTTAAAGCGACAGAACGCTCCATCCACAGCATCAATCTGTCCATCAATGATTTCTTCCAAAAACTGGAAGCCGGCGGCACCACACAGCTGAGCAAAAACAAACAAGCCCAGCTTCAATCCATTGTGGACCGCCATAAGGACTTGATGAAAAAGTCCTCCCGCCCGGTAGCAGCGATTCAAAAGCTGAAAAATGCTGAATATCATATTCAAACCATTGATGATGCAGAAAATGTCGCTCTAACCATGTCTCATTTCTTTCCTGAACCGGAAAACGCCTTGTTGGGTCTCAACGAATTGCTGGTCAATGCCATTGAACATGGCAATTTGGGGATTACCTATGACGATAAGGGTGACTTGCTGGAAAATGGTGAATGGGTAGAAGAATGCGAACGTCGCCTGCAACAGGATAAATATAAGGATCGTGTCGCCGTCTGTACCTTCCGTCGCCTAGATGATTGCCTGGAAGTCGAAATCATTGATGAAGGCGATGGGTTTAACTGGCAAAAATATACCGACTTTTCACCTGAACGCATGGCGCATACCCATGGCCGAGGCATTATGTTGAGCATGCATATGGCCTTCAATGAAGTAGAATATAAAGGAAAAGGCAACCACGTGGTTGCCCGTACCTTTATTCAATAAAATCAACCTGCCCCCTGCGCAGATACAGAAGGCAGGTTATTGTCATGTCAGGCCACCTGCTTTTTCTCTTCTGCTTGCCCCTTTGTTTCCTCAATAATATCAGCGATTTCACTTTGACAGGACCCACAATTGGTCCCGGCCTTAAGGGAATGACCGATGGCTTCTACGCTCATTTTACCTTCTTCCAAAATGGCACGCTGAATTTCCAACAAACCAATATTGAAACAGGAACAAACGATCGCCCCCTTATCAACCGTCTGGCCTGCGGGTTTGGCACTCAGCAATGAAATACGTTCTTCAACGCTGACTTCACTTTGTTCAAACAGGCTGGCAATCCAGGTCCGTGAGGGAATATTGCCCCGCGCCTGAGAGGTGATTAAAACGCCTGTGGGCACATTATCACGCAACACCGCATAACGGTGATGCTTGCGTTTTTGATCAGCCATGGACAACAGTTCCCCTTCCCCCAACAGGACGGAGGCATATTCATCCCAGTTTGAAGGCTCCCCTAATCCAGCCAGATCATAGACATAACACCCATTTGACTGACTGCGCGTCCAATAGACAAAGCCACTGGTTTCAATTTTTTCCCGACTAAAAAGCAAGCCATGCCAGTCCGGTTCAAATTTGGATAAAGTCACGGGCGTATGCTTGCTTTCCGGTTGACCGGAAAACGGATCTGTAACCGGATTGACCAAGCGACCAACAACCGCCAATGCAGAGTTTTCATCATTCCAGTGCATAGGCATGAACAATTCACCGGGCTTTACCGTTTCACTCAGCTTCACCCGCAAAATTGCCTCCCCCCATTTAGAGGACACTTTTACCAGACCGCCCTCTTTCAGCCCTTCCTTATGGGCTGTGTCCGGGTGGATATCCAAAAACGGTTCAGGCAAGTGGGCATTCAAACGCGGGGATAAACCACTGCGCGTCATGGTATGCCACTGATCACGAATACGACCACTGTTTAAAACATAAGGATATTGGTCATCCGGTGCATTTTTTGGGGCAAGTACATCAAGGGTCAGCATATTGGCTTTTCCTGTTGGTGTATAAAACCCCCCTTCACTAAAGAAACGTTCCTTTGGCTGGTCTGTAACCGGCCATTGCACCGGATCAATGGCATCAAACTCTTCTTGACTGAGCCCTTGCCAGCCAGACAGGTCAAAATCACGCGTGCCTTCATTTTCAAAAGCCGACAGGGCCACATGTTCAGAGAAAACATCATAAGATGTTTCATAAGCAAAAGTTTCTCCATATCCCATTTTTTGGGCCACACGGGTGATCATTTGCCAATCAGGCAAGGCTGCACCCGGCAATGCCTTAAACGGATGTTGGCGGGAAATACAGCGTTCGGTATTGGTTACTGTACCATTACGCTCCCCCCATGTGGCAGCAGGCAGAGCAACATTGGCGTAAGCCATGGTATCCGTATTGTCCATACAATCTGAAACCACCACAAAATCGCATTTTTCCAGCGCCTTGCGCACCCGATTGGCATCAGGTAAGGAAACGACCGGATTGGTCGCCATGATCCAGATGGCTTTAATCTCGCCACGATGGACAGCCTCAAACATATCAACGGCTTTTTTCCCCGGCTTACTTGCCAGTGTCGGGCTATCCCAAAACGTTTTAACCCGATTTAAAGCTTCCGGTGTGAAATCCATATGGGCAGCCAGCATATTGGCTAAGCCCCCAACTTCCCTGCCGCCCATGGCATTGGGTTGGCCTGTTACAGAAAGTGGTCCACATCCCTCTTTACCAATACGGCCCGTATACAAGTGGCAATTCAGAATGGAATTGACCTTATCGGTGCCCTGAGAAGATTGGTTCACCCCCTGACTATAAACCGACAGACTCTTCTGGGTTTGCAGGAACCATTCATAAAATGTCATGAGATCAGCCAAGGGCACATCACATTGGCGGGCCAGAATTTGGTAATCCTCAACCTGTTCAACAGCCTTGGCAACAGCCTCTTCACTGCCTTGGACATGACCTGAGACAAAGGCTTTATCAATGGCATTATTTTCAGACAAATATTTCAACAAGCCATTAAATAGTGCCACATCATAACCCGGCTTGATCGCCAGATGGAGGTCAGCAATTTCACACGTCGCCGTTTTGCGTGGATCAATCACCACAACCTTTGTGCCGCGT
Organism: Terasakiella sp. SH-1; assembly: GCF_004564135.1. Lineage (NCBI taxonomy): Bacteria > Pseudomonadati > Pseudomonadota > Alphaproteobacteria > Rhodospirillales > Terasakiellaceae > Terasakiella > Terasakiella sp. SH-1. The sequence goes on along the minus strand of NZ_CP038255.1, from coordinate 682,888 downwards.
TCTTTTTGCGCCTTTTTCAAACGCTGGAACAAGATCGGGTGACACCAGGCCAAGTTCGACCCGACCAAAACCACCAAATCAGCCAGTTCCAGATCTTTATAGTTTTGCGGCACCGTATCTGATCCAAAGGCACGTTTATGTCCAGCTACTGATGAACTCATGCACAGACGAGAGTTCGTATCAATATTGGCCGTCCCGATAAAACCTTTGATCAGCTTGTTTGCAACGTAATAATCTTCGGTCAGTAACTGGCCAGAAACATAAAACGCCACACTATCTGGCCCAAATTTTCGAACGGTTTCTTTAAAACGGGAGGCCACAACATCCAGTGCGTCTTCCATCTCAACGGTGCGCCCGTCGATTTTGGGCTCAAGCAACCTATTGTCCAGTCCCACCGTATCGCCAAGGGCCGCCCCTTTGGAGCAAAGCTTACCAAAATTGGCCGGATGATCCGGGTCGCCCTTTACAGAAACCGACCCGTCCTCCTGTTTTGTGACCAGTACCCCGCAACCAACGCCGCAATAAGGGCACGTCGTGCGTACAGTATCAGCCATGTGTCCCTGTTGCCTCCGCTTCGACAAAGATACGAATCAACCCATCTGTGATCGCAACTTCAATCACACGGGTACACCCATGATCAGGGTCCAGAACATCCCCTGTTTCCAGATCAATGTTCCAGTTATGCAGCGGACAGGCCACCGCCTTGCCATGCACAATCCCTTGAGACAACGGCCCACCGGAATGGGGGCATTCATCCACAATGGCAAAAATCTCGTCATCCGCAGTACGAAACACCGCAATGTCGCCGCGCAAGGATTTTACCACACGAGCGCCCAATTTCGGGATATCATTGACTTGACCGACTTCAATCCAGTTACTCATATTCCTGATCTCCCTATTCTGCTGCTTGTGCTGTCATAACAGCCAATGGTTTGAATTCTGCACCGGCTTCTTCTTCATTCACCGCCTTGGCCCATGGATCATCCTGCCAGAAGCTTTGTGAATGCGTGAACCGGGCATAAAGTTCTTTGCGCCGTGCCTCGTCATCAACAACGATGGATTTCACATATTCAAGGCCGACACGCTCAATCCAAGGTGCTGTGCGTTCCAAATAACGGGCCTCTTCACGATAAAGCTGAATGTAGGCTCCGGCATATTCCAGCACCTCTTCTTCGGTCTTCACCAGACAAAGGTCATCATTGGCACGTACATGGATGCCACCATTACCTGCCACTGAGAGCTGATAGCCGCTATCTACACAGATGACACCGAAATCCTTAATGGTGGCTTCTGCACAATTTCGCGGACAACCAGATACGGCCATCTTGAATTTATGCGGCATGTAAGAGCCCCAGGCCATTTTTTCCAGCTTCACCCCCAAGTCCATGGACATCTGTGTGCCAAAACGACACCATTCCTTCCCCACACAGGTTTTTACCGTGCGCAAGGATTTACCATAGGCATGACCGGACACCATGCCTGCAGCATTCAAATCCGCCCAGATTTCAGGGAGATCTTCTTTCTTGATGCCAAACAGGTCAATCCGCTGACCACCTGTGACTTTCACCGTCTTGACATTGAATTTTTCAGCTGCATCGGCAATGGCGCGCAGCTCTTTCGGGTTGGTCAAGCCCCCCCACATGCGCGGCACGACAGAATAAGTGCCATCTTTTTGAATATTGGCGTGGGCTCGTTCGTTAATGAAACGCGACTGGGTATCGTCCTGATATTCCCCCGGCCATGCGCACAGCAGATAATAGTTCATTGCCGGACGACAGGAAGAACACCCATTTGGCGTTTTCCATTCCAGTGCCTGATAAACATCAGGAATGGTCTTTAACTCTTGCTCCACAATGGCGGCGCGAACCTCATCATGGGTATGTTCTGTACAGCCGCACATAGGCTTCACTGTGACTTCTGAATAGGCATCACCCAAGGTGGCTTTCAGCACATTTTCAACCAAACCTGCACACGTTCCGCAAGAAGCAGACGCTTTCGTGTGTGCCTTGACTTCATCAAGGGTGGTTAAGCCTTTATCATTCACCGCATTTACGATGTCACCTTTACACACGCCGTTACAGCCACAGATTTCCGCATCCATCGGCAAAGCTGCAACGGCCTCAATGGGGTCCTGAGATGCGCCCCCTCCTGAGGCAAAAGCTTGACCAAAGATCAACAAGTCACGAATATCGCTGATATCCTGCTCATCCTTCAACATCTGGAAATACCAGGCCCCATCAGCCGTATCGCCATAAAGCACAGCGCCTTGGATTTTGTTATCTTTCAAGACCACACGCTTGTAAATGCCACGGGCTGCATCACGCAGAACCACATCTTCGCAATCATCCCCACCTGAGAAGTCACCGGCAGAGAAAACATCCACACCGGATACTTTCAGTTTTGTTGAGGTTACAGAGCCCTGATAAGCATTGTCTGAACCCGTGATATGATCGGCCAAGACCTTGCCCATTTCATAAAGCGGGGCAACCAGACCATAGACATTGCCTTGGTGCTGGACACATTCACCAACGGAATAGATATGTTCATCAGAGGTCAACAGCTGATCATTGACCACAATGCCGCGTTCCACCTCAAGCCCACTTGCTTGAGCCAGTGCTACATTGGGGCGAATACCAACAGCCATCACCACAATATCGGCTGGGATCACACGGCCATCTGCCAAGTGCAGTTCCGTCACACGACCATCTTTACCAACGATTTCCTTGGTGTTGGCTTCGGTCAGAACGCTAATACCACGCCCTTCCAGCTCATTCTTCAACAAGGCACCTGCGGATGGGTCAAGCTGACGTTCCATCAAGGTATCCATCAGATGGATCACGGTGGCTTTCATGCCACGGCGTTGCAAGCCATAAGCGGCTTCCAGACCCAACAGGCCCCCACCAATCACAACTGCATTTTCATATTTGGAAATGGCATCTTCCATGGCGGCAATATCATTCATGTCGCGGAAAGAAATCACCCCGTCAAGGTCTTTACCCGGTACCGGAATAATGAAAGGTTCTGAACCTGTGGCAATCAACAGCTTGTCATAAGATTCTTCAATACCATTTGCCGATTTAACGATTTTGTTTTCACGATCAATTTCTGTGACTTCGGCATTCACATGCAGGGTAATATCGTTTTCTGCATACCATTCAGGCGTATTGATCATAATTTCTTCAAATGTCTTCTCCCCAGATAAAACGGGAGACAACATGATGCGGTTATAGTTGCCATAAGGTTCTGCACCGAAAACAGTGATTTTAAACTGGTTGGCATCACGCTTGAGGATTTCCTCAACTGCACGCATTCCTGCCATACCATTGCCAATAACGATGAGTTTTTGCATTATTCTATTCCTTTCAAGCCGCTTCTTTATCATCGCCATCATCTGTGGATGAGGCTTCGGGCTCGGGGTTGCCGTGTTCATATTCTTCCAGGAAGCTCAACAGCTGTTCACGCAGCTCGTAATAGCGCGGGTGTTCCAGCAATTGTTTACGCGTTCTGGGGCGCGGCAGATCAATTTCGAGGATTTTACCAACAGTGGCACGTGGACCGTTGGACATCATAATCACGCGGTCAGCCAACAAAATGGCCTCGTCCACATCATGGGTTACACACATGGCCGTCACTTGCGTGCGTTTCCACACATCCATCAAAACCTCTTGCAATTCCCAACGGGTCAAACTGTCAAGCATGCCGAACGGTTCGTCCAACAACAGGAACTTCGGAGAGAGTGCGAAAGCCCGAGCGATCCCGACACGTTGGCGCATCCCGTTCGACATGTCTGAGGCCATCTTATCCATGGAGTCCGCCAAACCTACACGGCTAAGATAGTATTCACAAATATCACGACGCTCATGTTCATTGGCATGAGGATAAACCCGTTCCACACCAATCATCACGTTGTCGCGCGCTGTCAACCAAGGGAACAAGCTGGGGGCCTGGAAAACCACGCCACGATCCGGCCCCGCGCCATCCACTTCACGACCATCCAGGATGATACCGCCTTTGGAAATATCGTTAAGACCCGCCGCCATGGTCAGAACTGTGGATTTACCACAGCCGGAATGGCCGATGACGGAAACGAATTCCCCTTTGCGCAGTTGCAGGTTGAAGTCTTCCACCACAGTCAACGGGCCCTTGGGGGTTGGGTAGACCTTGTGAACGTGGGAGAAATCAACAAAACGGTGGGTGTCACCGCTGCGCGCTTTGGCTGCCTCTTTCGCCTTTTTCGGCATACGTGCGCCCGGCATAATCGGGCTCACAGAAGGCAGCGGCGCAAATTCGCCAGTTTCAGCATTCTTCTCAATCCCCACATCGATCAGGTACTGAGTGACGTCTTTGCGCAGCTTCTTGAATTTAGGGTCGTGGTTCATCGCCGTGCGATCACGCGGGCGTTCCAGGTCCACAACAAAATCAGGTCCCAATGTGGCATTCGGCCCCGGTGTTAGCGGAATAATCCGGTCTGCCAGCAAAATGGCTTCGTCCACATCGTTGGTAATCAGGATCACTGTTTTCTTTTCCTGCTCCCAAATGCGTTCAATCTCATCTTGCAGATTGGCCCGTGTCAACGCATCAAGGGCTGACAATGGTTCATCCAGCAAAAGGATTTGCGGGCTCATAGCCAAGGCACGAGCCACAGCCACACGTTGGCGCATACCGCCTGAGAGTTCGGAAGGCTTGCGATCCTTGGCATGACCAAGACCTACCATTTCCACATAACGATGAACGCGTTCTTCTTTTTCAGCCTTTGACGCATTTTTGAAAACACTATCAACGGCCAACATGACGTTGCTAAAGACAGACATCCAGGGAAACAGGGAGTAGCTTTGGAACACGACGCCGCGATCCGGGCCTGCGCCCTGGATTTTTTCACCCTTAAGAAGGATTTCCCCCGTGTCTGGTTCAACCAGACCTGCGATGGCAGAAATCAATGTTGTCTTGCCCGAGCCGGAAAACCCGACAATGGCGAGGAATTCACCTTCTTTAATGGAGAGATTAATGTCGCTCAGGACTTCAGTGCGATCTACACCTTTACCATAGCCCTTATTTACATTTTTAAGTTCTAAGAATGACATGGGGGTTATCCTTTCTTAAGAGTGGGCTCTTAGCGTTTGTCAGTGAAAGTAAAGAGGTCTTGCAGCGTGTACATCACACGGTCCAGCAGGAAGCCGATGATACCGATGGTGAAGACAGCCACCATGATGCGTGCAAGAGAGTGAGAGCTACCGTTTTGGAATTCATCCCAAACGAATTTGCCAAGACCCGGGTTTTGCGCCAGCATTTCAGCGGCAATCAGAACCATCCAGCCCACACCGAGGGAAAGGCGAAGCCCTGTAAAGATCAGCGGCAGTGAAGACGGCAGGATCATCTTGAAAATAGTCGTCTTGTTATCAAGGCGCAGAACGCGTGACACATTGAGCAAATCTTTATCAATAGATGCCACACCCAGTGATGTGTTGATCAGCGTCGGCCACAATGAACACAGTGTTACAGTGATGGCAGAGGTCAAAAATGACTTGTCAAACATCGGGTCTTTCGTGACATAAAGGGCAGAAACCACCATGGTCACGATCGGCAACCATGCCAATGGGGATACGGGCTTGAAGATTTGGATCAGCGGGTTAAAGGCCGCATTCACACTTTTTGACAGACCACAGGCAATCCCGAGAGGAACGGCCACAGCGGTTGCCAGAATAAAGCCCATAAAGACGGTTTTCAGACTGGTCAGAATTTGATCGATATAAGTTGGCTTACCTGTATAGGCACGAACCTTGATTTTAGCATCCGGGTTCTTTTCCAGCTTGGCCGCATTGCGTTTTTCCTGACGCTCGTAGAATTTCTTTTCTTTTTCGCGGGTTTGAACATGGTCATCCCACAAGATCAGCGTTTCTTCAAATACAGCAACGGGACCGGGGATAGCACCAAGGCTGGTTTGAATGTTGCTGGCGGCTTGCGCCCAAATGAACATAAACACCAGAATAGAGAAAACGGGAATGCCAAAGGCTTGCCAAATTTTCTTCACCGCGTCTGATGAAGAAGTCGCACCGGGGACAACGCGCCCCAGAAAGCCGACATCGGCAGTTTGAACAGAAGTATCAGACATATTGCACCTGTAAAACGAATTGAAATTTAAAAAGTAAAAAATGAATAAGTTGGTTTTAAAGGGGTGGCGGGAGCGCCGTTTATGTCGAGAGTGACGCTCCCACCTTGGGTTTGCCTCTTAGTTGGCGGCGACTTCAGTGCCTTTCACAACCTGCTTGCCTTTCAGGCCGATCCCGAATTTTTCGAGATATTCGTTCGGCTTGCGACCGTCATAGGTAATATTGTCGATGAAGTGTGTCTGCGGTGCGCGATACCCATCAGTCTCCCAAGGGAAGTCTTCTTTTGCCACATGGCCTTCTTCAACCAGCATCTTGGCAGCTTCCAGATAGATGTCCGGGCGATATACTTTTTTCGCAATATCGTGGTACCACTGGTCAGACTTACCTTCGGCAATCTGGCCCCAGCGACGCATTTGGGACAGATACCAAATCGCATCAGAATAGTACGGGTAAGTCGCGAAATAACGATAGAAGACGTTGAAGTCAGGCACTTCGCGCTTATCGCCTTTTTCATATTCAAACGTACCTGTCATGGAATTGGCGATTACTTCTGCATCTGCACCCACATATTCAGATTTCGCCAAAATTTTCACGGCTTCCGGGCGGTTAGCGTTATCATTTTCATCCAGCCATTTCGCTGCACGGATCAAGGCTTTGACAACAGCCGTATGGGTTTTCGGGTTTTCTTCGGCCCATTTGTTGGACACACCGAATACTTTTTCCGGGTTGTTCTTCCAAATCTCGTAATCTGTCACAACCGGAACACCGATACCTTTAAATACAGCCTGCTGGTTCCACGGTTCACCCACGCAATAGCCATAAATGGTGCCAGCTTCCAATGTCGCCGGCATTTGCGGCGGTGGCGTTACAGACAGGAGTGCATCCCCCTGAATTTGACCGGAAATATCCGTTTTTGAATAATAACCGGGGTGAATGCCACCAGCAGCCAGCCAGTAACGAAGTTCATAGTTGTGCGTGGAAACCGGGAACACCATGCCCATGTTAAACGGCTTGCCCTCAGATTTATACTTTTCCACAACAGGTTTCAGGTAATCCGCCTTAATCGGGTGAACCGGCTTACCATCTGCGCCCGTTGGGATATGTTTCTTCATTTCGGCCCAAACATCGTTGGAAACTGTAATACCGTTACCATTCAAATCCATGGAGAAAGCCGTGATGATATGGGCCTGCGTACCAAAACCGATGGTCGCACCCAGCGGCTGACCTGCCAGCATATGCGCGCCGTCCAGCTCGCCATCAATCACACGGTCCAGCAGCACTTTCCAGTTGGCTTGCGGTTCCAGCGTCACATACAGACCTTCATCTTCGAAGTAGCCTTTTTCATAAGCCACAGCCAGCGGGGCCATATCAGTCAATTTAATAAAACCGAATTTCAGTTCTTCTTTTTCCACTTCCAGCATTTCAGCCAAGGCTGAACCGCTCATCGCGCTTAAAGCACAAACGGCACCTGCCAGCATGGATTTAAAAGATTTCATTTTTTTCATAACGGCTTTCTCTCCTTAAAGTTTGAGCCTTGTTCCTGTTCACCAGATCGCCAGAACCAGATCCCAAAAACAAAACGCCACTGACAAAACACACAAGGAAGGTAGGGAGGAATTTGTGTGTCACGTCAGCGGCGTTGCTGATTACCCAAAATCGGGTGATATATTGATCCAACGTCTTTGTTAGATAGCTGCCTTTTACCTTTCAAACATCGTGCCAGTTTTGGTAAAAATCAATTTTTCATTTTATTTACAAATACTTAGTTATTTTGCACCGCAGAAATAGCTCTCATCTATCTGCTTATTCATTTTGCACTGCAAAAGATTCAAGCACCCTCCTTTTTTAATTGCCTATTTTCTAGGCATTTTATTTTATTGGTTAAAAATTATGCAAAATCGAACAAGCGCAGTCCCTGCTCTTCACCTTCTTCAAGGCCAAGAACTTCACCGTAAAGCGTTCTGGAAAAAGCGCTTTCCAGTGCCAGCTGCGCATCAAAAGGGGGCTTGATCTGTTTCCAGCGTTCCATCTGTTGCAAAATCCACACCCCCTCTTGAGGGTGCGGACAGTTTGCCCCCTGCCCTGCCAAGGCCATAAAATCTTTGATGAAAACAGGGGCATTGCCTTTTTTAAGGCAAAGGTTTCCGCTCAATGCTTTCAAAATAATCTCTGCCGGGACATCCAGATACTGATGTTCAGATAAAATCTCTGCGATTTCTTCCTGATGACTTGTTTCAGCAGCCCAGTTTGCTGCTTGGGCCAAGGCTTTCATTAAGCCCGTGAAAAGAGCGCTATTGCGCTCAACCCAATCCTTGCGCATTCCCAGAAGCTTTTCCGGACTTTGTGACCAAATTTGCGCTGTTGAGGCGATAATCACCCCCAAGTCCTGCGCGACAGCCAGCGAATTCCAGGGTTCCCCCACGCAAAACCCATCAATATAGCCTTGCTCTAAATTCTCATCCATAAAAGCAGGGGGGATGACTTCCAGGTGTACATCCACATCTGGATCAATGCCACACGCCGCCATCCAGTAGCGCAAATGGTAGTTATGACAGGAAAATGGAAAAACCATAGCAAAACGCAAGCGCGACTTACCTGTCTGTTTTCGTTTTTCAATAACAGCTTTTAAAGCTGCTCCTGTTTTAACGAGATCCAGCTCATCAAGAAGCTCCCCGCCTTCGGCTACCATTTCTTCATATAAAGCATGGGAAACCGTGATTGCATTCCCGTTTCGCCCCAAAACAAACGGGGCAATAATATCACTGCTATTAGGCATAAGAGACAGATTGGCCGCCAGCGGCATCCCTGCCAGCATTTGCGCCCCATCCAGATAGCCAAGATACACTTTATCCCGAATATTTGCCCATGAGACTTCTTTATGCAGATCAAGGTCAATCCCGTGTTCTGCCCCAAAACCTTTTTCCTTGGTAATGGCAAGTAATGCGCAATCAACCAACGGAATAAAACCAATTTTCACAGTTTGAAGATTATTTGTCATATTTCATCATCCCAACAATTCCGATGCGGTCACAATACTGCTGGCGATTTCACTGATTTTCTGACCTTTGTTCATAGCGGCCTTACGTAACAGCGCATAGGCTTCAGCCTCCCCAATATCGCGCTGTTGCATAAGAATTCCTTTAGCTTTGTCGATGATCTTTCGATCCTGCAAAGCTGTCTTGGCTTCAGCCAACTCCCGATGTAGTTTGGCAAATGCATTAAAGCGACTGACCGTCATATCAACGATAGACTTCACACGTTCGCTTTTCAGACCATCGACAATATAAGCACTTACCCCGGCCTCAATGGCCTGATGGATGGATTGACTGTCCGATTGATCCACAAACATGGCAATCGGGCGCTTGACCTCCCGGCTCACCTGAAACATCTGCTCCAGAACATCCCGGTTCGGGTTTTCCAAATCAACCAGGATCACATCCGGATCCAAGGCAAAAATACGTTCTGAAAGATTTTTCGTATCTTTCAGCCATTCCACACAATCCAGACCACTGGCGCGCAACCCTTCAAACAAGATCGCTGCCCGTGCCTCGTTCTCATCAATCAATAATATTTTTAGATCCGTTTCCACGAATTCTGACCCTTCACAATAATCTTTGCCAAACCACAGCAAGAGTCATGCCGTTTTCAAACCCCTTTAGTATTAGCACTTTGGGAGGATACTCATTTTGCACTGCACAAATATGGAGCGTTTGCTGCCCGCTTTTGCATCAATATGCAGCAAAATATGTAAGAAACCTGCCATTTTACAGCGATTTTAAACTGGCACGGATCCTGCTCTATTCTTTGTCATATAGGCCCGTCGCCAGACCGCTAAAAACGGTGGGCCCTGTTTCAATCACCATGTTGAGGAGGGTTTCCATGTTAGCCAAGATTATAGATTTTCCGGCCAAAGCTAACGAAAGCAGCACAGATGCCGCTTCATTAAGCACTGTGTTAAGTTTTTTAAACCGGGTATCCAATGTGCCCGATACAACAAACGACTTTAAAGTCGCGACTAAAAAGATTTTTGAAGAAGTCTGTGCCTTCACAGGCTGGCCCATCGCGCACCTTTATATAAAAACACCCGATACTGACGATCAATATGTGTCCAACGACATCTGGTATCTGGAAGACACTTTAGATCGTTCAGCCATTGCAGAGTTCAGACGCATTAGTGAAGAAACCGTTTTCACCCGTGGCAAGGGGCTAATCGGCCAAATTGCCCAGGAAAAAGAAGCAAAAGCAGTTGAAGATGTCACAGTTCTCACCCAATTCTTGCGTGCTGACAGCGCCAAAAGAAGTGGTGTGCGCGGTTTTTTCGGTTTTCCCATTATCGTCAGTGGTGACTGCGTTGCCATTGCTGAATTTTACGGACGCCAAATCGGCCTGCTGGATGAAACATCCCTTGAGATCATGCAATATGTCAGTGCCCAGCTCGCCCGTCTTTATGAACGTGAACAAAACCACGCCCATCAGGAACAGCTTGTTGAACAATTTTTAAGCAGTGTTCAAGCCTCTGTAAATGATCTGGCGACAGGTTCTGACCAATTGGACGAAGCTGGTCAAGGGGTGCAATCCCAAGCCCAGATTAACAATCAACAATGCACCAAAGTCGCCCAAGGGCGTACAACGATTTCAGACAACCTCCATATTTTACAAGATGCGATTGAGCGCCTTGTCGATGTGGAAACCCAAACATTACAATCAAACACCAGCGTCAATCAGACCGTGGATCAACTGGGTTTCAAAGTCAGCAACGCATTAACCGAACTTGAAAAGCTGGGCGAACTTGCCGCCAACATTGAAAGCATTGCCCGAAATGTTTCAGAAATTTCAGGTCAAGTCCGTATGCTTGGTCTTAATGCCTCCATTGAAGCGGCACGTGCGGGATCGGCTGGAAAGGGGTTTGCCATTGTCGCAGCTGAAATCAAATCCCTTGCCCTGCAATCAGAACAGTCATCTCAGGATATTTCCAATCAACTGGGCGATATTTTAAACATCACCTCTTCCAGCATCGGCCTGATGAATGATGTGGATGCCTCCATGACTGATCTGGAATCCAATACAACACAGATGAGTGATGTGGTTGGCATTCAACATGAAGCCACCGACACCATTCGCCAAAGCCTGAACAGTGTACAAACCACATTCAGCGCCATTGATACGGACGTAGAAACCATGAACGGGGTTTCTTCTGACCTTCTTGGTCTTGCTGATCATGTGGGCGAACAGGTTCTCAGCCTGAAAGGATTAAGTCAGGATATTTCCACAGCCAGTGACAGTTTCATCAAGTCACTCAGCGCACAATAACCTAAACCATATCCGGCAAGGGGCAGAGCTGATACCCATGATCCGTCAGCCCCTTGCGGATGGTTTGTGCAACCCTGCAAGCATGTGCCGTGTCGCCATGCACGCAAATACTATGAATTTCACAAGGCAGTAAAACACCGCTTTGTGACACGATCCCGCCCTTGTCCAACATCAAAAGAATACGCTCCAGACAAGCTTGCCCGTCATGAATAACGGCCCCGTCTTTCTGGCGGTTAACCAAAGTGCCTTTCTCCGTATAAGCACGATCAGCAAAAATTTCTTCTGCCACACGCAAGCCAACCTTTTTTGCTTCAGAAGAAAGACAGGATAAAGCCGGGGCAAGAAAGATCAAACCCGCATCTACATCTTTAACGGCATGGGCCAAGGTTTGAGCCATCTCTGCCTCTTCGCACGCCATATTATTCAGTGCCCCATGCGGTTTCACATGGGTGACTTTTGCCCCTTGTGCATGCGCAAAAGCCTGCAAGGCCCCAATCTGATACACCATTGTGCTATAAAGCTCATCTTGGCTCAAACGCATCATTCGACGCCCAAATCCCTGTAAATCTGGAAAGGAAGGATGCGCACCAAGGGAAACACCTGTGTCAACAGCCAGTTTCACCGTTTTTTGCATGACCAACGGGTCCCCGCCATGAAAACCACAGGCAATGTTGGCCGAAGAAATAGAGGTCATCAGCTGCACATCATCGCCCATTTGATACCTACCGAAGCTTTCCCCCATATCCGCATTAAGGTTAATCTGTTTCATGAGGTTCCTCCATCATATCAACGACACCGCCGATCAAATTACTTTCATACAAAGCCTGCAAGTCAATAAAACCATTTGCTGACGCTTTGATGATTGAGCGTTTAAGCTGTTCCAGCTGCTGGGCATGGGCTCTGGCAATATCACAAGCTTCACGGGCACTCACCTCTTGAAAACGAATTTCCTTACCTGACAGACCATTGGCAATCAAAGCCACATCTGTTGAGATCACCGTGGCAATCTTGGGATAGCCGCCAACCGTCTGCCCGTCATTTAGCAACACAATCGGTTGACCATTACCGGGAACCTGAATGGCCCCACTGACCACCCCGTCAGACGGAATTTCCGCCCCCTTTTCACAACGATGTGCCAAGGCAGGGCCATCAAGGCGTGCGCCCATGCGGTCTGCGGCTTTTGAAATGACGTATGGCGAGGACAAAAAACGCTGGATTTCACTTGCCTCAAAATAATCATCTTGTGGCCCCAACACGACACGTACCACAGACGTATCTGCAAGCGGCGGATTGGGTAAAACACAATCGGGCCAGACTTCTACTGCCCCCACAGGCAACATCTCCCCGGCTTGGAGCCAGTTCCCGATTTTAGAACGGGCATAGGTCGAACGGCTATTCATCACCACCGGCACATCCACCCCGCCGGAAATGGCAATAAACCCGGCAGGTGTGTTCTCTAACGTCCCAACCCGCAATTCTGCACCCGGTTTCAAGGTAAAGCTTCGCCATGGGGGCATTTTATGACAACTTGGCCCCCCCTGCCCACTGATAATCAACTCAGATGTAACCTCGCCACAGACCACGACTTTGACCGGTGCCCCATGAACACACAGGCTTGGCCCCATGAGGCGAAATTCAATACCTGCTGCAGTATCGGCATTTCCTACCAAATGATTGCCCAAAACCATCCAGTCCGGCACAACGCATCCCGATACCGGAACGCCAAATTCCTGAAAGCCCCTGCGCCCATCATCCTGGACCAGGGCCTGAAAACCGGGATTGAGGATTTCCAACCTATTCATCCTCCCTCAGCCTCCAGCAACTCAAATTCTGCCCTTGAGATCGGATAAAAACGAACCTTGTCCCCGGCCTGTAGCAAGGCTGGACGCTCTTTTGTCAAATCAAAGAATTCCACGGGGGTACGCCCAATCAAATGCCAGCCACCGGGGCTCTGCGAGGGATAAACAGCACTTAATTTATCTGCAATCGCAACAGCCCCTTTGGGAACCACAATGCGAGGCTCCTTTCTGCGCGGTAAAACAAGGCGCTCATCCAATTGCCCCAAAAAGCCAAACCCCGGTAAAAAGCCCAACATAAAAACTTCAAACTGTTGGCTGCTGTGAATGTCTATCACCTCTTGCGGGCTCAAGGAACAGCACTGCGCAACCTCATTCAAATCCTCGCCATAGCCCCCTTCATAACAACAGGGAAATTCCCATTCCTTCACATCACGGCGCTGTAAGTCTGATGGGCTTAAATAAGGGGCCATCATTTTTTCAACGTCATCAGGATAAAGACGCAAAGGGTCATAATGCACCGTGATGGAACGAAAGGTTGGCACGGTTTCGATAATGCCATCCAGCTTGCCTTGGCCCAAAGCTTCCCCAACCAAGGCATGAATGGCCAACACACGCAGATTGGCCTGCACTGAAATATGATCGGCAAATTCAAAGGTGACGGCGCGATCGCCCAGATATAAGACACGCATGTTCATAAAGGTTTTGTACTTTATTGCTATCAGAGCGTAAACTGCTTTTCCCTTGTCCCCTAAAAACCTGCCCCTAGACCTTAATCCAGGTCTCTAAAGCACGGCGCAATTGTTCCGGGTCTACAGGCTTGGTGACATAATCATTCATCCCGGCAAGGCGGCATTTTTCCTGTTCTTCGGCCATGGCATGGGCCGTCATGGCAATAATTGGAATATCCGTATCAGCCTTGCGAATTTCCACAGTGGCCTGCACCCCATCCATTTCCGGCATCTGGATATCCATCAAAATAGCACTAAAGCGATTATCACGCGCAGCCTGAACCCCTTCTTTACCATTATTGACAATTTCACAGTCCAGGCCAAAACGTTGTAACAACCCGGCGGCAACCTTTTGATTGATAATATTATCTTCAACAATCAACACTTTGGCCCCTTTGAAATCATGGGGTTCAGCTACCTGTGCTTGTTGTGTGCGCTCGACCTGATTATTCAAAATGGAAAATGATTGCTCCCCTTCAAGAACCGAGAGTCTTGGGCCAATTTTAAATTCAGCAGTAAAGCTAAATGTACTGCCATGTCCCTTTTCGCTTTCCACATGGATTTGGCCTTTCATACGTTCAACCAAATTCTTGCAAATCGCCAAGCCAAGGCCCGTCCCCCCATATTCACGGGTGGTCGACAGGTCGGCTTGAGAGAAGGAATCAAACAGGGTTTCAATTTGTTCTGCACTCAGGCCAATGCCTGTATCCTGTACGCTAAACTGCAAAACAACCCGTTCGCCTGTTCGCTGCACCTCTTCAATTACAAAGGTCACTTCACCTTCATGGGTAAATTTAACGGCATTGCTGGAAATATTGATCAAGACCTGTTTGAGGCGCAATGGGTCGCCAATCAACATATGAGATAACTCAACGTCACGCTGCAGCCTAATCTTCAAGCCCTTTTTCTGCGTATTAAGCGTGGTCAATGTCATGACTTCATCGAAAACATCATCCAGATTAAAAGCAATCTCTTCAAAAGCAAGTTTTCCAGCTTCAATCTTTGAGAAATCAAGAATATCGTTGATAATATCAAGCAAGATATTGGCCGATGACAAAACCTTATTGACGTAATCTTCCTGTTTTTCATCCAGTTTTGTATTCAGCAACAAGTGGCTCAACCCAATCACTGCATTCATGGGTGTTCTGATCTCGTGGCTCATATTTGCCAGAAATGCACTCTTGGACTGGCTCCCCTGTTCCGCCTTGTCACGGGATTTTTCAAGGGCGGTTTCCATGTTCTTGAGTTTTGTAATGTCCGTGCGGATCGACACATACTGGAAGGGTTTCTTCTGCTCATTCAAAAACGGTACAATGGTGGAATCCACCCAATATTCCCGTCCATCCTTGGCAATATTTTTAATCACCCCATGCCAGACATGCCCGGAAGAAATGGTTGTCCACATTTCCTTGAAAAACTCAGATGAATGTTCACCGGATTTCACAATACGATGATTTTCTCCCAGTAATTCTTCCAGTGTATAGCCACTAATATCACAGAATTTCTGGTTAACGTAGGTAATCCGCCCCCTCACATCAGCGATACTCACAATCGCATGTTCATCAAGCGTATTTTTCTGGAAATTGAGCTGCGTCACTGTTTCGTGCAATTTCTGGGAAGAACGCGCCAAACGATACAACAGGCTTGCAATCATAACCGCCAACAAAGCAGCTAAAGCAATCAGAAAACTCTTATAGGCTTCCACACTTTTGAGCTTTTTTTGATGGGCACTCAAATAGGTATCCTGCACATCACGTACCAGACGGTCCATGGGAATGGCCAGCATCGTATTTAAAAGGCCATCGACCTCATGCTTATATTCAATAATGGCTTCGGCATGTATGATCACACCGCGCAAAACCTCATCGACCTCAGCAGGTAAGCCATTATGAAGGGGCTTTAGCATAGCAAGAGATCGGTTCACTTGCTCAATATGTTCAAAACCATAATCCTGGGAGAAAATTAGCCCTTCAACCAACAATATTCTGGCAGCTTCGATTTTTTGCGGGTCGATCTGATGTTTGATTGCCGCAGCAATAAATTCACGGGTAACAACAGGTAGATAGTTCACTGAATTCTTTAAAATCGCCAAATGGGATTTGAAATCTTCCACCACATCCTGCTTTTGGGAAAAGCCATCTGCATAGGCTTGCCACACTGAAATAAGTGTCTGCTCCTCCTCAAAGGGAATTTTCCCCTTTAGTTCCAAACCCTTGCGATTTGCATCTTGCTGTGCGGCCACCAACGTATCAAAATTGGGTAACATACCAAAACGGGTTTCCACCGCCACGGCTGCAAAATGCCCTAAAGCTTCTTCCAACACAGCCACACTGTGAAGGGTGCGTGCGTGTTTTTCCCCATCAATGTTTGGGCTTTGAAAATAGACAATTGCCAAGGCAGTCAAGACAAAGGTAAGCCCGATCCATTCAACGGGTCTGACAACATCCCATTTCATGGCTTGATTTCCCCTGTCAGGCTTTTCAAAAAGGCCACAATCAACTCAACCTCATGGTCTTTAATAGACCGTCCCAATTGATATTTCGCCATGGTTTTGACAGCAGCCTGCAACGTTTTGGCCGCCCCGTCATGAAAATAGGGGGCCGTCAATTCAATATTGCGCAGGCTGGGGACCTTAAATTCAAATTTATGTTCTTCAACACCGGTGACGTTATAGCGCCCCCAGTCTGCCTTGGTGATATTGCCCCGGTCCTTAAAATAATCACGAAAAACACCAAGCTTTTCATACATATTGCCGCCGACGGCCACCCCCTGATGGCATGAAGAACAGCCAAACCCTTTAAACAGGACATATCCCTGTTTCGCCTCTTGTGACAAGGCATCATCTTCTCCGCGCAAGAAACGGTCAAACGGACTGTTTGGCGTGAGCAAATAGCGCTCATACGTCGCAATGGCCGACCTGATCGTATCTGGGTGAATGCCCTTTTCAGGATAAAGTTTGGCAAAACGCTCTTTATATTCGTCATCAGCGTTAAGTTTCTGCACAATTTCCGGCCAATTGCTTGCCATTTCCAAGGGAGAATGGGTCGGGCCATCAATTTGTGCTTCCAAGGTTGGTGAACGACCATCCCAAAATTGTACAAAATGCAATCCACTGTTGAGGACTGTTGGAGTATTAATGGGTCCCTGGCGCCCTTCCACCCCGACAGACACAATCAACCCGTCCATCCCACCTTGTTCAATGGGATGGCAAAAGGCACACGAAACCGTGTCATCCGTGGACAAACGCGGATCATGAAACAAATCGCGCCCTAGTGAAACGATATCCGGGTCTTCACCGCTATGTAAGGGGATAGGCGTAATCGGTTCATTTTTATATTTTAAAATAGCCCCATCGCCAGCCTGAACCGGGGAAGAAAATACAAACACTGCCATACAGGCGGCAAGCAGACGCACCCCGGCTGGCAATAACTTATAGCTGTTTTCCCCGTTCATTTCACACTCATTTACCCGGCACTTTGTTGGGGCCATGATGCAAGGATCAGCACTTAATGTCAAACCAATACATTAAGATAATGTAATATCCCACCTTTACGTTGGGTTCAGGCAACTCAACCTGCTATTGAGAACATTCATCCAAAAGATAAACGATAGAACGATATGGGAATCCTGCCTTTTCACTGAGACCAATCTCACACGTTCTACTGGTTGAATACCCTTCAAAAACACCTTTCAAGCTTGCAGGCAACTTGCGCAAGGCATGTTCATTTAACTCAGGTGTATTAAAGCCCTTATCCCCGGCCCAGCCACAGCAACCGACCCCTTCGGGCACGACGACTTCGCTGACGCACGCTTGGACCACAGCCTTCATCTTGCCATCAAGGGCCATTTTCTGGGTGGAACAGGTTGGATGGATCGCCACTTTGCGTTCAATCTTTTTCAGTTCCAGACGCGGCATCACCTGATCATGCATAAATTCCGTCATATCAAAGCTTTGCAGTTTCTCCCCTTTCAGCGCATTCATACGGAAGGCACAGGGCGAAGTATCAAACAACACGGGATATTTCCCGCCTTCAGATGCTTTAAGCAAAGCCACCTCCAGCTCTTCGGCCTTACCATCTGCCGTATCTTTCAACCCCTTACTGTCAAATGGCTGACCACAACACAGATTTTTGAGCCCATCAGGGTAACGTACCGCAAAACCTGCACGTTTGAGCAAACGTTCGGTGACTTCCGGCAAAGGTGTCTTTTTTTCATCATTGCGCGCTGGCCCCATGGTGCGCGATGCACAGCTCGGAATATAAACCACCACATCCTTTTCTGCTTTTTCAGATGGTTGTGGATCAAATGAAATCCCTGTAGGCATGGCCGGGGTCCAGCGTGGCATACGCTTACCAGATAAGCTGCGCATGCCATCCGTCATTCCCTGCATGATCTTGGAACCCAAAATCCCATGGGCAAGGTTGGCTGCTTTTAACCCCATGGAAGTCGCCCCCATAGCCGTGCCATAATGATCGGCAAACCACTGCCCAATCTTGCCTGCACTTTCACCCGCTTCGCGCCCACGCAACATTTTGACCAAAGCACCTGTTTCAATCCCCACCGGACAAGCCGTCGCACAAAGCCCGCAAGCTGCACAGGTCTCCATCCCTTGGTAGGCATAAAGATTACGCAGGTCCGTGCTATTTTCGCCCTGATCATCACGACGCGAAATCTCACGCCAGCCCACAATGCGTTGGCGCGGCGTTAACGTCAGGTGACGCGATGGGCATTTCGGTTCGCAAAACCCGCATTCAATACATTTATCAACAATCTCTTCAGACGCAGGCAGGGGTTTTAGATTTTTCAAATGAATATCTTTATCATCATTCAAAATAACGCCGGGGTTCAAAATTTCCTGTGGATCAAACAGCGCCTTAATCCGTTTCATCAAGGCAAAGGCATCTGCCCCCCATTCCATTTCCACAAACGGGGCCATATTACGCCCGGTGCCATGTTCTGCCTTTAAGGAGCCATCATATTTTTTGACCACCATTTCACAGACGGCATCCATGAATTTCCCGTAACGTTCAACTTCACTTTCCGTATTGAAATCCTGTGTAAAGACGAAATGCAGGTTACCTTCAAGTGCATGACCAAAAATGATCGCTTCATCATAATGGTAGTCCTTGAAGATATGATGGAGATCCACAAGACCATCGGCCAAATGTTCAATCGGAAAGGCAATATCTTCAATAATCACGCTCGTGCCAGTTTCACGCATGGCACCAACTAAGGGGAAGAGCCCTTTACGAATACCCCAGTAGCGCGCACAAACGTCCGGATCATCTGAAAATTCAACAGGTTGCACCGTTGGGATATGGGCAAAAGAGCGGGTTGCCTCTTCAATCAAGGCGCTCAGCTCACCACAATTTTCCCCACGAACCTCAATCAACAAGGCTGTGGCATCTTCGGGCAGATCTTTAAGGAAAGACGGCATCCCCTCTTTATCTTCAACGGAATGCAGCCCCGCACGGTCCACCAGCTCCACCGCTGACACCGGCGCGTTTTTCAGTGCTTGCACGGCCTTGGCAGCAATTTGACAGGTTTCAAAATACACCATGGCCGAGGCTTTATGGCTATGTTCCACACACGTGTCATAAGTGACTTCGGCAATAAAGCCCAATGTACCTTCTGAGCCGATCATCAAATGCTGCAAGATATCAATCGGGTCTTCATAATCAATCAAGGCATTCAGGCTATAGCCCGTGGTATTCTTGATCTTGAATTTCTTTTCAATACGCGCTGCTAAAACAGGATCAGCCTTGACCTCATCACGCAGGGCCGACAGACCATTGAGCAATTCAGAATGGGACTGGCGGAAAATCTGAACAGACTGTTCATCACCTGTATCCAACAATGTACCATCTTGTAAGATCAAACGCATAGACGACAGGGTGCGATAGCTGTTTTGCGCTGTGCCACAACACATACCTGAGGCATTATTGGCCGCAATCCCGCCAATTTTCGCCGCATTGATCGAAGCTGGGTCCGGCCCGATTTTCTTGCCAAACGGCGCAAGCTTGGCATTGGCCTGCCCGCCGATGACACCGGGTTGCAGACTGACGGTTGAATGATCATCCGCCAAATCAAAACCATTCCAGTTATCCCCCAGCAATCCCAAAACACTATCGGTCACTGCTTGGCCCGACAAGCTTGTGCCCGCAGCACGGAAAGTGACAGAGACATCATGGGCGCGACATTGCTCCAAAAGTGTCTGAACATCGTCTTCACTTTCCACAATCACAACGATTTGCGGGATCAGTCGATAGAAGCTCGCATCTGTTCCATAAGCAAGGGTGCGCAATGGGTCTGTAATCAAGCGCTCTTGCGGGAAAGTCTTCTGTAAATGTGTATGAAGATCGTTATAGGGAGATTTCAGCATGTTCTTCTTCTTTCGACTTGGAGCTTCATAGTATCTTATTGCACACGCAACGACTCAATCACTTCTTTCATATCTTCTGAAAGAGAGCGTACATCGCTTCGCAGGCTTTGCATAGTCTGGGCAACTGTTTGCACCCGTTCTTCTGTGGACTGAGCCAGACCAATCACCTCGGAAATCTCAGAAGAAATCTGCGCAGCCGCCCCAGCAGCCTGTGTGGAATTTTCTGCAATTTCGTGTGTGGCCTGTGCCTGTTGATTGGTCGCTTCTGAAACAGAACTGACAATTTCATTGATGCCAATGACCGAAGATGAAATCCGGCTCATCGCCTTAACCGATTGTCCGGTTTGTGACTGGATATGCTTGACTTGTGCAGAAATTTCCTTGGTCGCCTTATCTGTCTCTTTCGCCAAACTTTTGACTTCGCTGGCAACAACGGCAAATCCCTTGCCCGCCTCACCTGCACGTGCTGCTTCAATGGTGGCGTTCAGCGCTAACAAGTTGGTCTGACTGGAAATCCCGGTAATCAACTGGACAAACTGCCCAATCTGATCGGCAGCTTCTTCCAGCTGAACAATCTGGTTACTGGTCTCACCTGAAATTTCATGCATTTCATCCACCGCCCCGGCCACATCGCCAACCTGACGGGTAATTTCCCCAACCGAAGCACTGAGTTCCGTTGTCGCTGCTGAGACCATTTCCACATTTTGCTGGGTCGACAGGCTGGCATTTGACACATTTTGACCGCTATGAACCGTGGATGTCATTTGCTCCCCCATCATCTGGCACAGCTCGTCCAAGGCACGGATGGAACCACGGATAGAATCCAGACTACAATTTAAACGTTTTTCCAGAATATTGGCCAGTTCAGCCTTATGACGGCTTTCCATGGATTGAGCTTCCAGCATGGTGCGGATTGAAAGATGGACAATGGCTGCATAAGCCCGCGCCTTTTCCAACGGCCCACCCACACCGATGCTACACACCCGCATACCTTCCACATCCAAAGCCATATTGCGCCCTTCACGCATCCCTTCGGACTTGGCGGCTTCCTGAGCACTAACATCATATACATCCATCTGCCCGGTCATAATCTGACCAGCAATATCATGAATATCACCAATGCGCTCATGGATGGAGGAAGCGAGAATCTTCCCCTTCTCCCCCATGAAGGAGATAATACATTCCGTTTGGTCCGCAATCAGGTCACAAACTTCCTGTGCATAGGACACATCCAATTTAATGGTTGTCACCCCTTGCTCCCCCTGTCCTGTCTGGTTCATTTCAAGTTACTCCTTAAAATTAAAAGCGCATCTTGTTGTTGTTTTTAATGTGATGCGCTTTTACATGCGTGACGTCTTAGTCAATCACCATCAACAGATCTTTGGTATCGACCTGGGTTCCTGCAGTTGCGATGACTTTTGTGATGGTGCCGGGTTTGTCGGCCAGAACGGATGTTTCCATCTTCATGGCTTCGATAGACAGCAGTACATCACCGCGTTCCACACGATCACCTTCCTTGACCGAGACAGACACCACCAGGCCCGGCATGGGGGCGCCGATGTGGTTTTCGTTGCCGTCTTCGGCTTTTGGCGCCGCTTCTTTCAGCGGAGCCTGGGTTTTATCGGTGATCTTCACGTTACGCGGCTGACCATTCAGTTCAAAAAAGACTGTACGCTTGCCTTCTTCATCCGCATCACTGATGGCGCGAAAGCGAATGAACAGGGTCTTGCCTTTTTCAAGGTCCACCGCTATTTCTTCACCCGGTTCCATCCCGTAGAAGAACGCCCCTGTGGGCAGAACCGTCACATCGCCATATTGATTTTGATGGCTGACATAATCACGAAACACCTGCGGATACATGATGTAAGAGGCCAGTTCATTATCTGTGATCTCACGCCCTGCCAAGTCACTGGCGGCTTGCTTTTCAGCATCCAGATCCAGCGGTTCCATGACAGAACCGGGGCGCACCGTAATGGGTTCTTCGCCTTTGAGCACTTTTGCTTGCAGCTCTTTAGGGAAGCCCCCTGTGGGCTGGCCCAACTCGCCTTTAAAGAAAGACACTACACTTTCCGGGAAGGCAATTTCCTTATCCGGGTTTTCCACATCGGCGCGGGTCAGGCTTGACGTCACCATCATCAGGGCCATATCACCAACAACCTTGGAAGATGGCGTGACCTTGACGATATCGCCGAACATCTGGTTGACCTCGGCATAGGCATCAGAGACTTCACTCCAATGTTCTTCAATCCCGAGGGAACGAGCCTGTTGGCGCAGGTTGGTATACTGACCACCGGGCATTTCATGGTTATACACATCCGATGTGCCACAGCGGATATCGCTTTCAAAGCCCACATAGTTGGCACGGACCTGCTCCCAGTAATCAGAGACTTCGCGCATGGCGAGCTGATCAATACCGGTATCACGTTCCGTATTGCGAAGGGCCGCCACGATAGAGCCCAGATTGGCTTGTGAGGTCAAGCCGGACATAGCATCCAGAGCCCCATCGGCAATATCCAGACCTTCTTCATTCATGGCCATGATGGTGGCCCCGGCGATACCGGATGTGTCATGGGTATGGAAGTGGATCGGAATGGAGACTTCGTTTTTCAAGGCCCGCATGAGCTGACGCCCGGCTTCGGGTTTGAGCAAGCCTGCCATATCCTTAATCGCCAGAATATGAGCGCCTGCTTTTTCCAGTTCCTTCGCCATATTGACGTAATAGGTCAGGTCATATTTGGCGCGGTTCGGGTCGAGAATATCGCCAGTATAACAAACGGTGGCTTCACAGACCTTGCCAGTATCGAGCACCGCATCCATGGCGATGCGCATATTTTCAACCCAGTTGAGGCTATCAAAGACACGGAATACATCCATGCCGGCTTCCGCTGAACGGTTGACCAGATATTTCACCGCATTATCTGGATAGTTGGTATAGCCCACCCCGTTTGAAGCACGCAGCAACATTTGTGTTAAATGGTTCGGCATGGCCGCGCTGAGGCGTTCCAGTCGATCCCACGGACATTCTTTCAAGAAGCGCATGGCCACATCGAACGTTGCCCCGCCCCAACATTCAATAGAGAACAATTCCGGCAAGCGCGCCGCATAAGTCGGAGCAATCTTGACCAGATCGTCTGTGCGCACACGGGTTGCCAGCAAGGACTGGTGCGCATCCCGCATGGTGGTATCGGTCAAGAGCAATTGTTTTTGCGCAAGGACCCAATCAGCCACCGCCTTTGGCCCGTCTTTTTGAAGCTTTTGCTTCAAGCCCTCTTGCAGGGGAACCGCATGGCTGGGGGCAACCGGATGGTGGATATGATCAGGTGCCTTGCGCCCCAAAACTTCCGGGTTGCCATTGACCATGACTTCACCCAGGAAATTGAGGATTTTAGAGGCACGGTCCTGACGTTTGGGCATATCAAACAGTTCAGGCGTGGTATCGATGAATTTAGTAGTATAGGCTCCAGTCAGGAACTTTTCATGGGACAACACGTTTTCCAAAAAGACCAGATTGGTCGCCACACCGCGAATACGAAATTCACGCAAGGCACGATCCATACGCGCAACGGCCTCATTCGGGCTTGCCCCCCAGGCAGTGACTTTTTCCAGCAAGCTGTCGTAATAACGTGTGACAAGTGCGCCAGAAAAGGCCGTACCGCCATCAAGGCGAATACCAAAGCCAGTGGCCCCACGGTACGCGAGGATTTTACCGTAATCGGGGATAAAGTTGTTTTCTGGGTCTTCTGTGGTGACACGACACTGGATGGCGTGACCATGCAGTTTGATCTCATCTTGAACAGGTACACCGCTGTCATCGCGGCCAATCATGGCGCCTTCACAGATGCGAATTTGGGCCTGAACGATATCAATGCCAGTCACGACCTCTGTCACCGTATGTTCCACCTGAACACGCGGGTTCACTTCGATGAAGTAGAATTCTTCGGTGTCCACATCCATCAGGAACTCAACGGTACCGGCGCAAGAATAACCAGCTGTGCGAGCAATTTTCAGGGCCGCTTCACACAACTCGTTGCGTTTTTCATCATTCAGATATGGCGCAGGGGCGCGTTCCACTACTTTCTGGTTACGACGCTGAACCGTACAATCGCGTTCAAACAGGTGAACGATATTACCGTGGGTATCGCCCATGATCTGGACTTCCACGTGGCGGGCACGACGGACCAGTTTTTCCAGATAAATCTCGTCATTACCGAAAGCAGCCTTGGCTTCACGCTTGGCCGCATCGACCTGTTGCAGCAGTTCCGCTTCACTTTCAATTTCGCGCATGCCACGGCCACCGCCGCCCCAGGATGCCTTGGTGATCATGGGGTAGCCAACTTTAGCGGCTTCTGCCTTAATGATCGCCTCATCTGCGGGTAAAGCGTCAGTTGCAGGCACCACTGGCGCACCAGCGCGAACGGCCAGTTCACGGGCCGATACCTTATTGCCCAGACCTTCCATCACTTCCGGGCTGGGGCCGACAAAGATGATACCTTCTTCACGACAACGACGCGCAAAGATCGGGTTTTCTGACAAAAGGCCATAACCGGGGTGAACCGCATCCACATTGGCATCTTTGGCCACACGGATGATGGTTTCAATATCAAGATAGGCTTCAACCGGACCTTTGCCCTCGCCAATCAAGTACGACTCATCAGCCTTAAAACGATGAAGGGCAAAACGGTCTTCATTGGAATAAATCGCAACAGTCTCAATGCCAAGCTCACTTGCCGCACGGCAAATACGAATGGCAATCTCACCACGGTTGGCGGCTAACAGCTTGCGGATCTTTTCGGGACGCGTGATCATGATGTAATGCTCTTTGCTTAATCGTGAATAATAAGGACAATCAGTTCTTTGGGGCCATGCACGCCGTAACAGAGTTCTTGCTCAATATCGGCTGTCTTACTGGGACCTGAAATCAACAGGGCATTTGTCGGCATATTGGCCGCCCACTGATTTGTCTCAATTGCTTCATAAAATGTGGTGTAGAATTTATCAGCTTCAACAACCGCGATATGGATCGGCGGTGTCAGCGATAAAAGACGTGGCTCTTCCTTGGTTGGCCATAAAATGACACTGCCCGTTTCAGCAACCGCGCCCAATGTGGAGGTAATGGCCGCATCAATATCAAACAGGATGTCTTTACATTCTTCCATCGCCTTGTTGTAAGGCACCAAGGCAGCGTCTTTATTTTGCCAGTTTTCTTCAAGGTTGCGACCCAAGTGGCTGGACGGACCATAAAGCATATGGCGCACACCTTTTTGCACCAAAATCTCTTCCAGCTTTTGTGTCCAGTCTGCACGATCAAGGTCAAACACTTGGGTATTTACCGCAGTGGTGACTTCCTTATATTTGCGAATGCGCTCTTCTGCACTCAGCTGTTTTTCTTTCAACACATTGAAATCAGAAGCGTCAAAAGACTTGGAAGGCGCAGCTGCATTCAGTTTGGCAAGAATGTTATCTCTGGCAGTATTAGTCATCTTTCACATCCATTTTCTTAACAAGGTCATGTAGGGTCTGTGACGCAAACTTCGGCTTGGAACGAACAGAGGTCCATTCAGATAGCATGGGCAGGCTTGAGGGCATTAAATTGCCCATCTTGCTCATGGCTTTGGTTGCGACCTTATAGGTTGTCGGATTGGCATTCATGGCTTTCCAGCCTTTCCAGCTGGCATGTTCCACAGCAGAAGACTTGCTGCCCCGGCCCTTAACCGGATGTTCACCATGGGGGCAGTTTCCAGCATTTTCATCGCGCAGACGCACCAGCATCTTGGCAATGGGAATTTTCACCGGGCAAATCTCAACACAGGCATTACACAATGTTGAAGCGCTTGGGTGTTCCGGGTAGTTATCCAGCCCTTCCAGCTGTGGCGTGAGAATTTTCCCAATTGGGCCAGGATAAACCCCACCATAGGCATGACCGCCCACACGGGTATAGACCGGACAATGGTTCATGCACGCCCCACAACGAATACATTGCAGGGTATCGCGTGTTTCAGCATCGCGATAAACGTCTGAACGTCCATTATCCAGCAAGACAAGATGGACTTCTTCAGGGCCGTCTTTCTCGCCTTTTTTGCGTGGGGAACTGATCATGTTGAAATAAGTAGTGATGGGCTGGCCCGTCGCTGATCGGGTCAACAAACTTAACAACGCGGGGACATCGCTTAAGTTTTCCACCACTTTTTCGATCCCGGTGACAGCAATATGGACAGGGGGAACTGTCGTCACCATCCGCCCGTTACCTTCGTTTTCCACGAGGCAGAGCGTTCCGGTCTCGGCCACCGCAAAATTCACACCCGACAGGCCAGCGCCTGCCTCGGCAAATTCACGGCGGAGTTCTTTACGGGCAATTTCTGTCAGCTTGGCGGCATCTTCCGTATAAGGGGTGCCCGGCAGCTTATCTTCAAACAGTTTTGCAATTTGCCCTTTGTTCATATGGATTGCAGGCATGATGATGTGGGATGGCATTTCTTCGGCCATCTGCACAATATATTCGCCTAAATCCGCTTCTAAGGCTTTAATCCCATGAGGTTCCAGAAAATGGTTCAGTTCCATTTCTTCTGACACCATGGATTTCCCCTTCACCACGGTTTTCACATCGTGAGATTGAAGGATGCCTAAAATAATCTCGTTGGCCTGATCGACATTTTCCGCCCAATGGACCTTAATGCCGTTTTTGGTCAGGTTTTCTTCCAGCTGCACCAGCAATTCAGGCAGTTTGGACAGCGCACGTTTCTTGATGCTTTCGCCAAGGGCACGCAAGCGTGTCCATTCATCCACATCTTCAAACTGGGCGGCACGTTTGGTCATCAAACCATCCATGGCCTTGCGGAAATTCCCGCGCAGTTCCTGATCCTTTAAAGCCTCAGACACGCGGCCTTTGAAATTTTTACCGTTAACGATCCCCATTGGTACGCTCCCATAAAAATTCTGCCAGATGTTGGCCGGAAAGGTCACTGCTGCGGTGTTCCATATGGCCGGTGATATTCATCATGCAGCCACAATCCCCAGAAATCAGCTTATCCGCCCCTGTGGCTTCGGCGTCATCAACCTTATCTGACACCATAGCCGCAGAAATTTCTGGCTGACGCACGGCGAATGTACCGCCAAAGCCGCAACATTCTTTTTCACGTTTCAGTTCAACCAGTTCCACATTGGACAGTTGCTTGATCAGCTCTTTTGGCTGTTCGCGCACACCCATTTCACGCTGGGAGTGACACGAGCCATGCCAGGTGATTTTCAGCGGGTCCCCTTTATCTTCAAGAGACACTTTCAACACATTGAGCAAAAAGTCACTGAGTTCGAAGACACGCGAAGCCAGTTCACAAGCCTTGTCATAATCGCGATCACCCTCAAACAGTTCAGGATAATGTTTATGCATCATCCCGGCACAGGACCCAGATGGCAGCACAACCGGAATGTTCTTGGGGAACAGGTCAAGTTGGGCACGGGCGACTTCGCGGGCTTCATCACGGTGACCGGAATTAAACGCAGGCTGGCCGCAGCAGCTTTGGCCTTGGGGGAAGATCACGTCCACCCCCTCGCGTTTGATCAATTCAATTCCGGCAACCCCTGCCTTGGGATAGAAGAGATCCACAAGGCAGGTACCAAAGAAGTACACGGATTGAGGTTTATCAGGATAGGTTCGGCTCATGAACTTACTCCTTAGTTATAGGCCACAGAGGGCAACCAGGTGACGAGTGTCGGATAGAAGAAAATAATTGCCAGACCGATGAGCTGTAGGATGATGAAAGGAACAACGCCTTTATAGATATCCATCAACTTGATTTCCGGCGGACAAACGCCTTTGAGATAGAAAAGGGCAAAACCTACAGGTGGGGTTAAGAAACTGGTTTGCAAGGTCATTGCCACCAACATCACGAACCACACCAGATCCGGGTTATCAACCACGCCGTAGCCCGGTACATCCAGACCAAGGGCAGAGATCACAGGTGCCAGCAGCGGCAGCATGATCAAGGTGATTTCAATCCAGTCCAGAATGAAGCCCAGCAGGAAGACAAAGCCCAGGATCACCATGATGATGCCATAAGGGCCAAACGGCAGACCTGTCAGCATCCCTTCGATGATTTCATCACCGCCCAACTCACGCAGAACAAGGGCAAAACATGTGGCACCGAGGAAAATGGCGAAGATATAAGCCGTGGTGTTAAACGTTGCCTTACAAACCTCAAAAAAGACTTTAAAGTTCAGGTTACGATAAAAACCCGCCAGCAGCGTTGCACCCAGTGCACCCACACCGGAAGCTTCCGTCGGTGTTGCCATCCCGGCAAAGATAGAACCCAGTACAGCAAAGATCAGCAAGACAGCAGGAAGAACAGCCTTGGCTACATCCCAGATGACATGAAGTTCAAGTTCGCGGCGATCATCAGATAGCGGCGCTTGATCCGGCTTAATCAGGCCGTAAAAGGTGATATAGATGATGTAAAGTGCACCGAGCAACAAACCGGGGAAGACAGCCCCCATGAACAGATCACCAACAGACAGGGCAAGCTGATCGGCCATGATCACCAACATGATAGATGGCGGGATCAGGATACCAAGACAGCCAGACGCTGCGACCGTACCCACAGCCAGTTGCTTGTTATAGCCTTGTTGCAACATGGGTTGCAGGGACAACAGACCGAGCAGAACAACAGACGCCCCGATAATACCCGTGGAAGCCGCCAGAATAATCCCGATACAGGTCACCGTAATCGCCAGACCACCGCGGACCTTACCGAACAATTCCTGCATAGATTTCATCAGACGTTCAGCAATACCGGATTCATCAAGCATGAGGCCCATAAAGATGAACATGGGCAAGGCGACAAGCACCCAGTTATCCATGATCTTGAAGACACGGTTGACCACAAGGCCAAGGGTGAGGAAATCCAGACCCGTCATTGTGTCCAGATAGATATCGGCAAAATAACCAACACCGGCAAACAGGACACCGACACCGCCCAGAACCCAGGCCACCGGAATCCCCAAAAAGAGGAAGATAATGAAAGTGGCGAACATTGCGCCAACGATGATTTCGTTTTCCATGGTCTTATTTCCCCTTCACAAGCAGGTAAACATCACGAGAAAGACGAGAGAACACAGCCAGACCCAGCAGGCCGAAAGACAGTGGGATCACAGCCTTAATTGCCCAACGAAACGGCAGGCCCAACGGTGCATCAGATCGTTCGCTTGTACGGAAGGCATCCGCAACGAAATCGAGAGAGTGATAGAAAACCACCCAGATAAACGGCATGACAAACAGGAAGATACCGATGATTTCGACAATGCGTTTGGTGCGATCAGAAAAACGGGCATGAAGAATATCCACGCGGATGTGACTGTCGTTTACTTGCGCATAAGACAAGCCCATCATCACACCGATGGCGTAGAAGTGCCATTGCAGTTCTTCCATCCAGACCTGACCGTTGGAAAAGCCATAACGCAGGGCCACATTGCCGATAATGGCAGCTATCAAAAGTGCATTCACACCGCAGACCGCATGGCCGATATGACGAATAAGATTGTCAAGAAAGTCAGGGAAAGCGACGTGTTTTTCATCCTCATGGATTTTTAGTTCGTCGACTTTCTCCGCCACATGGGGATGTGGGGGGAGATCGTTTGGTGTACCCATCTGGTGATCCTCCAGTTTTTGTGCCCTATGGTCATCCTCGCGGAAGCGGGGATCGATTGATCCTTTTGATTCCCGCTTGCGCGGGAATGACGATGCATGGGCGGTAAAAAAAGGGGGCGCGGTGTTCGGGTTAGTCCACCACGCCCCAGTTTATAAGTCAGATACTCTAGGGAGGCGTATCTTACTTACGAGGCAAGAAAGCGTTTGCTTTCCAGATTGCGTACCCGTCGCGGAAAGTTGTCAGATCGTCGTAAACTTTCTTGAAGCCAGCGTCTTTTGCTTCTTCAGCAGCAACTTCTTCCCAAGTGTTTTTGAAAGTGGACAGCATTGTGTCGTTCCAAGTCATGATTTTAACGCCGTTTTTCTCAACGTTTTCTTTCATAGCTTCAAACTGGATGGCTTCACCTTCTGCGAAGGAATGTGCCATGGATGCTTTACAGACGTTTTCAACAGTTGCTTGTTGAGACGCGTCCATTTTCTTCCAAGTGTCGCCATTGATCAGCAGTTCGAAAACTGTTGCTTGCTGGTGCCAGCCCGGGAAGTAGTTGTATTTAACCAGTTTGTGGAAACCGAGTTTCTTGTCGATTGCCGGCATGGAGAATTCAGTGGCATCAATTGCTTTTTTCTCAAGTGCCGGGAAAATTTCGCCGCCTGGCAGCAGGGATGTGGAAACGCCCAGTTTCTGCATCACTTTACCACCCAGACCGAAGAAGCGCATTTTCAGACCTTGCAGGTCTTCCGGCTTTTCAATCGGTTTAGAGAACCAGCCAGAAGTTTCCGGTGCGATGATCGCACAAGGCAGAACTTTTACGTTGTAGCCAGCTGTGTCGTACATTTCTTGATACAGCTTCATACCGTTACCATAGTACAACCACGCCATATATTCACCCGCTTCCGGGCCGAACGGTACAGCAGAGAACAGCGGTGCCGCTTTCATTTTACCAGCCCAGTAACCCGCTGTGGAATAACCAGCGTTTACTTTACCAGTGGAAACCGCATCAAGGATTTCAAACGGTGCAACGAGTTTCTTCGGCTCGTACACTTTCATTTTGATGTCGCCGCCAGAAGCATTCTTCAGTTCTTCTGCAACGCGTACGATCGGCGTACCCAGACCCGGCAGGTGCGTACCAAACGCAACCGGTGTTTTCAAAAGAACTTTACCAGCCATTGCCGGTGCAGCGGAAAGAGAGAGTGCTGCCGCAGCAGCCGTAGCAAGAATAAGCTTACGCATTAAATTATAACCTCCCAAGGTTACATAAATTGGTCAAAAGGCTTGACCGTTAAAACAAATAAAATGGTGACTTTTTCTTATTATTGGCCCTTGAGAAATTCATCTCTTGAGCTACGTCATATAAATTGGTTATATTTTTTTACCAATTTTGTAAATAGGTAAATTTAATTTACCAATTAATTCGTAGGGAGCGCCTAAGTAGTTTTGGGTACGGGTAATTTTCTGCTATATCTAATATGCTGATTGGCAAAATTGAACTCAGACTCAGAAAAACGGCGATAACTCAATGACTTATAAAAAGGTTAAACAGGAAAAAGTCGCAGATGTGGTGGCAAAGAAACTGGAAAACAATATTCTCCAGGGATTATGGGTGCCCGGCGATCGCTTGCCCGCTGAACGCGAACTGGCCGTTCAAATGTCCGTTTCGCGCCCGAGTCTGCGCACCGCGATTCAACAATTGGAAAAGCAGGGGCTCGTGGAAACCAAACAGGGCGGTGGCACCTATGTGAAAAATTTCCTTGCCCAAAGCCTGACTGATCCACTGATGGAAATGTTACAAACCCATCCTGATACGGCCAGTGACTTTGTTGAATTTCGCTCCATCATTGAAGGCAATGCCGCTTATTATGCCGCCCTTCGTTCCACAGATGCTGATCGGGAGATTCTAAAGGGGTGTTTTGAGGCCATGGAAAAAGCCCATGCCGAAGACGACCCCCATGAAGAAGCCGATATTGATGCAGACTTCCACCTTGCCATTGCCGAAGCGTCTCATAATGTGGTGCTGCTTCATATTATGCGGGCCATGGTCAACGTGCTGCGTGAAGGGGTCTTTTACAACCGCATGCAACTTTACACCCGTCGCGGGGCACGTGACCTGTTGCTCAAACAACACCGTGCCATCTATGAGCCCGTCATGTCAGGCGACCCAGACGAAGCGCGCAAAGCTGCCAAAGCTCATTTAAGTTATGTACAAGATGTCATGCGGGACCTGGAACGTGAAGAAATGCGCCAGCAAGTTTCCAGCCAGCGCTTGGAACGCTATAAACAGAAAATGGCGAAGTAAGCATCATCCTTGCGGATGCGGGAATTTTTTAGGAAACGTCCAAATCTTCTGGTCTGTTGGCATTATAAAACGGATCACGCGGTTCAGTTGACCATTCAACCGAGGCATGACGATAGCGCTTGATCCATTGTTTTAATTTACGGATGTCTTCTTCAACAAGAGCGCTACGTAATTCTTCCACCAAGGCTATGGACCATAATCCAACAACAGGATGATCAAACCCGCCAGATCGTGCCATGACGATCTGTGCTTCTTGGTCCAGTGCTACCTGCATCAAGCGTTCCACCAGATCATCCGGTAAAAAGGGCGTATCTGTTGGGACAGATAACAGCCAATCGCCTTGCCCTTTGAAATGGTCCATTCCCGCCAACACCCCGGCCAATGGTCCAATGAACCCTTCCACACTGTCTGATACCACAGGAAGCCCTAAATGATCAAAACGGCTGGCCTCCCCATTGGCGTTGATCACCAGCTCCTTGACCTGAGGAGTAATGGTTGCCAGCACCCGTTCAATAAGCGGCACCCCATCAACCGTGCGAAAGCCTTTATCTCCACCGCCCATACGTCGGGCAAGGCCACCCGCCAGCAACACACCGTAAATTTCACTCATTTCAGCCCCCTGCGCTTGACCATAGAGACACCCTTGACCTGTGCATAAACCGTCTGCCCGACTTCAAAGCCAAAACTATGGAGCGAACGCGTGGTAATACGGGCAATCAAGCGGGCCTGCATCTCTTCACCCAAACATAAAACAATATTGACCCGTGCCTCATCCACCGCATGAATATCACAAATATTGGCCTGCAAAACATTCAAAATGGTTGTTTTAGATGGCTTTTCAACAGCCAGACTGACATCGGTTGCCAAAATCCGCACCCGGCGCTTTTCCCCAATCTCCCCCACATAACCGGGGACCAGCAGCTGTGCCCCACTGAGCCGGAGTGTCGAAAGTTGGTCCTGACTCTCAAAGCCTTCAATAACAGCCTCAAACACACTGGCGGTTTTAGAGCTTTTGGCAATGAATAGGCTGGGGTCAGCAAGAATATCCAACAAAGGGCCATTTGCGCGCACCTGCCCTTTTTCCATCAGGATCATATGATCAGCCAGCCGTTCCACCTCGTCCGTATCATGGGAAATAAAGACAATGGGAATGGACAGCACGTCATTAAGCTTTTCCAGATAAGGAATAATTTCATCCTTGCTAAAGCGATCCAGCGCACTGAGCGGTTCATCCATCAACAACATCTTGGGTGCATTAAGCAGCGCACGCGCAATGGCGACGCGTTGACGCTCCCCCCCAGAAAGGTGCGAGGGGCTACGCTCTAATAAAGAAGTAAGCCCCAACAGGTTCACAACCTCATCAAAATCCAGCCCATCTTGTTGGGTCTTGGCCCGTTTATAACCAAAACGCAGGTTGCCCTTGACAGAGAGATGATCAAACAAATTAGCATCCTGAAAAACATAGCCAATGGCACGTTTATGAGGGGGGACAAAGGTATGGTCATCCTGCCAGACCTCCTCCCCTACCTGAAGAAAGCCTGTCTCAACACGATGAAGCCCGGCAAGGCAGCGCAGTACTGTTGTTTTACCACAGCCCGACTGCCCAAACAGGGCCGTTACCCCTTTTTCCGGAATATGAACATCCACATCCAAGGCGAATTGATCCAGCTGGGTTTGAAAACGTGCGGAAATCTTGCTCATACCCGCCCCCGTCTCAAACGTTTTTCCAGAACCATCATGATCAGGATCACACAAAAGCTAAAGACCAACATGCCTGCGGATAAAACATGAGCCTGCATCCATTCCAAACTTTCCACATGATCATAAATGGCAATGGACAGCACCTTGGTTTCACCGGGGATATTCCCCCCGATCATCAAGACCACGCCAAATTCCCCCACCGTATGAGCAAACCCCAAGACCGCCCCGGTTAACAAGCCTGGTCGGGCCAAGGGCAAGGCCACATTTAAAAAGGCATCCAGTGGTGAAGCGCGCAAGGTCGCTGCGGCTTCCAACGGTTTATGACCAATGGCTTCAAAGGCATTGCGCACAGGCTGGACAACAAACGGCAAGGAGTAAACAACAGAACCAACGACCAAACCTGCAAAACTAAAAGGCAAGCTCTGCCCAAACAGGGACGTTGCCAATTGTCCCACTGGACTATGCGGCCCCAGTGCAATCAGCAGATAAAAACCCAACACGGTCGGGGGCAGGACAAGCGGCAAAGCCACCACTGCGCCAATTGCTTCTTTAAACCATGCCTCAGACCTCGCCAACCACCACGCCAGTGGCGTCCCCAACAGCAATAAGATAAGGGTAGTTAAACCCGCAAGTTTCAAAGTAAGGAGAATGGTTTCCAGCACATCAGCCCCCATAACCATAATGGGTGATGATGGCCTTTGCCTGCGTCCCTTGCAGATAAGCAAGAAAAGCTTTGCCCAGCGTTGTTTCTTTTAACAGGACGGCATCCTGAGCAATCGGTTGATGCAATTTTTCAGGCACAACCCAGATATCTTTTTGGCCCTTCACCTGTGACAAGGCAACAAGGCCGACAATCTGCGGGCTGCTTTGGCTGAATTGGTAAGTTTGGGCAATATTTTCCCCAAAAATCAGTTTATCCTTGAGCTGATCATACACCCCCAGTGCCTGCAAGGTGGCTTGAGCGGCTTGACCATAAGGTGCTGTCTTCGGGTTTGCCATCGCAAGTTTGGAAAATTTCTCAACCTTCAAATCAATCTGAGGCACAAGGGCCAAACGGCCCAGCGCATAGGTAAAGCGGGTTCCCTGAACAGCCAGTCCCTTTTCTTCAGCCAAGCGGGGGCGGTGTTGATCAGCCGCTAAAAACACCTCATAAGGCGCCCCATGCAGGATTTGTGCATAAAGCTTCCCTGTGGAGCCAAAACTGACAATCACCCGATGCCCGGTCTCTTTTTCAAAAACATGGGCGATCTCTTTCATCGGGGCCGTAAAATTGGACGCCACGGCCACATGCACCGACCCGGCCCACGCCGAGACATGCCAGACCAAGCCCACCATCATTGCCCAAATGAATTTCATAAACAGAAACTTCCCCGATTGCACATGGGTTATTTATGCAAATATTCCAGCACCAAGCCAAATTGTTTTTCATTTAAGCTGGTATAGCGTTCCATCACTTTCATATGGCCGGTCCAATCATCAGCGCTATAGTCTTTAGGGTCATAAAGGGCATGGCACAGTCCACAGTCGACTTCCCATAAATTCGCCACATAAGTCTCTTTGGCTTTAGTAATCTGTGCATCATCGCCCATGGCTTTCACTGCTTCAAACTCTTCTTCCCATTGGTCATAGGTTTTGAACAAATTGGGTAAACGGTGTGCCACCCCTTTGTGGCAATCAATGCAGGCTTCCCCTTTTTGGGCAGCAGGGCGCATAAATTTTTGGGCATTTTCGCCTTGTTTATCCAGATGCATGGCCTCATAAGAATGGCAATTTTTACATTCTTGTGAGCCATTTTCACGCATTTGGTTCCAAACCTTGCGCGCCATGTCCATACGATGAGCGTTGAATTTTTCTTTCGTATCAATTTTCCCGATCATTGCGCCGTAAAGCTCGCCTGTGGCCTTGATTTTACGAACCAGCTTTGCCCCCCAGTCTTTAGGGACATGACAATCAGCACAGCCAGCACGCACGCCTGAAGGGTTTTGATAATGGACGGTGCGTTTATATTCTTCATAAACATTATCCTTCATCTCATGACATGAAATGCAGAATTCCGTCTGATTGGTATAATCCAGCGCCATGTGAAAACCACCCCAGCACACCACGCCAATCACAAAGAGTGCGCAAGCAAACGTATAACGGTTACTTTTCGTCCAGAACCAATTCCAGATTTTTATCATTTTTCACTCTTTTTTTCGGCCCGACCATGATGAGGGTCTGCTTATTTCACATATTTGACCACAGGAAAAAGAGTTTTTTGGGCTTGAGCCTATTTTACCTCAAGCTTTTTATCATCATTTGTGCGTGAAATTTTTTCGACAAACTGCAAAAACTTTTCAAGTTCTGCCGAACCGATCAAAACGCCAGGGTTTTGCTTAGCATCTGTATGTTGTTGATATGGCTGTGTCATATGAATAACTCCGATGACTTTCTGTCAATAAAAATGAGTAATTCCCTCAAAGGCGTAGAGATGAGGCCCTTCTGACCTCTTTTTCTTTAACTATACCTGTGGTTACAACACCCCATCAAGAGGCAATATTTTCCTGCTCTTTTACGATAAGAAACGCCAGTTGATCCTATCTATTTTTCTTCTTGCTGGCCTTTTGAACAATATCAAAAAGAACCTTGCGCACCATTGGCTGGGCATCTTCGCGCTTCATACCAGCCTTTAAACGGGGGTCATACAGACCTTTGAGCAAAATCTGGTCAGAAACCGACAGGCTCGTGCGTTTGGAATGTTCATAAAACATGGATTTTTTAAGGACCGTACTGTCATTGGTCAGCCCAAACAGCTGTACTGTTTCTTCAATCAAGCAATGATCGGTTTTATCGGGACGGTCCGATGGAATATAAGCTTTGGCCCCAATGATCTCAAAACTCTTTTTATCCACACTGATTTTACCAAAACAATTAATCCCCGGCTTGGCCTTTCTCGCCAATGCTTTTTTCGGCAGATAGGTAATGATCAAATTGGCCTTTTCCCCTTTTTTTGCCATGCGCATGTTCAGGTTGGTCAAGCGTTTGATCCGTTTCATCAAAGTGAAAAACTTCTCGACCTGATCACGCGTCAATGTGCCAGATGGAGAATAAACAATCGGGCGGTTCCACTTAATCAAGGGTTTGGGCTCACGTCCATTTTTGCCATGTTCATGGACAAAAACAACCGTATTAAACTGCGCGATTAGACTTTTCAGGGTAAGTTTCTCGCTTTGAGCCTGTGCTTGAGCATTCAGCAAGAAAACAAAACAGAAAATAAAAGCCGTTCGCATAACCAGCCCTTTCAGCGCAATGAAGTTCCTATTGTGTCATATCGGCGGAGAACTGCAACTTTGCAAGCTTGGCATAAAGTTCGCTGTTTTCTAAAAGCTCCTGATGGGTGCCAATGGCCTTAATGCAGCCCTGATCAATCACACAAATCCGATCTGCATTCACCACAGTGGCTAAACGGTGTGCAATGATCAAGGTCGTGCGCCCAACCATTAAACGATCCAGAGCCTGTTGCACAATCCGTTCATTTTCCGCATCCAGTGCACTGGTGGCTTCATCCAATAACAAGATTGACGGATCACGTAATAATGCACGGGCAATAGACAAACGCTGACGCTGCCCACCTGACAGGCGCGTCCCCTTTTCCCCCAGAAACGTATCAAACCCATCGGGCAGTTTTTCCAGAAATTCTGTTGCCTGTGCTGCATCGGCTGCGGCCCGTACGTCTTCGTCACTGGCTTCGGGTCGGCCATAGCGGATATTCTCCCAGGCATTGGCGGAAAAAATCACCGGGTCTTGCGGAACCAAGGCCATGCGCTTTCTGACTTCAACCGGATCAGCATGGGCAATATCCACCCCGTCGATCTCAACAGAGCCGGAATCCAGATTATAAAAACGCAACATCAATTGCATCAGTGTGGTTTTACCTGCCCCGCTTGGCCCCACCAAAGCCACCGTCTCCCCCGGTGCAATAGTAAGCGAAACCTCCGTTAACGCTGCAATATCCGGGCGGGAAGGATAGCGGAAATTCACAGTATCAAATTTCACCCCTCCTTCATGGTAATCAGGTAAAGCAACCGGATTTTGTGGGGCACTGACCTGACTTTCAGTATCCAGCAATTCAACAAGACGTTCTGTTGCCCCGGCAGCGCGCTGTAATTCGCCCATGACCTCACTGATCACACCGACACTAAAGGCAACCATCGTGGCATAAAATAAAAAGGCGGCAAGTTCACCACCGCTGATGACACCTTCCATGACATCGCGCCCGCCAACCCACAACACCGCACCAATGGCGCCAAAAACCAGCAAAATCACTGTTGCGGTCAGGATGGAACGCGCCTGAATACGACGAATGGCAGCATCAAACGCCCCTGTAACTTCCCCAAAGAAGCGTTTGGAATCTTCCTGCTCATGGGTAAATGCCTGAACGGTGGACATAGCATTGATACTTTCTTCGGCATAAGCCCCGACATCGGCCACCCTGTCCTGACTTTCTTTGGAAAGCTTGCGCACCTTGCGGCCATAAAAAATGATCGGGATCACCACCAAAGGCACCACCAGTAAAACCAGCCCGGTCAGCTTTACATTGGTGATAAACAACATCACAATACCGCCGATTAAATTCATGATATTGCGCAAGGCCATGGATGCACTGGAACCAATAACCGATTGTAACAAGGTGGTATCCGTTGTTAAACGCGACAGGATTTCCCCAGTTTTGGTGACTTCAAAAAAAGCACTGTCCAAAGACAGGATACGTTGAAACACAGCTTGACGAATATCGGCAACCACGCGCTCCCCGATCCAGGACACCATGTAAAACCGCACAAAGGTCCCAACTGCCATAACAACCGACAGTCCCACCAACATCATCAGAGCCGTATCCAAGGCATCGGGATTTTGCGCACTAAAGCCCGTATCAATAAGCTGGCGTAACCCCTGGCCCAACCCCAAAGTCGCGACAACCACTGTGCTCAGTGCAATAAAGGCCAGAACGACACGCCCTTTATAAGGCTTAAGAAATGAAAACAGACGAACCAGAACATTCAGGTTCTTGCTTTTTGGGCGATCCATCAGACGCGGGTTTTGGGCCACAGTTCACTATCCCTTCGGCATTAAAATACAATCAAGTGCAGCCTAGATAAGCCGAAGTCCCGCCCATCACAAGTTACTGTGCAAATAAATCCTGCAAAAAAGCCCGTGTCCGCATCCAGCTATCCGCATCAGCCTGTGCATTATACCCCACGGGCATTTTGAATTTTGTTGCAAATTTATCTGCCTCAGGATTGGTGAAACTATGCACAGCCCCGGCATAATTGACAAAATCATAATCCACACCTGCACCCTTCATTTCCTGCTGAAAAGCCGTAATATGATCAGCCTTGATAAAAGGGTCATCAGCCCCGTTAAAGACACGTATTTTTGCCTTTACCTTACCGGGCATTGCCTTTGTTTTGGCTTTTAAAGAACCGTGATAACTGACCACCCCTTTTAAATCACGTCCTGTTCTGGCTGCATGTAAAACCATCCCGCCGCCAAAACAATAACCAAGTGCAGCTGTTTTCTTTTCATTTACAACCGTCAGGCTTTTCAATAACGCATGGGCGGCGTCAAAACGTTTTTCAGCCACTTCCATATTTGAAACTGTTGCCATCATAAAAGCCTTGGCATCTTTGGGGTGCTGGGCCAGTTTGCCTGTACCATACATATCCAAGGCCAACGCTGTATAGCCAAGTGCGGCCAGCATTTCAGCACGTTTGCGGGCGTAAGGGTTATGCCCCCACCATTCATGAACAACCAGTATACCGGGCCTTGCGCCTTCCATCCGGTCATCATAGGCGAGATATCCGGTAAATTCCTGCCCATCAACATGATATTTGATTTCTTCACCCACGACCTTGGCCTGTACCTGCCCTGAAAGGGTAAAAGATACAAAACAAACACACATAAGAACTTTTACAAAGCGTGCCATAATCAGCTCCATACATTATCAATTCCACCTTATTGCAGCTTGGGAGAGTCCCGATGAATTACAAGAGCTTGCCGTTTTAAATTGCTTGAGCTAGTTTCTTTGCCCACGGCTCAGTCTTGTGAACAAGGATAATGGACGAGAAAAATGCGCAATATTGTCATCGGTCTTGTAATCGGCCTTGTTATTGGTGTGGTCTTGGGCGTCACCATTCTCACACCGAAAATTAAGACCCATGCGGCCTCCAAAGCTGTTTTAAGTGAACGCGACCTTGAAAAAGGAAGCAGCGTTACGCCTGCGGTTCTGGCCTCCTTACAACAAGGTGATGCCATTCATTGGCGCTCAGCCCCGCCATTCCCCTCAGATCGCCCCAATGTCGCCATACAGGCACGTGAATTTGCCAAACAGCTGCAAATTTTATCTGGTGAAAAAATGATCTTGCCGGTTCTGCCTGCCAAGGATGTGATCGCATCGGATCGTTTATTTGCAGCCGTCGCTCTGGGCCGTATTGATGCACTCTTTGCCACAGCCGATATCGCTGTTGACAAAGAACCTGCCCTTTCCCTGTTTTCCGCCATTCCCTTTGGCCCTAAACCCGAAGAGACACTGGCCTGGCTACAAGCGGGCAACGGTGTAAAAAGACTTCGGGAGATTCTGTCCGCTCATAACCTCCACCCGCTTGTCTGTGGTTTCCTGCCTGCCGAATCCAGCGGCTGGTTTGTGAAAGAATTCAATAGCAGCGAAGATATTCAGAACTTGCGTATTCGCATCTCCGGTCTTGGTGCAAAAGTCTGGGCAAAAGCGGGGGCCGTTGTCTCTCCCATCACACCGGAAGAGGTCATGGGGGCCTTTGATCAAGATAAACTGGACGGTGCTGTGTTCTCCAGTCCGGAAATGGACGCCAAATCCGATTATAGGCGTTTTGCCCAAAATTATTATTATCCTGGCTGGCAAAATCAAGGGCAGCCCCTGTTACTGTTGATCAATGCAAAAACATGGAAAAAGCTGGATCAGGAACGAAAATCCCTGTTGAAAACATCCTGTGATCAACATACAGCCTTAAGCCATGCCAAAGCCGCCCAAAAACAAATCGACGGATTAGGGGAACTGGCAAAACAGGATGTAAAATTACAGAAACTGCCAGCCTATATCCTTGAGCCCCTGAAAGATGCCTGGAACGATGTACTGGCAGAAGAAGCCCGACGTAACCAGACTTTCCGCGAAACATGGGAAGATTTAAACAGCTTCCTCAAAACCCGCCAAACCTGGCAGGAAATGAGCGAACTCGGCAAAGAACGGGATGAATACTAGGGCGTAAACTCATAAAATAGACTTGTTTGGCGGAGATGTATTTGAGGATAGACAAGGCATGAAACCCGCAGAAGTGCGAGCACTTTAAGGGTTTTATAACGCAGCTCTATCCTCAAATACATCCCGTCCCTTACGGGATTTCCCTAAAATATAGGCATTACTGCGTTAAAGTCTTTTGAAAGTACAAGTACTTCCTGCAAGCCTTTGCCTTGTCTTGCCTATATTTTAGGGAAACCAAAGCAAGTCTATTTTATGAGTTTACGACCTAAAAGCTTCTCCCCCATTTGGGTGATTAAAATCAGTAAAATCTGAAATATCATAGATGCCGTTTCATGTAATTTATAGTTTAACGGCAATATCCTATGGTTAGCGTTCTGCTCGTCGATGACGATCCACAGATCCTTGATAGCACAAAGCTATTTCTGGAAGCTTATGACTTCCATGTCACTTTGGCACGCAATGGTATCGAAGCGATGGATATGATCCAAAAACAAGATTTTGATCTGGCCATCGTCGACCTGTTCATGCCGTACAGTGGCGGTATTGAAACCATCTCGAAGATTTGTCGCCGCATGCCTATCATTGCCGTTTCCGGCCAAATGAAAGATCGTTTAAGTGAAGAAGAAATTTCACGCAGCCTGAATGTCGATCATTTTTTTGCCAAACCGTTTGACCCCAGAAAATTAGTCCATGCGATTAATGAATTGGTCCATTAATACAAAAAACGCCCTCTAAGCTCTCCATAACAAACTCAGAGAATCGGATGTATTTACATCAGGAGAAAGGAGGAACTTCAGAAAAACAGAATATACCTTTAAAAACGTGAAAATAGCGAGTTAAAGGTATTGCCAAACCCGATTGGCTTGATAATATGTCGTCGATCGATTCACAGTATTCTAAGCTTAGGAGAATAACTATGCGTAAGGTTCTAGCACTGGCCGTAGCTGGCATGGTAGCATTTGCTGGCGGTTCTGCACTGGCAGACGGTCATGGCGATGCAAAAAAGGGCGCTAAAGTATTTAAAAAATGTAAGTCTTGCCACACAATCGAGCAAGGCGGCAAACACAAAGTAGGCCCGAACCTGTTTGGTGTTGTTGGTCAGTCTGGCGGTTCCGCTGAAGGCTACAAATACTCTAAAGGTTACATGGCTGCCGCTGGCAACCTGACTTGGGACGATGCTGCTCTGATGGAATACCTGAAAGACCCGTCCAAGTACCTGTCTGCACAAGCTGGCAAGAAAGTTAAATCCAAAATGACTTTCAAACTGAAAAAAGAAAAAGACCGTAAAAACGTCATCGCTTATTTGAAAGAGAACAAATAAGCGACAAAGCTGAGCACAGCTTTTCTTTTAAAAACCGCAAGGTTCATGCCTTGCGGTTTTTTTATTGTGAATTTGTCATAAAAAACAAACTCCTGCACCAAAGATATCTTTTAACGTGTAAAAAGACATGATAACGTCCTTTTTAAAGAATAATCCCTCTGCCCCTTTCATAGATGAAGGCAACAGACACAATTGTTTTATCGTCAGGTTTATAGATCATGAAACGCCCTTTTCTTTTGTTGCCCACAGCCGCACTTTTAACCCTGCTCCCCCTTTACAGTACACAGGCTATTGAAGTCAGTGCCCAAGGCAGTAACCAGCGTCAGGCCCTGAACAATGCCCTGCGTCAAGCCGTGGAAATGAGCTTGGGAACATCCATTGAAAACAATACACTGGTTGAAAACTTTCAGGTCGTGCGCCAACAAATCCTGAGCCATACAAAAGGGTTTGTGCGTTCCTATAAAGTCCTTCACAAAACGGTTGATCCCAGTGGTATGGTTGATATCACCATTGATGCCGAAGTTGATGAAAAATCATTGGAAGACAGTACAGAGGCCCTGTCCACCCTGATGAAAATGGCTGCACACCCACGGGTTTTGGTCGCAGGTCTGGACGAAGATTTTGATTCGATCTCCAGCCTGAGTGATGATTTCCGCCTCTTAACAGAAAGTGTTGAAAGCACGTTACGCGAAGACTTTCGTTTCGAAACACTGGACTTTGAAGCCACACGTCAGGCCGGACGAGATCACTACCGCCATACAGACCGTAAAAACAACCTGAAACGGGCAAGGCGAGCCAAGGCCAATTTCATTATCTTTGTTGAAATCCTTAAAGGCCGCAACGCACCTTATGTTCTACGTTTGGAAAGCCTTGACGTTGCCAGCAA
Organism: Terasakiella sp. SH-1; assembly: GCF_004564135.1. Classification (NCBI taxonomy): domain Bacteria; kingdom Pseudomonadati; phylum Pseudomonadota; class Alphaproteobacteria; order Rhodospirillales; family Terasakiellaceae; genus Terasakiella; species Terasakiella sp. SH-1. Next base: position 639,453 of record NZ_CP038255.1, on the reverse strand, counting down.
TCGCTCCCTTGCACGCGAAGAAATCAATTTCGACATGGCAAACTGGACACGCGATGAAAAAAATAATCGTGCCGCCATTATTAATGAAGCCAAAGATCATATTTATGGCCCCAGTGCCCAAGTCGCTGCGGCCTTAATCAAAAACATCAAAAAAGAAGTCTATGAAGAGGGACAGCGCTACGAGATCCATTTTTCAAAATTTGATGCAAAAACCATCAAATATCTTGAAACGGATCTGGCAAACCTCAGCGGTTATGTGCGCCATAAATTGGCAGGGCAGAAAAAAAATGCCCTAACCCTTTCCTATTGGTCTTTGTTGAAACCTTCAACCTTGAACACAGAAATATCCAGCTTGCTGAGTTCTCAGGATATTCCATTTGAGTTCAGGATAAAGGGCCGCAACCTGACGTATCAATTTGATGATCCAATGTTTGAATAATTGCTTTTATTTTAGGGGAATAGAATGAAACGCCTGACCACAACCTTCATGATTGCAGCCTTCAGCTTGCTATGTGCAACCGTCCTGCTGTCAAACAAATCACAGGCAGCCGAACTGCCTTATCTGATGATCATGGGTGAAGATAATGACCAAGATGCCATTCCGCGTGACAGTCGTGTTTTTCGCCGTGTCCTGAACGAACTGGCCGAAGCCATGAATGCCGATGGCTTTGATGTCTATGATGAAACGGCTGTCTCACTGGATGATTATGCGCAAGGGCGTTCACGGCGCAGCGATGCAGAACTGATTGATGTGGCCCGTTCTATCACCCGCCCACCCATTGATATTGTCGTTCTTTTTGAAATTTATGCCAGCGCAGAACGTCTGGATTATACCACCAAGGTTCGCACCCGTTTGTCCGGTCGTCTCCTTGATGTCCATTCCGGTCGCCGCATGGGGAACTTTGAAGTTTCTTCCCCGCGTAACTTCCGTGCCCCGGTCAATTGTAATCGCGAATGTATTTTGGAAACTGTCGGGGATAATGCCCGCCTGCTGGCCCGTGATGTGGCCGATGTTCTGGTCCAGAAACTGGGCGATGAAGTTGACTACGGCTATGATGACCGTGACGATTATGATGATCGCGATGGCTATGGCAACGGTTCCACCAAAGATATGGCGCGCCGCCGTGGAAATGATGGTTGTCGTGGCCGTGTTCAGGATGTTTTCCTCAACTTCCAAAACTTCACAGAACAGGAAATGCTGGATATCGAAGATGTCATTCTGGCGAAATTTTCCTGTTATGTGGATCACCGCCCAGCAGGCTCTCACGGGCGCACCCACGAATATGTCTATAAAACACGCCTGCATACGGCCAAGTTGAAACGCAATCTGGTGCGTGCGCTTGAATATCTCGGCATGTCTGGCCGGGTACGTTATCAGGGCAAGGAATTCAACATTTCCAAAGTGAACAAACGCCGCAGCCGTTATTATAACGATGGCAGTAAGTGGTAAGCAGCCCTTCTTTGGGGAAGGGTCCCACTCTTCCCCGCCCCTAAACCTTCCAGCCCGTTTGAGGAAACCCTGATGAAATTGCCGTTGATCACAGCCGCCTTTACCATGGCCTTTTCCTGCCTTGCCCTTGCCCAAGACGGCTGGGTTGAAGCAGGCAAGCATGCCCTGACAGACTGGTCTGAAGGCTACGTTGAAGCCACCGGGCAAGGCACATCACGCTATATGGGCAATCGCATTCAAGAAGAACTCATGGCCAAACAGGCCGCACGTACCACTGCACAGGCCCGCCTGCTGGAAACGATTAAAGGCATTCGTCTAACCGGCTTAACCACCATTGGCACACATGGCGCAGGAGACACCCGTGCAGCAACACGCATTAAAGGCACCCTGAAAGGGGCACAAACCATTGATGAAAAAATCAGCTGGCATAAAGACAAATCCAGCCGCCGTGGCGAAGTTGTGATGGCCGAAGTGACCTTGCGGGTCTGTATTTCCCCGACCTGTCAGGCCACACCTGAAAACCTGACCAAAGCGACCCTTGGCCTTAAATCCTCCCCTACAACACAAAAAACACCGCCTTCCACAGACACAAGTGCCGTGATTATTGATCTGGAACAAGCCATGTATCTGCCTGCACTGAGCCCGGAAGTGGTCAATGAAAGCGGGACCATCATTTATTCCCAAGATACCGTTGCAGAAAACACAATTGTCGATAAGGGCCTGATCCACTATGCCAAGTCTGTTGAAAAAGCCAAACAACTGGAGATCAGCGGCCCAAGCCCCAAAATCATCAAAGCCCTGCGCATCACAGCGGAAAACCAGATCGTTGTCTCCAATAACGATAGCGATAAAATCCGCACTCTGGATGCTGTCAAGCAAGGCCGCATGATTGTCGCACTGGATTAAAGCCTATGACGCGTTCCCGTTTTTCATATCGTTTACTTTGTGGCACCCTTGCTTGCGCAGTCGCTATCCCTGCACTAGGCTGGGCACAAGCAGACTGGCTGGATAAAATAGATAGCCAGTTTGAACAAACCTTCCAAAAAACAGATGCAGCCTTTGATAAAGCCTTGCGTGAAGGAGTTGAAGAACTGGACCGTGAGCTGGCCGACATCTGGGGGGACAGTCGCCAACTGCCCGAACCCAAAGTCTGGGTTGGCTATAACAAGGATAAAACCAGCCGGATTATTGTGGATTATGAACGCGGGGAAATGTCCATCGAAGGTCTTGATAAGGAAGAAAAGGACCTTTTCGGGGACTTTCAGGAAATTCTCATGGAAGACAGCAGCCAGTTGGACGAACGTGCCTTACTGCGCAAAAAACTGAAAGAAAAATCCGACCAGTTCTGGCAACGCCAGGAAAATATTGTTCAAGACCAGCCCCGTGAAAAACGCCCACGCAGCAGCTGGAAGCGCCCCAAACAAGACGCCACCATTCAATGGAAACGCCCACGCGAACTCTCCACATTAGTTGCCCCACGTGTACGCCCCAAATTTATCAAACGCAATGTGGCGTTAAGCAAAGGCAAACGTGCCCAGCTTTCCCGTATCACGATTCCCTTGCGCAAAAACCGCGATCAACTGAGCGCACAGGCCCTGCGCGGTCCGATTTTGGAAGCCGCACAAAAATATATGCTGCCCCGCTCTCTGATCCTGTCGGTGATCAAAAACGAAAGCTCTTTTAACCCCCGTGCACGTTCCCACGCCAATGCCATGGGGCTGATGCAACTGGTTGCCACCAGCGGCGGAAAAGAAGCCTATAGCTATCTTTTGGGGCACGAAGCTACACCGGGGCCGGATGTTTTATATGACCCCTATGAAAATATCATGTTGGGGGCAACTTACCTTCATTTGCTCAACACCCGCTATTTCGGCAAAGTAACCAATGAAACCGCCCGGCAATATCTGGTGATTTCCGCCTATAACACCGGAGCAGGCAATGTTGCCAAAGCCTTCACCGGGAAAATGAAACTCCGCCCTGCCATTCAAAAAATTAACCAGATGGATGCCGATGCCATCTACAAGCATCTGCAAGCCCATCTGCCTTATGCAGAAACCAAAACCTACCTCGCACGTGTACATAAAGACACCAAGACATTTGCGAGCTGGGACAGCTAAACTTTAACAAAGAGGTTATGATGAAAAAGACACTTCTTGGGTTATGCGCCCTG